>NZ_JBUYWT010000027.1:0-106103 GCF_055264925.1 Bradyrhizobium sp. KZN70725
GGCCGCGTCGCTCAACACCAAACGCTCCATCACACCCAAGGCCGCCTCCCAAAAAGAAGCCTTGAATCTGATTTGCTCTCAAAAGGGAATCCTTAGAGTCCACACCACCTAGCGCACGAGATCGTAAAAATGGCGGAGAGAGTGGGAGTCAAACCCACGGTTTTCGACCATTCCGCGTCGAACAGCTGAGACCGCACTTAAGCACTCGCCTCGCCCTGCCCTCGGAAGTTCAGATCCAGGCACATGCGCCACAGGCCTGCGCACGTTGGCTGTGTTGAGATTTTCTCGATCTCCCGGTGCACACGTCGTGCACACGCCATCATCTAACCGGTTGAAAAGCTTAAACTCTCGCTCCAATCCATCATCGGGGCGACGGAAAATTTCCATGTCATCTCAATTGCCTAGCCGCAACATCGGTTCAATGCAACATGATGTTTCGGAGCGCTGCCCGGCCGAAACAGGCCGGCCCAACCAAAATATCGAAAACAACCCCATGCAAAGTAGCTTCGCCATTGCAGGGAGCTCAACGGAGGCGGTCAGAACTGTACCGGCTACCCGGGAAGTCGACAGACATCCGGATGCAGCAGCGGCGCCTCCTTGATCCAGATTTTCGCGCCCTCACCGTCGCTTTCAGGTCGACGCCGGCGGGTAGCCGACCCCAGCCCTGCGGCTGCAGCGTCTCGCCCCCGATCGTTAGTCCCCCCGATAGAACAAAGAACTCGAGCCCGCGCGCGTTCGCAAGGCTGACGATTTCACCCGGCCGCCAGTCTTCAAGGCGGACCTCTTCGTGGCCGTCGTCAAATAGCACGCTGACGTTGCTTGCACCGGGGCGCGGCGCAACCTGTTGGCCCTCACCTGGCTGACGCACGACCTGGGTCCGGTCCTCGTCCCGGAACTGCCAGAGCCGCACGAAGATTGTGCAGCCGTCCTTCGAGGCGGGAACATGTGACGTCCCCGGAGGGTTGCGGAAGTAGCTGCCCGCGGGATAGTCGCCATGCTCATCCTGAAAGGTACCTTCAAGGACGACAATCTCTTCTCCACCGCCATGCGTATGACGCGGGAAGGCGCTACCGGGAGCATAGCGCACGATCGAGGTGGCGCGCGCGACCTCGGCGCCAATGCGGAACAGCATGCGCCGATCCACGCCGGCCGACGGACTGGCCACCCAGTCCAGCTTCGAGGCGTGAACGATAACAGGCTTCGACAGATCATCGTTGATGCGCATCGTTACTCTCCCTCAGGCTGCGCTATCCGAAACCCACCGCTTCTCCATTTCGGATCTCTTGACCAGCGCAGGTCCTAAACCAGGACACGTTCAGAACCCCGCGAGCGGAACGCCGCTCGCCGCATTCTGCGGTCGTCGTGACGCGATCAGCCGCCGCGCCTCGTCGGCGCGACCACTGCGCAGCAAGGCGCAAGTCACGGAATATTCCAGCAGGTCGCGCTGCGCGCGGCTGCCTCCAACCCTTTCATGGGTTGCCAGGACGGGCCTTAGCTCATCGACGACGCGTGTCCAGTCGCCCTTGGCCAAACCATCGAACCCGCGCGCGATGGGCACCACCATGTCCGCGGCGGGTCCCTTCGGGTTCTCGATGATCCTGGCCAAGGCCTCCGCATCGCCGGCCATTGCAAAGGCGAGCGCGCTGTGCATGTCGGCAAAGATGATCCCCGAGTTGGGAAACCACTTCGCCGCATACTGGCTGATCTCGCTCCACAGTTCCGGATATCGCGGCTCGCCCGCCATCTCGGCGCGCGCAAGGAACGAGGCGCAATCGGTGAGGACATTGATTTGCGGCCCCCACGAGCCGCCCGGATGCAGCGCCTCACGATAGATCTGCCAGGCTTGATCCCGCCTGCCGGTCTCCAGCGACCACAGGGCAAGATGCCAACTGATATGGCAATGCAGTTGCGCCTCGCGCGGGTAAGCGGCGTTCCATTGCTCGAGATAAGCCAGCCCCTCCTCGCGCTGTCCCTTCTCATAGAACAGATGGGCCTTGATATGCGCAGCGTGAGCGTTGCGGGGACAACCACGAAGTGCGGTCTCGATATTCCTGAAACCACTGTCGAGCCTGTGCAGCTCGATTTCGGCAAACGCGAGCACGGTTCGAAACCACCAGTCATCGCCATAATGGGTTGCAAGCGGCTCCAGCATCGCCAGTTGCTCAATCTCGCGGCCGGACTTGCCCGAGAAGCCGATCAAGCCGAAGACACCGGTGGCCGGTGCCAGCACCATGGCATCGCGCGGCCAGTGCTTGATATGTTCGGCGATCGCCGAAACCGCCGCAGCGCCTTGACCACTCAGGATCTTGGCAAAGATCGCAATATGACCTTGCTCGCGCGAAGTCGTAGCAGGCGCCAGCGCGATCGCGCGTTCGAGCGGCGCTTTGACCTCGTTGCCGCGACCGAGCAGTTGCAGGGTTCGCGCAAGCGCAATGTGCGCCAGAGCAAAACCTTCGTCGGCGGCGATCGCGTCGCGGAATGCCTGGTCAATCCCCGACCCAGCCGAGAGCAGCTTGTCGACGCCGGCGACATATGCGTCGCGGGCGGCGGCAGAGCTTGTGCTCAAGGGGTTGCCGTACCGGTCTTCAAGAACGCCCACCCGATTTCCCATCGAACTCTCGGTCATTTTGATGACACTCCCTCCATGGAAACCTGCTTGGCCTTGGCTTGCCGCCGGCGGCGCTGGTCACCCAGCTTGAGCAGCCGCTCGCGATCCTCTGGATTTACTCTTCCATACCGGGGCCGCCAAAGGGAACCCTCCTCCTTCCACGCAAATGGCGCTTTCACAGTCGTTCGCGGCGCCGTCGCCGTGTCAAAAAGGGCGAGCGCCTGGCGCATGATTTCGCGCTGCATGTCCGGTCGCCAGGGATGCCCGCAAGGATTGCCCAGCGGGAAATCCCTGAAATAGAACCGTGGCACGCCGCAGTGCTCCACGACATCCTGCGCCGAGCCGACAATGACGGTCGGAATGCCGTTCGCTTCCAGATGCCGGGCCACCAAGCTTACGGTCTGATGACACACGGGGCAAAGGGGGCAAAGGATCGCAGCATCAGCCCCGTCTTTTCGAACCCGTGCCAGGATTTCAGGTGCATCCTCCGCGTTCGTTTTCCGTTGGCTGTATTCTGTCGGCACGCCGTGAAAGTGCCGGGTCAGTCCGACAAGGGCGCCCTCGCCGACCAATCCAAAAGCGGCTTCTACCGGCAGGAAGCTGCCCGGATCATTGGTGTGGGTCGACTCCTTGTCCCACGCAACGTTGTCGGTAAACAGCTTCCCGGGCGGCGGCGAAACCTCACCCGACCACACCCGTTTGACGCCGTCAAAATCCGGCGGACTGGCCGTGGTAATCAGTGCGATACGCAGATCCGATGACAGTTTGGCAGGTTTGATGAAAGGGACATCATCAAACCTCGCCCAGACATAGTCGTTGTCGTAACCAAGGGCACGGTAATATTGGCGCGTTCGCTCCATATATTGAACCGGGGTTTCCGCTACGCTCATGTGGATTCTCCTCGAGACGCTAGCTTGGTCGTGCGGTGGGCCGGTATGAAAAGCCGATGAGTGCCAGCAATGCGGCGACGAGTGGTGCGAACGACAGCATCTGGACGGTCGACCAGCTGAAGGACGACAGCAGCCCGCCCGACAGGAAGGAGCCGACGGTCATCGTGCCGAAGACCACGAAGTCATTGAGCGACTGAACGCGCGCCTTTTCCTCGGGACGATGGCACTCCAGAACCATCGCGGAGGCGCCGATGAAGCCGAAGTTCCAGCCGATCCCGAGCAGGCCCACCGACGAAGAGGCCGCAATCAATACCAGCCCGACCGCGACGATCGCGGATGCGCCGAAGCGCGTGATCAAGCGGCCGGTCCAGAAACTCGGGGCGTACATCCCAATGACGTGCCACTGCAGACCGAGATTGGCCGATTCCTGAGGCAGCCCGCAGAGCTTCATCGCCAGCGGGGCTGCGGTCATGAGGAAATTCATGAGCAGGTAGGAGACGACCCCGCAGATCACGGCCAGGATAAAGCGCGGCTGCCGGGCAATGACAGCTAGCGGCCTTCCGGCGTTGAGATGCGTTGCAGTCAGCGGAGGAAGCTCAACGCCCGCCAGAATAACCGCGGAGAGCGCCGCAACCACCGCCTGGCCGACAAACGTCGTGGCAAAGAGGTATGGCGCCCACAGATTCATGGTGTGCGTCACAAGCTGTGGACCGATCACACCGGCGAACACACCGCCAGCCATCACGGCCGAGAGCGCGCGCGGACGCCGTTCAGGTGCTGCGCAATCGGCCGCCGCAAAGCGGAACGAGAGCACCACGGCCGCGTAGACGCCGCCAAAGAAGGTCCCGGCGCAGAATAGCGGGAATGACGCGTTGAGTACCGCAAGGAGCGCAATCAAGCCAGCGAGGACGCCGCTGCCTGCACCGAACAGAAATGTCGTGCGCCGGCCATAGCGCTGCGCGACAACGCCCGCCGTTGGCGCCTGAGCCTGGGCGACAGCCAGCCTTGCGACATTGTTGCGCTCGCGGCGAATGGCGGTCGGCGCCTCATGGGTGGGAACGGAAAAATTGAAGTTCACGTTGCGGCTTGCTCCGCCGTTAGATGTCCGTCGATGGGACGTCGCCGATCAGACCAGT
The DNA here is from genome assembly GCF_055264925.1 of Bradyrhizobium sp. KZN70725. NCBI lineage: Bacteria > Pseudomonadati > Pseudomonadota > Alphaproteobacteria > Hyphomicrobiales > Nitrobacteraceae > Bradyrhizobium > Bradyrhizobium sp. KZN70725. The sequence goes on from NZ_JBUYWT010000027.1 coordinate 4,635, forward strand.
GGCCGATCCACCGGGCCGTGGATCACCGCGTCGGAGTTAAGGAGAATTTCCTTCTACAGATTGCCAATTTATGTCGATGAAACGTCACATTTCGCCAGGGAATGCCGGCTGGAAGACGGTCGATGCCCCGCAGGGCCTCGGATCACCGAAGCCTTTGATCGTTCGGGTGCAGTCTCTTCCCGCGAGGAGCTACTTCGCCGAACACAGTCACAGCTGGAATCAGCTGGTCTACGCGATCTCGGGCGCGCTCACCGTGAAGGCGGATGGACGGCGCGTCGTCATTTCTCCGGAACAGGCCGTCTGGCTGCCGGCCGGTACGAAGCATTCGGTCGGCTCGCTGATGGGAGCGGAATTCCGGAGCCTCTGGGTCGCCAATGCTGCCAGCCAAGGCATGACTTCGCGCACGACCGTCATCCATGTGTCCCCGCTCCTGCGGACGCTCATCGTGGAAGCCGCGTCGCTGAAAAGCGAGGATCGTCGCTACGCCGACCGCGTTATCGCGCTCATCCTCGATCAGTTGCGGCGGGCGACGCCGATCTCGGCAGCGTTACCCTGGCCCACCCACCCGGGCTTGCTGGCCCTCTGTGAAACCCTCTACGCCGATCCTGCGAATCCGCGCCACGCCGAGAGATGGGGGCGTGAGATTGGCATGTCGCCGCGAACCTTGACGCGACACTTCGAGCGCGAAGTCGGCATGAGCTTGCGTGCATGGCGTCAGCGTCTCCGCCTGCTCAAGGCTATCGAATTGTTGGGCAGCGACCTGCCGATCACAGAGATCGCGATGCGGCTGGGTTACTCATCGGCCTCCGCATTCATATTCATGTTTCGCTCTGAAATGCGCGTTAGTCCCCTGCAACATCGGCGCAGTCTGGGCCACGCGGCCAGCAGAGGGACTTCATAAAAGGCATCGATCCGGATCTCGAGATTCGTCCCGCCGGGCGCGCTGACCCTTCAGCCGCAGGGACTCGTTGGAAACCGCGGTTCAGTTCGGAACAGGCGGAATACGGTCGTCCGGACCAGGGGGACGCTCGCTTGTGCGCCGCTCTCAATGGCGAGGTAGGCGCGAGCCGTCCCTGCCCCGTCATCCAGCGAAAACAACGACCATGATCGATCCCCAGGTCGTCAGCAGAATATTGGAGATCGGATAGGCGGGCGTGTAGCCAAGCACCACCACGGAGCTGCCCGAGCGCTCCTGAATGGCCGCCATCGCGGCCGTGACCGTCTGTGCTCCAGTCAGCGCACCGAGCAGGAGGATCGGGTTCATGCGCAACACGAAATGGCCGAAGCAGAAGCCGACGATCTGCGGCAACAGGGTGACGATCATGCCGCCCAGCAGCAGCCCGATGCCCGACTCGCGTATCGCGGAAAGGAAGATCGGCCCGGCATGAATCCCGGTCAGGGCGACGAACGCAGCCAGTCCGAGCGATGTCATCAGGCTGATGGCGCCGTCGGGGATCCGGCCGAAATACGGCAGACGCGTACGGAGGTAGCCGACCAGAAGTCCGGCGAGCAGCGTGCCGACGCTGGTGCTCAGCGAGATCGTGATGCCGCCAACCGAAAAGCTTATGAGAACGCCAAGGAGGCCGCCGAGGAAAATCGCGAGCCCCAGCACCACGAAATCGATCGTGGTGCTGGGCGCGACGATGACGCCGATGCTCTTGGCCGCGTTCTGCACCACGGTTTCAGGACCCACGATGCTCAGCAGATCGCCGCGCTCCAGAACCGTGCCCGCAGCGATCGGAAGCGCTTCACCGCCCCGGCTCACGGAGCGCAGATAAAGGCCGCGCGTCCAGTCTTGTTCAGACGCCTGCTGGAGGCTGCTGCCCGCGAGCTTCGCGTTGATCAGGAACACGTCCGCCGCGACCACGGGGATATCGAGGAGCTCCCGGTCCTCGACCTCCTCCCCGCGCGGTCCGATCAGTTCGACGATGATCTGGCGCGGCGCCGACAGCGCGACGACATCGCCTGCCGCCAGCACCGTTGCAGGCTCCGCCTCGAGGACGCGCTCGCCGCGACGGATGCGGTGGATGAATACACGCTGCCCGGGTACGCGCGTTTCGGCGGCCGCAACTGTCAGTCCGACGATCGCAGCGTGAGCATCCAGCCGGTAGGCGCGCAGTTCGAACTTGCGCCAGGCCGACGCGAGGCCGGGCTTGGCGCGCGTGATGCCCAGGGTCTGCTCTAGCTTGAGCGCCTCCGCCTTCAGATCGATTTTGAGCAGCGCCGGAACGACAATGGTGCAAAACGTGATCACGCCGGCATAGCCGAAGATGTAGCAGACCGCATCCGCGACCGCGATATGCGAGACAAACAACGCGCGCTGTGCCTCGGACACAGGCAGGGAATTGACCGCGTCGGTCGCCGTACCCATTGCAGCGCTCTGGCTGAGCGCGCCCGACAGGAGCCCGGCGGCAAAGCCGGGGTCGAGCCGCAGCACGCGTGCCACGACGATCGCCGCCGCAAGACCGGTGAGGCTCACGACAACGGCCATCAGCATGGGCTTCAGCCCGTCGCGCTTCATCGCCAGCACGAATTGCGGACCGACCGAATAGCCGACCCCGAACAGGAACAGCAGGAACAGGAACGATTTGGTCATGCTGGAGACGGGCACATGCGCGAAATCGCCGACCGCGAGTCCTGCGAACAGCGCGCCCGTCACCGGGCCGAGGCTGAAAGCGCCGATCTTGAAGCTTCCGATCCAGTAGCCCGCGGCGATCACCAGGAACAGCGCGAGCTCCGGATAACGAACGAGAAATTGCGCCAGCCAGCTCAACATCGTCTCAACACGGTCCCGCGCCGCGGCTATGTCATCATCATCACCAGCACCATGCCCCAGATCGTCAGCAGCGTGTTTCCGACCGCATAGGTGACGGTGTAGCCAAGACCGGGAATCTGGCTCTTCGCGCGGTCGTTGATCATGCCCAGCGAAGCGGTCGTGGTGCGCGCGCCGGAGCAGCATCCGAGCAGGATCGCGTCGTGGAAGCGGAACACGTATTTGCCGACGAACATCGCCAGGATCAGCGGCACGGTGGTCACGACGACGCCCCAAAGGAACAGGCTGAAGCCGAGCTTTTGCAGGCCGGCGACAAATCCCGGGCCCGAGGAGATTCCGACCACGGCAATGAAGACGTTCAGGCCGACCGAGTTCATGAACCACACGGTGGGTGACGGGATGCGGCCGAAGGTCGGGTGCACGGACCGGAGCCAGCCAAAGAACAGACCTGAGATCAATGCGCCGCCGGAGGTGGACAACGTCAGCGGCACGCTTCCGATCTTGTAGACGAAGGCGCCGACCAGGGCGCCGATCGCGATCGCAGCCCCGATGAAGGCGACGTCGGCAACATCGGTTGCACGGTCCGGCCGGCCCAGCATCTTTGTGGTGGCAGCGACATCGGACGTGCGGCCGACCAGGGTGAGGATGTCGCCCCGATTGATCTTGGTGTTCGGCAGGATCGGAATCTCGGTCGCGATCGCCCCCCGGGCGATCTTGCGCAGGAATACGCCGCGAGCGCCCGGTTCCTTGGCCAGTTGCTCCAGCGTCTTGCCGTCGACGTCCTTGCTGGTCACGTAGACATCGACACCTTCGATCGGCACCGCCAGCAGCTCGCGATCGTCAACTTCCTCGGCCTGCTCGCCGATCAGCTGCACCAGCACATCGCGGCGCCCGGCGACGGCGACGACATCGCCGGCATGTATCACGGTGTCGGAGGTTGCCTCCACGATCTTGCCGGCTTGCCGGAGCCGGAGGACGAAGATGCGATGATCGGGAAGCAGCGCCTCGGCCTGCCCGACGGTCTTGCCGGCGACGGGTCCGCGCTCATGAACGCGATAGGCGCGCACATCGAACTGGTGCCAGGCCGTCCCTGGGCCGCCCAGCTCCTTCTTGCCGCCATGCTCCTCCTCGTATTTCTTGCACGCGGCTTCGAGATCGATCCCGAGCAGCGCCGGTCCGAGCAGCGCCAGCACGATCGCCGACCCAACCGTGCCGAAGATATAGGTCACGGCATAGGCGACCGGCATGGCATCGAGCAGCTTCTTGGCTTCGTCCGCGGGCAGACCAAGGCGATTGATGGCGTCGGTCGCGAGTCCCATCGACGCGGAGATCGTCTGCGAGCCGGCATAGAGCCCGATCGCCGATCCGACGTCGTAACCGGCGACCTTGGCGCCGAGATAGGCGGACAGCAGACAGAAGACGCAGACCACGGCCGCGAAAATCGCCTGCGGGACGCCGTCCTGCGCGATACCGCGCACGAATTGCGGTCCGACACCGTAACCGATTGCAAACAGGAACATCAGAAAGAAGAACGGCTTCAGCGGCCCTGATATAGTGATCCCGATCTGGCCGATGATGACAGCGGCAACCAGTGTCGCGGTGACCGCGCCCAGTCCAAGCCCCTTATAGGTGAAGGAACCGAAATAGTAGCCCAGGGCCAGCGAGAGGAAGATCGCAATTTCGGGATAGGTGCGGAGCGTCTGGAAGAGCCAATCGATCATGATGTCACCCGTTCATGCTGTCCCGGGGCTTCGGCGTGCGCCCGCTTCGATCTCGTGCACGGGTGCCGAAAAGGGCGAGCAACCGTATCGGTCGACATCAGACGGCGGTTGGCGAGCAGGATGTTGATCTATGTCAACCGCAGCTGCGAGAGCCTCGCGATTTCATGATCTTGCCGACACCACACATGTGCCGCGCACTCGCATCGTGAGCGACTATCCGTCGCAGCATCGCATCGCCTGCGCGTGACCGTTGACATAGATCAAGGCTCGTAACCGGTCGCCGATCATGCTGCGCGCGATTGCGCAGGCAACGGAGCCTGTCGCCTCCATTCCAACAGCACGCATCGCCCCGGGAGTGTCAAATGGCCGATCTTCTGACCCTGAAGAAATTCGAGGCGTTGAGCCCCTTCGAGATCAAGGACGAGCTGATCAACCTCGCCAAGAGCAATTCGAAGCGGAGCCAGATGCCCTTCCTGAACGCCGGGCGGGGCAATCCGAACTGGGTGGCCACGACGCCGCGCGAAGGCTTCTTCCTGCTGGGACAATTCGCCGTCACCGAGAGTAAGCGGGTGATGGAGCACCCGGCGGGCATCGGCGGCATGCCCCAGGCAAGCGGCATCGCCGGCCGGTTCGAAGTCTGGCTCAAGCAGCACAAGGACATGCCGGGTGCGAGCTTCCTGACCGAGATGCTGCCCTTTGCGGTCAAGAAATTCGGCTTCGACCCGGACGCCTTCGTCCACGAGCTGGTCGATTCGATCATCGGCGACAATTACCCGGTGCCGGACCGCATGCTGGTGCATAACGAAAAGATCGTGCACGAATACCTGATGTGGGCGGTTTGCGGCGAGCCCCGGCCGGCCGGAAAATTCGACATCTATGCGGTCGAGGGCGGGACGGCGGCGATGTGCTACCTCTTCAAGTCGCTGAAGGCCAACCGGCTGCTGGTGCCCGGCGATACGATCGCGTTGGCGACGCCGATTTTCACGCCCTACATCGAGATGACGCACCTGGAAGACTACGACCTGAAGGTGGTTCAGATCAGGGCTCCGCAGGAGAACAAGTTCCAGTTCACCGACGAGGAGATCAAGAAGCTGGAGGATCCGAAGATCAAGGCCTTCTTCGTGGTCAATCCGTCCAACCCTCCGGGGATGGCGTTAAGCAAGGAGACAGTTGCCAAGCTGGCCAATCTGGTCAGGACCAAGCGCCCCGACCTGATGATCCTCACCGACGACGTGTACGGCACCTTCGTGCACGGGTTCCGTTCGCTGCTGGGCGAGCTGCCGCACAACACCATCGGCGTCTACTCCTATTCGAAGTATTTCGGCTGCACGGGATGGCGGCTCGGCGCGATCGCCATCCACGAGGACAACATCTTCGACAAGATGATCGCCAAGCTCCCGGACGAGGCCGTCAAGGCGCTCGACAAGCGCTACGGGCCGCTTACGCTCGAACCGCGCAAGCTCAAGCTGATCGACCGCATCGTCGCCGACAGCCGCGACGTGGCGCTCAATCACACTGCGGGCCTGTCGTTGCCGCAGCAGGTGATGATGAGCCTGTTCTCGCTCGCGGAGATGATGGACGAAAAGAAGGCCTATCAGGCCGCCTGCATGGAGATCGTCAACAAGCGCCTGTGGTCGCTGCTCGACGGCCTCGGGCTTGCCGACAAGCTGACCCCGAATCCGAGCTATGATGCCTACTACGCCCTGATCGATTTCGAGTTCTGGGCCCGAAAGAATATCGGCGACGAGGCGGTTGAATACCTGAAGAAGAACGTCCATCCGCTGGACCTCGCGTTCAGGCTGGCTGAAGCCCACGGGATCGTGCTGTTGAACGGCGGCGGATTCGATGCGCCCGAATGGTCGCTTCGCGTCTCGCTCGCGAACCTGCCCGACGATGTCTATGATGATATCGGGCGAGGCGTTCGGACCATCGCCAGAGGCTATCGCGACGCCTACGAGGCAGCGAAGGGCGCAGCCGCAAAGCGCTGACAGCGGCGCTTGCCGCACTTCGGACATTTGGTCCGGTAGCCGCCAAAACCAAAAGAAAGGCCCCGGCAAGAATGCCGGGGCCCAAATTACATCCATCCAGGGAGATCAGTATCTGGCGACGACCGGCCCACCGAACCGATAGTTCAGGCGGATCGTCAGCAGATCCACATCCTGTCCGATCCGGTTGGCGGCGCCGGCCACGATGGGATTGACCACCGAGAACGTGTTGTTGGCATCGCCCATGAACAGACGGTCATATTCGAGCCCGACGGACCAGTTCGGGGTGAACCCGTACTCGAAGCCCACGCCGACGGTACCGCCCCAACGGGTCGATGTCGCCGACGCGACCCCGATTCCGCCGACCGTGGTAAAGATGTCATAGCGATTGCTGGTGACCGCTGCACCGCCCTTCACGTAGAACAGCGCGGCATCCCAGGCCCAGCCGAGTTGGCCAGTGAAAAGGCCCAGTCCGTCGGTCTTCGTTGTCGTCGAGAACCTCGGATCGATCAGGCTGAGGCGCGAGCTCTTCAGGTCCGCCCAGTCACCCTGTCCTTCCAGGCCGAAGACGAACTGGCCAGCCTGCCAGCGATAGCCGAGCTGTCCGCCGAAAACGCCACCGGAGCGCGAGCTGCATCCATCGGCCACGACACCTCCGACTGCGGGGATGAAGTCCCAGCAGGTGCGGCTCTCACCCCAACCGCCGTTCGCACCGATATAGAAGCCGGTCCAGTTGTAGACCGGCGGAGGAACCGGCACAGGCGCCGCCTTGACGGCCATGTCAGCCGACAACGCCGGCGTGGCCATGCCGATAATCGCGGCGACAGAAAGCAAAAATCTCTTCATGGAATGATCTCCGGGTCTCTTCGCGTCAATCGAGAAAAGCAGTCCTTGCGCTCGCCCGATCGGGGCAGTGATCGAAGCCTAGATGTGAGTCACGAAAAGGCGCGTGCCAAAATGGCAACACTCAAGGGCAAACCAACACCGTGCTTGGGCTGTGCTTTCAACATTCGGTGCAGCACGAAGCTCGTGCTGCCGGAGAGGAAGCGCCGGAGCCGACTCACTGTTCGACGAGCCAATCGGCGATGTTCTGCGAGGGGATCAATTGCCTGGGGAGGTGCGGATTGATGGTGCCGGCAAACACGACCAGCCCTTCGTCCAGTTTTGATCGCGCGAATGCCTTGGCTTCCGATTCAGTAGCAAATGTCCTGGTCTCGCGAGGACTGCGCGCCCTTCGAGCCAGCAGACCACGTCGGCGAATTTCATAAGTGACATACCAGATGGCCGACACCGCGACACCGGAGAGAGCGAACAGCCCTAGCGACACACCATCTTGCCAGTGGCCGCGCCTTGACCTCGGTCAAGCGCCCGGACCGTAAAAATACGGGAGCCGCGGCCGGCATTGAGAGACAGCCGGTTCGATCGGAAGCGCGAGTGAAGCGACGAGCCTGCCGACCGTTGGCATCGCCGGCTTCATCGCAGACGCGACGGACAAGAATGCCCTCCAAGGCTCGCGCGATCGCAGCGACGATGATCAGCGCCAGTTCTTTTGCATCGCATTCATTACGGTGTCCGCCTTGTGCGACTTGCAGTACTTGCCGATAACCTTGCCGTTCCGCTCGACGTAGCGAAAATCGACGACGGTCAGGTTCTTCGATGCGCTGAAATAGCCCGACATCCAGGAGCTGATCAGCGTTTGTCGTTCCTGATCCGCCTCCAGCAATTGCTTGCAGGTAATGAGGGACAGATCGACGACGACTTGCGCTTTGGCCACGACGCTGGTGGCGAGGAGTGCAACGGTCGCAACGGCAAGGATCGATGGTTTCATTGTTATCTTCCAACCCTGTTTGATCACTGGCCGGCCGTAGAGCGCTCAAGGCCGGCCATCACGGTCTGAGTGGGATTGGTCGCGCACCACGCCTTTACGCTTGCGACATTTCGCGCATACGCGTTGAGATCGACGAAGACGTATCCCTTCTTCTGATTGAACCAGCCGCTCATCCAGGCAGAAAATACGGAAGAATCGCCCGGGGACATGGCGAGGTATTGCGAGCAAGTTATCCGCGCCATATCGACGCTCGTCTGCGCCTGCAGCGGGCCGGATAGCGTCGCACCGGCAAGAGCCAGGCACACAGCGATTTTGTTCATTCGATTTCTCCCAAGCTCCATGCACAGTACTTTCCATCCAGCGATCTGCACGCTCACTGACAGACAAGGACCGGAGTCTTTGCTTGCGTCAGCACCTTGTTTGTCACACTGCCGATGAGCAGCATGGAGAGCCCGCTGCGCCCGTGCGATGACATAACGATGAGATCGCAGCCCTTATCCTCGGCTGCCGCGATGATGGCTTGATGGGGTTGCCCGCTCTCGGCCTGGCTTGTCTCGCAGGGAACGCCGGCCTCCCTGGCCGCGTGTGCGGCACGATCCAGCGCGCTCGTGGCCTCTTCCTTGCGTATCTCGGCAAATCTCGCGAGCAGATCACGGTACCGCCCTCCTATTTCCGAGAGCGGCTCAACGACGAAGACGACCGATACTTTGGCTCCGACGGATTTCGCCAACGCCAAACCGTGCTTCACCCCTTGCTCCGCCAGTTCCGACCCATCTGTCGGAATGAGAATGTGCCGGTACATGCTTAGACCTCCCGGTTATCTGGATGACGTATCGCCCCCCGTCAGGTGCAAGCTGCACCTGCGCCTCGGACCCGGCCTTGAGATAGATCAATCCATCGCTCAGTGCCGCACCCCGGACGCTGGTCGTCGCTCGGCGGAGGCACCTGCCACCTGCGGCCCATCTGAGGCAGGGCGAATCGAGCCCGAGCTCAGCGCAGCGAGATCGTAAGCCCGCCCAGATTGGCGGCGAATTCCAATCCTGCCTTCGGCCCCTTGAGCATCAGAACCACGCCGTGTTCATTTCGCAGGCTCACCCCGCCTACGCCACCAGCCCATGCGCCACCTGCTCCGACCAGCGCGTAGCTGCCGGCGAAATCGTTGACGTCCCTGATGCCTGAGGCGGTGCCCTCCAGCCAGGTCACCGACGCACCGGCACTCACGCCGAGGCTGAAGCCGGACGCGATGAACCGATAGTGCCGCCCGCGGTAGGTCAACGTGCCGCTGCCGCCGCCGCCGCCCACGACGAGCGCCGCCTTCACGAACTTGACCTGGACGTGGCCGACGGCCTGCGCGAAGCATGGCGCGACCAAGAGGTCCATCGCGACAAGCGCCAGTACGACGGAACGGATCATGGATCGCGTCACTGCAGCCCCCTCCTCGCTCAGGGATTTGCCGGATCCACTTTCTTCCAGGTCTGATCCGGATCGAAAACGATCATGCGCTTGGCGAGGAAATCGGTGCGTGAGCCGAGATCCTTTTGATAGACCGTGCCTGCGTGATTGACCAGGAAGGTCATGACGCCGGAATTGCCGTATTCGGCGGGATAGGCGACCAGCGCGAATCCACCGATCATCTTGCCCTTCACGACATAGTTCAGCGCGCCGCCCGGGGCGTCGGAGCCCTGTGCCTTCAGAATCCGATAGTAGTAGCCGTGGTACGGCATGCTCTGCTCGCCGACCTTGTAGCCTTCCGCGGCGGCCTGGGCGGCCAGCTCGCCGAGCGGGCTTGGATCCTTGTCGTCGCGCCAGAACAACCCGTCCGTCTTGCCCGGCCTGCTGACGATGCGCTGGGCATAGGCGCCCACACCCTCGCCGCGATCCTTCTCTGCGTATTCGTTCTGTGCGTCGACATAGGCAAGACTGGTCTGGATCGCGGCCAGCTCATTGCGGCCGATCCTGCGGTAGAGGATTTCGCGCCGCCCCGCGGCGGCGTCGAAACTCCAGCCGTCATTGTTGTTGACGAGCGGGATCGGGAACGGGAAATCGTCCCTCCCCAAAATCAAGGTGGCCTTCTTGTTGCCGTCAGCCTTGATCGAATGCTTGGCGTCGTAGGCAGAAAGAAAGCTCTCTCGCGCATTGGCGTCGGCGACATCGTCGCCCGACTCGATGATATCGGCGGCATCGCGGCCCAGCACCTTCAGCATCGCCCGGCTGGTGCCGGCCTTGACGGCGGTTGCCAAGGCGGACGCCGCGTCTTCCGGATTGGGGAAGCCTTGCTGGGCGCGCGCAGGAGATAGCAGCAAGGCGAGTGCTGTTGCCGCGGCCATGCCGATGGAGGCAATACAATCCAGTCGCGAGTATGAGGGGCCTGTCATCGTGATGCCTCCGACGGGGATGGAATCTTCGCGCCGGCCGCAAGCCAGTCGTTGTAGCTGCGGAACTTGAGCCCAAGCTTGTCGTAATAGACCCTGAGATAGCCGTCGGCGCCGCGCGTCACCGCCGCCGGCATGACCTGCTCGACCTCCTGCGCCATCACGCCGACATAGGCTTTGCTGCTACCGAGATAGCTGAAGCGATAGTAGCCGAGGCCGTTGGTGAGATGTCCAAGCAGCTCGATATCGTGCTTGAGCGCGATGTCGGAGCGTCGTCCACCGCCGCCGCCGCCGCGGAAGCCGCCACCTCCGCCACCACCGCGGAAGCCGCCTCCGCCCCCGCCACGGCCGGCAAAACTTGCGCCGCCGCCGCCGCGTGGCATGCTGGCCATGCTCGATCGCCCGCGCGCCGATGCCGCCGCAGCTGCCCGCCCGGACGATACGTTCATGGCGCCACCGCGACTGCCACCGCCACGATTCGCCGCTGCTGCGCGGTTACCGGCATTGCCGCGGTTGGCGGCCTTGGCGCGATCGCCGCCGCCCTTGGCCTTGTTGCCGGCACCGGCGCGGTCGCCGCCCTTGGCGCGATCGGCGGCACCGGCACGGTCACCGCCTTTGCCGCGATCGCCCGCACGGTCTCCGGCGCGGTCGCCTCCACGATCTCCAGCGCGATCTCCGGCGCGATCACCGCGGTCTCCTGCCCGGTCACCTGCGCGATCAGCACCCGGGCGATCGCCGCCGGGCTTGAGGACCTGCTGACCATCGCGGCCGCGAAAATCCATCCGATCGCTGGCACTAGCCCGATTGGCGTTGCCGCCGAAGCGCTGCTGGACGTTGCTGTTGTTGTAGCGGACGCCCTGGCGGTGCGCCGGATTGTGCTGCCAGCCATTTGCGATGTTGGTGGTCCGATGATTGACATAGACGTTGCGATTGCCCCAGTTGAAGCCGCCACCCCAATAATTGCCCCAGCGTCCGATCGCCCATCCGGCGCCGAATGCAAGACCTGCCGCGACAACACCGGCGCCGATATAGGACGGATAGCCGAAATAATACGGCGGATAGTCTGCATAGGGCCACGCGCCATAGACCGTGGCGGGATCGTAATAGGGCACATAGACGGTGTTCGGATCGGTCTGCTCGATGACGATGACCTGCTTGTTCTCCTGGGTCTGGACGCTGACCTTCTGCTGCTTGGTCGTCACCAGCTTGTTGTTGGCCTGCGCCTTGCTGCGCAGCCGCTGGATCGCATCCATGACGTCGGGCTGCTGCGCCAGCACGGCATCGCCCAGATTCTTCGTCCAATCGATCTTGTCGCTCATCATCGCGAGCACGTCGGCGGTGCTGGTGAGCGCCTTCACGCTGTCATCCCAGGCCTGCTTGTCGACCTCGGCCTTCAGCGCATCCCCTTTCAGGCTCTTGCGCTCCTTGAGCCAGCGATCGGCCTGCACGACCTCGAGCGGATAGGTCGACGCCGCCAGCACGTTGGCGAGCAGCGAGTCCGGGTAAAGCGCGATCGGCGCCACCAGGGCTTCCAGCTGTTCCGGCTTCAGGAGCTGATCGGTCGGCTGGGTTGCCGCAGCCGGCTGGCTAGCCTGGGCGGGCGGGCTGGTCTGGGCGGGCGGCTTGTCAGCCGTTTGCGCGAATGCGGCAACGGACGTCACCGACACCAGCACAACCGCGAGCAGAATCTTGCCCCAACGGAACATCGCGACCTCCATCGACACCAACGGTCGACAGCATCGGCCACGATCCCCTCCCCTCCTTGATCGAGATCAAGGAAACTGTCCTTCGGCTCAGCTTTCGACCTGGCTTCCGGCCTGGCCCGGCTGTCGCGACGCAAGGTGGATGCGGCGGTCGTGAATCAGGTTCTCGAGCCGATGGGCCGCAACGTTCACCGCCGTGACGGCACGCTCGGCCTTGTCGTCCGCGACCGGCTGCTCGCGCTGCGTACGCAGCACCTGATCGATTTCGCGCTCGATCTCTTCGAGATCCGACACACGCCTGGCCATCCGAATTCGCCCTGCCAATGCATAAAGCGTGTCGAGCGCCTCCTTCCGGCTCGGTGTCTCGCTCGAGCGGAGAAACTTCCACGCCGCCGCGAGCACCGACGCAAGCCCGCCAGCGATCATCGGCGCCAGGAAGATCGCATTGCCCCATTGATCGAGAAAGCTCTCCCTGGTCCCCTCATAGACCGCTGCCGCCCCGGGATGCACGGGAATGTAGGCGCCCGCGTCGGTATCAGGCGTAGCGATCTGGGAGAGCGCCGGCAGTTCGGCGAGCAACTCTCGCCGCGCGTTCATGATCGACTGCGTCAGGTCGCTGATCACGTCATTCCCGAGCTTCTTCTGTGCCACCAGATAAAACGACGTCTGCAGCGTCGTCAGGTCATCAGCAGGAACAGGCGGCGAGCCGCGCAGGGTTCCCTTGGGTACGTCGAAGCTTTCATAGGCGCGCTCTTTCTCGGCGATCGCTCCGGCGGACTCGATGGCGATCATCACCGGGCCGGCTCGCGTGGTGCGCGCGAAGACATTGCGCAGCAGCGAAAGATATTTTTCGGTCAAGGGCATGACGAGCAGAATCGCCCGTACCTCCTTGGTGTCGAGCGCCCGGCGCGCGTCCGCGGGGGCAAGCGGCTTGAACGTCACGCCCGCGCGCGTCAGATCGTATTCGTCGGTCAGCACCTTGATCAGCTTCTGATTGGCTTCGGCGCCGATCACACCGATCGCGACGCGTTTCAACTCCGCCACGTCAGATATCGCAGCGCCGGGCGGCGCGACCAACAGGACGGTGGCGTGGGCCAACACGATCACGGCCTGGGCCTGCGATAGATCGCCGACGTCTCCACGGACGACCGCGAGGTCCACCTTTCCGGACGCGAATGCCTTGGCGGACTCAAGCGGTCCCGGCGTCTGGACCAGGCTGAGCCGGACTGGTGCTTTCGATTGGGCGAACTTTCCTGCGATCGCCGAGACCAGCCTCCCGGCCTCGCCGTCCAGCGACCCAACCGCGATCGTCAGGGTCGCCGGCCGCTCGTACCAGCGATAGGCGAACAGGCTCGCACCCCCCGCCAAAAGCACAAGGCCGGCCACCAGGGCGATGCGCAATGACCTCGGCAACCTGCTGGGATCCACGGCGCATCACTCGATCGGTTCGGCGCCAGCCGACAACGGTCCGGCGGCGCTGAGCCAGCGCGGGGAGCGGATGCCTCTAGATCTTGCAACGATGATAGTTGACCTCCATCCCCTCGATGCCCGGGAATTGGCGCGTAATGGTATCGTCGTCGACGGCCTTAAGGAAGAACTGCACATTCGATACCATGATTCCGGACGCACAACCGACGATGATGTTGATGGTCTGGCCGTCGTCCTTGCGCGATTTGATCTTGCAGTTCTCGAACTTGCTCCGGAGGCGATCGGGCTCGGCGATGAATCCGCCGCCATAGACGCCTGAGAAGTTCGTGAAGGTCAGCTGGTTCGCCCTGCCCTTGTGGGCGAACACCTTTCGGCATTGCTCGGCGCTCGTGGCCCAGGCACCCGTGAGATCGAAAGCCTGCGCGTAACCCGGCAATCCGAAGATCATGCCCGTCGCCACGATTGCGCGAAGCTTACGGACCGGTTTCATCTGCTGTCTCCCTGTTCGCACCCGTCAGTGGCCACTAAGCACCAGCGTCTTGATCGGCAGCAGCAGAGCCTGGATCCGTAGCAGCAAGGCATGAACGAGTGCAGTCGCGTCGACGGCATGCAGGGCAAAGCCTTTCAACGCCCCGGTTTTCGGATCGGAAATCTCGTCATGGTTGCTGGTGTAGGCATTGACGATGCAAGTGCTGCCCGGCGTCACGCCGTCAAGGCCGCCCTTGTAGAGCGGCTCGAGGAACACGAGGATCGAACCAGGCTGTTGCAGATTCTGCGGGTCGATCAACAGCTCGCTGGCCCGAAACTGGCCGGCGGCGATGAAATCCTGCACGCTGGTGACGACCAGTGGAATGATCACCCAGGGTTTCGACATGCAGGTGGCTTCCGCAACCATGCCGGGCTTCATCACCTGGGCCTCGATCTGCCCGAATCCCGCCTGCAACCTGTTGCGGCCCGCTTCGTCCGGTATCAGGATTCCGGCCGGCCGCATGATCTGGGCGACGAGGTCCCCGGGGCGAACGAGGAATTGCTCGACGCGGCCATCGACGCCGGCACGGACGAAAGTCTTGTCGAGATCCACCTGCGCCTGCGCCCGCGCAGCCTCGGCGCTCGCCTTCTCGGCCGGCAACAGCGTGGAGACGCGCAACGTCGCCGATTCCTTAACGGCGCTGGCGGCATCGACGCCGGACTGCCGCTGATCAACCAGCACCTGCAGCTTCTCGATGTCACGCTGCGGCACGATGCCGGGATTGCGGCGCTGCAACTCGCTCTTCACCTCCAGCTCGTCCTTGGCCTGCTGCAAGGAGGCCTTCGCCTCCCCGATCTGAGCGTCCGCCTTTACGACGTCGGCCTGCGCCGCGATCAACGACGCATCCACCTCGGCGATCTTTCGCTTGGCGGTCTCGAGCGCGGCCTCCTGCTTCGAACTGTCGAGCCGGAACAGAACGTCCCCCTTCTTCACCGGCGCGGTGAAGCCAACATTGACCTCGACGACACGTCCGGAGCCTTCGGGCAGGATCGGCACGGTCCTGAAGTAGATCGCCGCCGAGGATGTCGAGGGATGAAAATAGAAGATCATCGTGATCAGCGAGATCGTGAGCATCAGGCAGCCGGTAATCCCCCATCTCAGTTCATACCAGACAGAGAAGAACGTGATCTCCTTGCCGAACCGCTTGCCTTGCCAATAGCGGCGGTAGAGGTAATCCGGCAGGATCGTCACCAGCGAGCAGATCATCAGCTCAAGCATGGTTGTGCACCTCTTGCTTCGCGGGCGTCCGGCCGTCGGGACTGCCGCCAGGTCCGGATTCGGCTACCGGTTCGGCAGCGCCCGGCGTGGCGTCGGCTATGCGCTCGACGGAATCTGCGATGCTGCGCATCGGCGTGCCGAAATCCGGCAGGTCGATGAGCGCCAGCAACAGGCCGGCGACCCAGAAGATATGCATGTGGGTGAAAAGCGATATCAAGCCGAGAACGGCGACGATCTCAAACTGAAGTTTCTGGCTCTTGTGCGCCATGCGCTCCGGCAGGCTGTGCAGCTTCCAGTACAGAGTGCCAACCCACAAGACGGTGGCTACGAGGAAAATGCCCATCACCACCATCAGGGTGTCCGACCCGTCGGCGCCGGGAATGAAAAACGGCAGATGATGGGGGGCCGCCGGATGCATCTGTTCGCTCAAGCCAAGTCTCCCGGTCGCAATAACACCGCAGGCGAATCCTGATCGACACTGCTGACGATCCTATCGCGCTTGCTTGATCTGGATCAAGGAAGCCGGTCGGCTCATCTCTACCGTTCCGGGGGCAAGGTGGAAGATCGGGTTAGGAGTCCCCAGCCATGCGAAACAAGATCGATGACCTGATCCCGAAGGCGCACGAGATCCAGAAGC
This sequence comes from Bradyrhizobium sp. KZN70725, assembly GCF_055264925.1. NCBI lineage: Bacteria > Pseudomonadati > Pseudomonadota > Alphaproteobacteria > Hyphomicrobiales > Nitrobacteraceae > Bradyrhizobium > Bradyrhizobium sp. KZN70725. Next base: position 20,829 of record NZ_JBUYWT010000027.1, read on the forward strand.
AGGCAGCGCTCAAGGAAGCGGAGAAGGCCGAGGAGCATGCCAAGCGTGCGGCTGCTATCGAAGCCGAGAAGCGCGCGTTGATCGAGCGGCTGAGCAAGCCCTCCGGGCTTACCGAGGACGAGAAGGTCAAGCTGGCGTCGACGGTGATTCAGCGGGCGGTGCGCAATGGTTTGAGCGAGGTCCAGGTCTATCGCTTCCCGAACTCGCTGTGCTCCGACAAGGGGCGAGCGATCAATCAGATGGAGGCCGGCTGGGAGAAGACGCTGACGGGTATCCCTAAGGAAATATACCAGCTCTGGGCTGACTACCTGCAGCCGCGCGGCTACCGCATCCGCTATCAGATCGTTGATTACCCCGGCGGCATGCCCGGCGACATCGGCATTGTCATTGCCTGGGGTGATTAGTTGAAACGATGGACGGATATCCATGGCGAAAGACAAGCCGACCGAGAAGATGAAGCGCAAGGACTATGAGGAAGAGCTGCAGAAGCTGCAGGCCCAGCTCTGCCAGCTCCAGGATTGGGTACAGGCGAACAAGCTCAGGGTCATCATCCTGTTCGAGGGACGCGATGCGGCCGGCAAGGGCGGAACGATCAAGGCCCTGACCGAGAAGGTCAGCCCGCGCGTGTTTCGCGTGGTCGCCCTGCCCGCGCCCTCGGATCGTGAGAAGTCCCAGCTCTTCATCCAGCGCTACATGCAGCAGTTTCCGGCGGCCGGCGAGATCGTGATCTTCGATCGCAGCTGGTACAATCGCGCGGGCGTCGAATATGTGATGGGGTTCTGCACGCCGGCGGAGCACAAGCGATTCCTTTCCCTCTGCCCGCAGATGGAGCAATACATCATCGAGGGCGGCATCATCCTGATCAAGCTGTGGCTCGAGGTCGGGATGGAGGAGCAGGAGCGCCGCTTCAGGGCGCGGATCGACGATCCGATGCGGCAATGGAAGCTGAGCCCGATGGACACGGAATCCTATCGCCGCTGGTATGATTACTCCCGCGCGCGCGACCTGATGTTCAAGGCGACGAGCTCGAAGCACGCGCCCTGGAACGTCATCCGTTCCGACGACAAGCGGCGGGCGCGGCTGAATTGCATCTCGTTCCTGCTGAAGACAATTCCTCACGGACGGGTCAAGCGCGACAAGGTCAAGCTCCCCAAGCGCTCCAACAAGGGTCGCTACAACGATCAGGCCGGACTGCGCGGAATGAAGTTCGTCGAGGAACGCTACTGAGAGGACAGGCCGCGCAGGGCGCGCGGCCGGCCTCCCTTGGACCTACTTCAAGCGGATGGAAACCCCGCCCACGGCGGCCGAGACTTCGGCGCCGACCTTCGGGCCGCTGAGCTGCAGGATCACGCCATTGGCGTTCTGAAGCTGCACGCCGCCGGCGCCCGCGGCGATCGCCCCACCGGCGCCTGCCGCGCTGTAGGAGCCTTCGATCGAGGCAGGCCCTCTGAGATTGAGGGCGCGCCCGACCAGCTTGGTGGTCGAGGCGCCGATCGTGAAGCCGACGCTCATGCCCGACACCGTGAACGGATAGTGCTTGCCGCGCAGCGTCAAGACGCCCTCGCCGCCTCCGACACCAACGATGAATCCACCCTTGGTGAAGATGACGGCGACCGAGCCGGTTTCAGCCGGCGACGGCGTGCTGAAGCCGGCCAATCCAATGGCCAGCATTGCAAGAGCTCCGATCAAACTCACTTTCCTCATCATGTCCCTCCAGGAACCGGTTGCGTTACGCCTCGTTGCGCAAGACTCATCGCCGCAAGAATGCGAAGACGCCTTGCGGAATCTCCTTCGTCTATGATGCAGCCTTGAACTTCGGCGCGGCCGCTCGCGGCTTGCCCATCCTGCCCAATGCCTCGGTCGTCACCAGCTTCAAGCCCTCGGCCGCGTCGTAGCCATGGATCTCCTTCACATCCAGCTTGCGCATGAAATCGATGGTCTCCTGCGTGATAACCTGGCCAGGGACCATGATCGGGAAGCCCGGCGGATAGGGAATCACGAAGTTGGCGGAGACGAGAGCGGGCCCGTTCTTCAGACGCCTGTCGATCTCGGGATCGTGCAGGCGAATATATTCGCATCCTGCCGCGTCATAGGCCGAATAGAACCCGCCGCGGATGTCGCCCTCATTCGTCTTCGCGCCGGCATCGCCGCGATAGGCGTCGTGGAAATGCGAGAAGTTCGGCAGATCGGGGACATCCTTCATCAGGCTGTTGACCCGCATGTCGAAGTCGGCCCTGGCGTTCGCGCCGCCCTTGGCGAGGCCGCGATCAATTTCGCCGGAGATTTCGGCCAGCACCCGGACGAGATGCGCGACGTCGCTCCGCGTATTGTTGATGTTGGACTGGATCAGGACCGAGTTGCGCGAGGTCTTGTTGACCTGGATGTTGTAGCGGCTGGCGAGCAGCCCCTTGAACGACGTTCCGTCGTACCCGGCGGTGCCGCAGACCAGCGTCATGCGGGTCGGATCGAGGCAGAACTCGTCGTCGTTCAGGCTCTTCAGGGCGCTAGCCCAGTTGGTCCCGGCCGCCAGATAGTCGGTGAATCCGCTCTGGCGGTATTGCTTCGGCACCATGGCATCCGCGCCAAGAACGCGGAAATATCTCGAAATCAACGGATTGGTGTTGACCGCGTTGCGGATGGCGAACGCGATCTCCATGGCATTGGCCACCAGTCCATATCCCTCGAGCTCCATCTGCCGGCGCGAGACGTCGAGGCTCGCGATCAGCTGCTGGTTCGGGCTGGTCGAGGCGTGCGTGAATACGGCCTCCTTGAACTGCGCTTCGACGGTGTGGAATTCGATGTCCTTGACCGCCAGCATCGAGCCCTGGCGGATCGCCGACATCGACTTGTGCGTCGAGTTGGTCTGGTAGACGCGCAGCCGGATCTGGCGCGGATCGGGGATCAGCCTGGTCTTGAGCAGAACCTCGTCGGACGGATTCTTGCCGAGCTCGGCCTGCTGTTTCTCATAGGCGGCGACCGACCTGGGATCGCGCATCCAGGCTTCGATCTCATTCGCCGCGCCCATCGCGGTTCGCCGCCTCAGGAACGGCGAAAACCGCGCGAAGCCGAACCAGGCCTCGTCCCAGAGGAAGATCAGGTCAGGCTTGATCGCGAGGCATTCCTCCATCACCCGCCGCGTGTTGTAGATGTGGCCGTCGAAGGTGCAATTGGTCAGGTCGATCAGCTTGACCCGGTCGAGCCGGCCATCCGCCTTCGCGTTCAGAAGTGCCTGCTTGATCGTCTGTAGCGGCACCGCGCCATACATCGAGTATTCCGTCATCGGGAATGCCTCGACGTAGAGCGGCTGCGCGCCGGCCAGCACCATGCCGTAGTGGTGCGACTTGTGGCAATTGCGGTCGACGATTGCGATGTCGCCGGGACCCAGCAGCGCCTGCACCGCCATCTTGTTGGATGTCGAGGTGCCGTTGGTCACGAAGTACACGCGGTCGGCGCCGAGCGCGCGCGCGGCCTTCTCCTGTGCCTTCTTGATGTTGCCGGTCGGCTCCAGCATGCTGTCGAGGCCGCCGGTGGTCGCGCTGCTCTCGGCAAGGAACAGGTTTAGCCCGTAGAATTCGCCCATGTCGCGGATCCAGTCCGACTTGAACACGGACTTGCCGCGCGCGATCGGCAGCGCGTGGAATGTGCCGATCGGCCGCTGCGCATATTTCTTCAAATTGTCGAAGAACGGCGTGTCGAAGCGATCCTGCACGCCCTCCAGAATTGAAAGGTGCAATTCGAGGATATCCTCGACCGAGTAGAACACGCGGCGCACCACATCGGCTTCGGGATTGCCGGCCAACTCCTCGACGTCGCGGTTGGACATCAGGTAGAGGTCAAGCTCGGGACGCACCCGCTTCAGGATATGGGCCAACCGGAGCGCGGACGCATCGGACTCCTCGCTGAGCCCCATGGCGCCGGTCATGGCACGAAGCACCGGCGCATCGTGGCGCGAGCGCAGCCCGAAGCCTTCATTGATCACCACCGCCGCAATATTGGGGTTCAGCATGGCCGCACAGAAGGCGTCCTCGAGGTTGCCCACGACCACGGGCTCATAGATGAAGGCGTCGACCGGACGCCGCAGCTTGCGCCATTCCGCCAGGAGCCCGGGCCAGTTGCTGGCCGGCACCCCGGTCACGATCAGGGTCTCGAAGTAAGGACGGCGCACCGCCGATTGCCCCAGAGTTGGCGGAAGCAGATCGGGAACGTCGCCATTGCCCTCGTCCTGCGTGCTCCAGTCACCTGCATGCTGGCGGAAGGATTTTGTCTGAAGCGCCTGGGCGATCCGCGTCGCAAGCATATGCGAGGTGGCGGCGTCGCCCTCCGCCGCAGCTTCCTTCAGCGCCGCCATCAAACGAAGGCCCGGATAGCCGTGAAACTCCTCCGTCACCGCAAGCGCCGACAGCGCCGCGTCATACGCCGCACGGTTGCCGCCCCTGCTCCACACCTTCGCCGCCTCGACCAGATCGCGCCAATTGTCGGCTCGTCCGCCGGGCCCAGAGAAGAACTGATCGATGCGCTGCTGAGCCGGCTTCGCGTCGTTGGCCATGAGTGTCTCCCGATCTCGTGATCTCAGCGCTGGTTCTGTCCAATCGTACAAACCGGGCCCGTTGCGCCCTTTGATCCAAGTCAAGCTGCAAGCTGGATTGAGACAGCTCCCCAAGCGCGCATGGTCGCGACGTCTTGCGACGCAACAAGGCTGGAATGTCGCGGCAGTCCGTGCGGCCGCGCACGCTAGATTCCTGCCTGCGGCTTCCTGTTGCTCAATACGCTGTCGAGCGTACGCATCCAGTCGCCGCTATCGGTCTTGTCGGCAAGACCATCCGCCCGAAGCAGATCCCGCAACTGCGCGTGCGCGCCGACGATGCAGAATGTGATCTGGCGCGATGCGAGTTCCTGGTGAAGGTCGTGCAGCATGCGCGACCCCGCAAGGTCGATGAACGGCGAGGCCGACAGGTCACAGGCCACCAGCTTGACGTCGGGCGACATCCGAAGCGCCGCCAGCACCGTTTCGAAGATCGTCTCGGCATTGACATAAAGCAGCGAGGTTTCCGGGCGGAACGCGATGATCCCGGTCAAGGGCTCGACATCATCGTGTCGCGCCCGGTCGGAATAGCGCCCGCTGCCGGCTTGACGGCCCAGAAACGCGATATTGGGTTGCGACGCCCGCAACAGCAGCAGGAAGATCGAAGCGACGGCCGCCAGCAGCACGCCCTGCAATATCCCGAGGAACAGGACGGACACCAGCGCGATGATAGCGGCATAGAAATCGATCCGGCTGATCCGCCACATTCTGGCGAGCGCCGCAATATCGACCAGTTTGTAGACGGCTGAGAAAACGATCGCGGCGAGCACGGTCTTCGGCAGATTGGTCAGGAGGCCCGTGAAGAACAGCAGGCAGAGCGCGAGGGTTGCCGAACAGAACACCAGCGCCAGCGGCGTGCGTGCGCCGGCGGCGTCATTCACGGCCGACTGCGACAACCCGCCGGCGACGGGATAACCATGCCCGAAGGCCGCGGCGAGATTGGCCGCGCCGAGTCCCAGAAACTCCTGTCTGACATCCAGCGGGTAGCCATGCTTTGCCGCAAAGCTGCGCGCGGCAGACACCCCTTCCACATAGGCCAGCACGAGGCATCCGGCGGCGATCGGAAAGAGATCGTCAAATTCAAGCAAGCCAAACGTCGGGAACGACATCGTCGGCAACCCGGTCGGGATCGGCCCGGTCACCGGAAGTCCCAATTCTGCGAGCCCGAATGCACTGGCCGCGAGGACGGACAGCGCGACCACTGCCAGCCCAATGGGTTTTCCGGGCAGTCTCTTCTCACCGAACAGGAGCAGCACGATCGCAGCCACACCAATGCCGAGCACCAACGGCCTGGTGTCGCCGAGCTGGCCCGCTAGCTTGATCGCGCGGTCGAAGAAATTGTGACCGCCGCCTGCCACGCCGAACAGGCTGGGCAGCTGGCTCATGATGATGGTGAGCCCCGCTCCGGCCTTGAAGCCCACCAGAATACTGTCGCTGATCAGCCGCACCAGCAGGCTGAGCTTGAACAGCCAGGCAATCAGGCAGAGCACGGCGACGCTGAAGGCCACGAGACTGGTAATCTGCCCGTAACGGGTGGCGTCGCCGCCGGCCAGTATGCCGACGGCGCCGGCGATCATCAGCGAGATCGCCGACGTGGGTCCGACCGCGAGCTGCCGGGACGAGCCCAGCAGGGCGTAGCCTACGCCGCCGAGCAGATAGCCATAGACGCCGATCTGCGGCGGCAGACCCGCGAGCCCCGCATAGGCCAGCGACACCGGGATCGCGTAGGCCGCCAGCGTGACCCCGGCGATTGCGTCCGCCCCGAGCCAGGATGCCCGGTAGTCGGCGAGCCAGTTCGCCGGCGGAAACCAGCGCATCCAACTCGTCTCTGCCTGGATCGACATCAAGCCCGCCGTATGACGCACAATGGTCGCATGTGGTTGCGCCGGCGGGCCCGATGCGCGTTGATTCAGATCAAGCCTCGAAGTGCTCAAATGTGCTTCTGATCTTGCGCGGCTCGATCGTCGTGACCTGCAGATTTGCCAGATGACTGCCGGAGCGCATGGCATGCGTCAGCACCGCTTACGGACCCTCGCAACCGCAGCGCTGCTGTTGCTTGGCCTGATCGCTCCGGCGCGCGCGGAGGACCAAGACACGTCCCAGCGCATCCAGGAAGAGATCTGGGCGCTGCCTACCCCGCTGCCGATGTTCGCTTATCTGGTCCGTCCGCTCGGCGATGGCCCTTTCCCACTGGTCATCATGAACCACGGCGTGTCACTGAATGCCAGGGATCGCAGCTTCTTCCCGCTGGTCGAATTTCGCGATGCCGCAATGTGGTTTGCACGGCGCGGCTATCTCGTGGTGGCGCCGGTCGGTACCGGCTATGGCGCGGCGGCCATCGATATTCCTGAACGCGGTCTTTATGGCCCATTCTTCTCCAAGGTCGGCAAATGCACCAATCCGAATTTCCTCGATGCGGGCCTCGCCGTCGCGCAGGTCGATCTCTGGATCATTGATTACATGGCCGCCGAAAAGCGCACCTTGCCGAAGGATGTCATCGTCGTCGGACAGTCGGCCGGCGGCTGGGCTGCGATCGCGCTGTCGAGCCTCAACCCGCCGCAAGTCAAGGCCATCATCACCTTCGCCGCAGGCCGCGGCGGCCGCGTCGATGGCAAACCCAACAACAATTGCGGCCCCGACAGACTGGTCGAGGCCACCGGCATGTTTGGCCATACATCGCGGGTGCCGATGCTGTGGTTCTACATCGAGAACGACACATTCTTCGGCCCGGCCCTGTCGAAGCGAATGCACGAGGCCTTCACGCGCGCCGGCGGTCGTGCCGAGTACCATCTTTTGCCGCCGTTCGGCGACGAAGGACATTTCCTGATCGGCTCTCGCGATTCCATTCCCACGTGGTCGCCTTTGGTCGAACGATTTCTAGACAAGGTTCGCTAGGCGGCCGTTCCCGCTGGAGGAGCATCCATGGTCCGATATGGTGCCTTGGCGAAGTTGGCGCTGTTTGCGGCCGGCATCAGTGCTGCCCACGGTCAACAGACGCCCTCACCGCCTGCTACGGTGAAGGACGGCGGCGAAGTAGCCCCGCGGGGGGCACGTCAGCCGGTGCGAGACATCAAGTATGGCGAGTGGCGAAAGGTCTGCTTCAACGCCGCCGGCGCCAAGACGTTGTGCCGAACGACGATCACCGGCACCTTCCCCACCGGGCAGACGGCCGTTCGCCTCGATCTGATCGAGCGAGAGGACGGCAGCAGCCGCGTCCAGCTATTCCTGCCGGTCGGAATGTATCTGCAAGCCGGCGTCAAGCTATCGGTCGACCAGAAGGCGGTTCATCGGCTGCCCTACACCTGGTGCGCGACCAACATGTGCATCGCGGCCGATGTCGCCGATCCCAAGCTTCTCGAGGACATGGATGGCGGAAAGACGCTCTCGATCGAGGTCGTCGACACCAGCATTTTGACGATGACGACATCGGTGCCGCTCGACCGCTTTGCAAGCGTGCGCAAGGGCGCGCCTGCGCTGACGCTCGATCAAGTCATCGATGAATGATCGAGACCGGCAACCGCTAGACCACGCCGGCCAACAGCCGTTCAATCGGCTGGATCAGCGAATTGGCCGTGAATGGCTTGGTCAGATAGGCCACGCATCCCGATGCCGTTGCCGCCATGCGCGTCGCCGGATTGTCATTTCCGGTGATGTAGATGACGGGGATTTCGATGCCCTGATCCGCCAGGCGGTGCCGCAGTTCGATCCCGGACCCATCGCTGAGATTGATGTCCAATATCAGACAGACCGCGCTGTCAAAGCTGCCATGTCTCAGTAACGCGCTTCCGGTCTCGAATAACCTGGATGCAAATCCAAACTGCCGTAGAAGCCGTCCGATTCCACGGAGCATGGAGGGATTATCATCCACGACGAAAACGAGTTTCGCGGTCGGCAAATCCTGAAGCCTCACCCTATCGCTGAATGACCTTCGCCCGCGTATGGATAAAGGCCACGTCAAGCGGCTACCGGCGCGCAATATTCTCGCGGCCAAGATCGGAGATACGCCGCGTCACAGAGCTTTCATATTGTACCATGGGACAGGAGGGGCAGAGCTGCCAGGCCGATCAAGCCTTGACCTCGCCACCGGATGCGCGCGTGCCGAGCTGCTCGGCGATCGAAACCAGCTCGGCAAGTGACTGCACCTGCATCTTCTCCATGACCTGGTGACGATGCGCCTTGATCGTGCGTTCGGTCGTGCCAAGCTCGTGAGCAATCTGCTTGTTGATCCGGCCGCACACAATCAGATCGAACACCTGCCGCTCGCGCGGGGTCAGCTTCGCCAGCAGCGCGCGCAGCGAATCGAGCCTGGTTCGCCGGCCGCGGGCCAGTTCGTGCCGCGCAAGGGCGCGATTGATCGCCTCGATCAGCTGTTCCGACGCGATCGGCTTGGTCAAAAAATCTTCGGCACCTGCCTTGATCGCCTGGACGGTGGTCGCCGTGTCGGCATGTCCGGTCAGGAATACGATCGGGAGCGTCGATCCCAGCTCGTTGAGGCGACGCTGCAGCTCCGGACCACTCATTCCGGGAATGCGGACGTCCAGCAGGATACAGCCGGCCCCTTCGTCGTCGGGCAATTGGTCGAGCAGTTCCCGGGCCGATGCGTAGGTGACGACACGATAGCCTGCGAGCTTGAGCCGGCGCTCGAGCGCTGCGCGAAACGAGGCGTCGTCGTCGACTATGTGCACGTAAGCGTGCATTGCTGCTCCATCGCCGGGTGATCGCCGCTACCTGTAGAATGTCCATCAGCGGCGATCTGAAAATGCTGCGTTCGTCGTAAATCGAACCTTGCACTCCGGCAAACAAGACCCAAACGCGCTACGCGGCCAGCGGCAGCGAAAGGTGGAATACCGCCCCTCCTCCGGACTGATTCTCGGCCCAGAGCTGGCCGCTATGCGCCAGAACGATCGTCCGTGCGATGGACAGGCCGATGCCCATGCCCTGCTCCTTTGTGGTGAAAAACGGATCGAAGATATCGTTCAGCCTGTCCTGCGGAATTCCCGGCCCGGAATCGCTGATGGAAATCACCGCCGACGCGTCCCCATTGACTTCCGTACGGCCGATGATGGTGCGCCCGTAGGGCATTTTGGCCATCGCGTCCATGCTGTTGACGACGAGGTTGAGAATGACCTGCTGCAACTGCACCGGATCGCCCTTCACCCGCAGGGTCTGCGGCGAGGTCTGCAGATAGATCGCGACGTTGCGCGTCGAGGCCTGCAGCTTGAGGAAATCAAATGCTTCCCGCATGGTCTGGTTGAGGTCGATCTCCTTCTTCTCAAATGGCGCACGCTTGAGCAGGCTGCGCATCCTGCGGATCACCTCGCTTGCGCGCAGATCATCACGCTTGATGTCGGAAATGATTTCCCGCACCTCCTGAAGGTCGGGCGTCGGCGAAGCGAGGATCAGCTCCGCGCTCTCGGCATTGGTCAGGATCGAGCCCAGCGGCTGGTTGAGCTCATGGGCGATCGAGGACGAGAGTTCTCCGGCAGTAGCCTGCCGATTGATATGGGCGAGCTCGGACAGGCGACTGCGGGCTTCGACCTCGGCACTCCGCCGCATGTGACGCTCGTGGAGCAGGAACGCAATCAGCGCGGTTTGAACCAGCAGCGCCACTGCCAGCGCAACGGCCCGCCAACGATATTTTTCCAGGAAGGATGGCTCACGGAAGCGAATTTCGCTACCTTTTGGCAGACTGGCTTCGCTGACGCCCCAATGCTGCATCTGCCGCCAGTTGAAGATCGGCTTCACCGCATCGATGACCGACGGTGGCAGGCCTTCGGGCGCCTCGCCATCCAGAATGCGCAGCGCCCTTCCCGCAGCCTCGGCACCGATCAGCGACGGAACTATGACGAATCCGCCGATGCCGCCCGCCCCGAGGAAGGTCTCCGCGGCGACGACAATCGGACGATTGGCTCTTGCCGCGACAAATGTGAGGGCATCCGACGGCGGATAATAGTTGCCTTTGCCGTCGCTATAGAGGCCCGTGTAGATGATCGCGCTATGATCGGGGAGCGCCGCGACCCGCTCAACGATCTGGGGCATCGGACGTCCGATGATCTCGATGATGTCGAGGCCCGGAATGCCGGCCGCTGCCTGGTCTTTCCAATTGCGAAACAGAACTTGCCGGTCCCAGTCCGCGCCAACCAGCACGACAGTCTTGAGGCCTGGCATCATGGCGCGGGCAGCCGTGACGGCATCCTTGAGTTTCAAGTTCACGATGCCGCCGGTAACATGGGCCGGCGGCTGCAATCGCTTGAAATCAGCCTCTTCGACCAGCGAAAACACGATTGGCGTGTCGGGCCAGAGCTGAGGGCGCCAGCGGAGCGCAAGCTCAAGCGCAGCCGCGCCAATGGTGACCACCACGCCGATCGGCCGATCGCGATATTTCGCCTCGAGGAATCGCCGGAAATCCTCCTGATAGGCCTCGCCGCCGAAGCGATTGAGATCGAGGCTTTCGGTGTAGACGGTGGTCGGCGCGTGCCCGTGAGCGCTCACCGCATCCCTTAGGCCAACGAACACCTGGTAGTAGAAGGGGCCACGTCGATCGGACTGGTCCAGCACCAGCATGGAATGCGGGCGCGTTTGTTGCGCCCGGAGATCAGCCGGTGCCAACAAAGCAGCCAGCAGGATGATCAGTCCAGAGAGCCGAATTGCACTGCCCATAACGTTCGGAGCCGGAGACCAACGGGTTCAAAACCTAGCACCCGGTTGTCGCCGAGAAAATTGAAAAGTAATCTAAGACTGTGCGCACCAATTTACGAACAAATTGCCGCATTTTGCGCACCCTGTCCTTTAGGACAATGACCTCAAGACCAATAGAGACCGGCCGGGCCCTGTCGTAGTTATTGCGCGCGGACAAAAGCATTTCGAGCCGCCGCGGACGCTGCATCAGTTGTTACCCGAGAGAGTTAGTCCATGTTTGCTCGCGTCAATGCCAGACCCGCCAATGTGCCGAGCATCCTCGGTGGGTTGACCGCCCGGCACGCCAACTGCGTCAGCAGCGAATTCCACTACAGGAAAGGCACCGAGATCTACGGTGAGAAGGAGCCGGCGGAGTACGTCTACCAGGTCGCTTCAGGAGCGGTCCGCAGCTACAAGCTGCTTTCCGACGGACGCCGCCAGATTGGTGCCTTTCACCTCGTCGGGGATATTTTCGGCCTCGAGAATGCCGAAACCCATCGCTTTACCGCGGAAGCCATCGTCGACACGAACGTGCACCTGATCAGGCGGATCAGCCTCGAACGCGTGGCCGACTCCGATTTCGCCCTGGCTCGCAACCTGCTGGTCATGACGACCAGCAACCTGCGGCATGCCGAGGAGCACATGCTGCTACTCGGCCGCAAGACCGCATTGGAGCGGGTTGCGGCTTTTCTGCTCGAAATGGATCGTCGGCTGACCGGAGTCGGTGTCGTCGCCTTGCCGATGTGCCGGCGTGATATTGCCGACTATCTCGGACTGACGCTCGAAACCGTGTCACGTGCGCTATCCAAGCTGCACGCCTATGGCGCGCTCAACTTCCTTGGCTCGAACCAGCGCGAGATCATGCTGGTCGACCGCGACCAGCTGTCCAGGCTGGACAACTAGCCGACGTCAGGGAGATTTCGTCAGCGCCGCCTGGCGCTCGATGGTCTTTTGCAACACCTCGAACAAGACCGCGGTCGACCACCCGAACATGAGAATGCCGTTCATGGCCGCCATCGGTCCGATCAACAGCCACTGCTTGACCGGGATGACGTCGCCATAGCCGAGCGTGGTGTAGTTCACAAAGGCGAAATACAGCAGATTGCTGCCGGCGGGCGCGGCGCCGAGCACCCAATAGGCCAGGCTCCACACCACGATCTCGAGCGTGTGAGCCAGCATCAGCGCAAGCGCGGTTGCGACCATCACGCCGCTGAGCTGTAGCCCCGCCCGGCCGGCCGCGCTCAAGGCAACGTTGCGAAGCAACCCGATCGCCGCGACGGTCCACAGCGAATGGATCGCGATGTTGATCGCGCTCACCGCCGATCCCACGAGGAGCTGAAACAGCATTATCGCTCTCCCGCCAGCCGGGCGCGGTCGTCCCGGATCCATGCCGTGAGCAATTCCCAGGCGACCGCGAGAATGATTGGACCGATGAACAGGCCCACGATGCCGTGGGCAAGCGTGCCGCCGATCACGCCGACAAAGATGACGAGCGCCGGCGTGGTCAGGCCCCGCCCCATCACCAGCGGCTTCAGCACATTGTCGAGGACGCCGACGACCAGGAAGAAGAACGTGAGGGCGAGTGCGGTCGTGAAATCCTTGGCCGACCATAGCCAGATGATGACCGGAAACAGCACAATTGCCGCCCCGATCTGCACGATCGCGAGCAGCATCACGACAAACGCCAGCAGCCCCGCGCTCGGGATCCCCGCCAGCTTGAAGCCAATGCCGGCCAGCAGCGATTGCAGGACAGCGACGCCGATGACGCCGCGGGAAACCGCCCGGATGGTCGCACCTGCAAGGTCGAGGAAGTGCTCGCTCTGCTCCGGCACGATGCGGGACAGAAAGCTCCGGCACGCCGCCGCAAGCTGCAAGCCATAGGGAAACAGAAACCCTGCCACGACGACCGCCAGCAGAAACTTCAGCATCCCGATCCCGGCATCGCTGGCAAATGCAAACAGGGTCCCGGCCAACGGCTTCAGTTGCGGAACGACCTCGCGCAGCACGGCACGCAGATTGGTCGACGCCCTATCCCAGATCTCATGGAGTGGGCCGCCGATCAGCGGCCAATCCTTGATCTCGGGCGGCGGCGACGGCACGACAACGTGGCCGGCGCCGAGTTGTTCGGCGAGCTCCCTCACCCCCTCTACCGCTCCAATTCCGAGCCAGGTCGCCGGCCCGATGACGACTCCCAGAGAGATCAAGGTCAGCACGAGCGCCGCGACGCCGGTATGGCCGCCGAGCATTGCTGCGAGCCAGGTGAAGACGGGATAGAGCGCGACCGCGAGCACCACGCTCCAGGCCAGGATCGGCACGAACGGGCTGACCAGGACGAACGACCAGTAGATCAACAGTGCCAGCAATCCGAGGCGAATTGCGAGCTGGACGAACTCGTCTCCGGTCACGAGCTGGCGAAGGGTTTTCAAGAGCGTGCTTTCGAATCGAGCATCAGCAGCTACGCGGGAAGCGATGCCATCGCCTTGCTGCGCACGGCTTGATTCAGATCAAGCGTGACGCGTCCGGACTTTCACCGAGGAAGCGGCCCGGTTCGGGGGCAGGAATCGGGGGCCGCTCCGACTTCGCCGGGATGCATTCGCGCTCGGGATCACGAGCGCGATCGCGCCCCATCAGGCGGCGTCCTGCCTATCCGCGGCAATTGTCCCAGGCGCAGGATCAATCGTCCGCACCGCCCTCTTGCCACTTTGATTCAAATCAAGCTTCGGGCCGGCCGCGGCTGACAGGCTCGGCGTCCTCATGGATCGGAAAGCCGCTTTCGATTTGGCTGCCTTTCGGTCGCGACTGCCTGTGTCACCCCGATGTGGAGGACGTCATGAAGAACACCAAGACCCTGCCGGCCTTGATCCTGCTTGCGAGCATGGTCGGCATTGGCGCGAGCCAGGCGGCCCCGTTGCCGACCAACGTCGCGGCCATGAAGGGCATGGTCGAGAGCAACACCGCCCTTCAGGTGCGCTGGGGCGGCTGGCGCGGCGGCGGCTGGGGCTATCGCGGTTGGCGCGGCACCGGCGGCTGGGGAGGCTATCGTGGATGGGGCTATCGAGGCTGGGGCGCTGCAGCCGCCGGTGCGATCGTTGGCGGAGCCATCGCGAGCTCGGCCTACTATGGCGGGTATCCCTACTATGGCGGTGGATACGGCTATGGCTACGACTATTGCCCGCCGGGCGGAGGCTACGGCTATTACGCTCGGCCACGCTACTATGACGGATGGTAGTGCCGGCTTTACGTGACAGGCCGGCCTTCGGTGATGTCACCGAAGGCCGAGCAGCGAACGCCGATAGCCGCTCTCGCGCGCTTCATTCCTGCACACGAAGCTGCCATCGAAGCCCCTGGCATAGCGGCTTTGCCCTTTGAGGTAGTAGCGTCCGCGCCGAAAATCGAGCCAGACCACGCTATCGCCGGGGCAATGCCGCTGAGCCTGGGCTTCATAGCGGAAAGGCGTCAGCGGCAGCGCGGCCGTCTGTTGCGCGCAGCAAAACAGGAAGGTCGCGGCGCAGGTCCCGACGCCCAACCTGGCCGCCAGACGGTCTCGACGTCCGCTCGATTTTTCAGCTAATTCGAAGTGCATTCATTGCCGCCGTGAATGATCCGTGTCGTGCTGAAGACGATATCTCATCTTGTCAGAGCTTCACGGGCGGAGCACCTCAGAACGACAATTCCAGCATCACGCGCGGCAAACAAGAGGCGCGCTCAGGACGATAGCAATCCAAAGGCGATCGCCGCGGTCGACAGCATCCCGGCCGTCACGACCACGACCTTGAAGGCAATATCGCCGTCGGCCTCTTCAAGCCAGCGAAGCAGCCAATTGCGAGCGCCAGCCGGCTGGCTTGCGCCACGCACTCGCCGAAATCTGTCGCTGGTATACCCCATGGCTGCGATTGTAGATCGCGGTGGAATGGAGAGACCAGTGCAGCTTGTGCCAAGCAGTCAGGGTCACGTGCGACGGCTTGACTGACCCAATTGGGCTATACGAGCCGGTTCGGCGCCAAAGCCCGCTCAACCAGCGCCCTAGCTTCCCTTCGAGCCGGCGGCGTTCCGCATCGGCCGCTCCTCCTCCGACGCGCTCTTCGAGGGCGCCGCGCCGCACATGGAGCCACTCCTTGATTCCGCGGTCGCCGTGCGATCAAACGGATTCCGCTCCATGACCTTCAGCGAAGCGAGTTCCTCCTTATTCAAATAGGAGATCTTTCCCGGCGGAGTCATGACCATCCTGCCGATGGCCGATGGAGGAATACGGAGCTTGGCCGACAACCTCGCAAGCTTGATCGTGTCACGAATCGTTCGACTGTCCTCGTTGCCGTGTAAATTGGAAACCGAATGGACGCCGATTTTGGCATTTGGCGCCACATAACGCTTCCTGCTCGCCAGGAAAATGAAAGCGCATGCCGAGTCGCATTCTCCGGAAACGTAACTGGCGATTTGCCTCTGGTGCGCGAGCATGGCGATTCGGAAGCCTTCGTAGAGTGACCCACCTCGGGAATCGAGATCGAGGCCAACGACCCGGCGCTCAGTCGCCAGATATCCGCGAAAGCGGACAAAGTCCCCATCCCTGATATCTCCACTGAGCTTCAAGACATCTCCAAAGCACCCCTGGACACGGGAAAACTCCATCGCGAGACAGTTCGTCGAGGTCAGCACGACCGCGATGCTCAAAACGCATCCTGCAATCCGCATCGACCCATGCGTGGCGCTCCGGCTGTTTGCGTCGCCATCGATAAATGTCGCGCGGAGGACCCTCAAAGCGTACTTCCAGGCTGCCACGGCGCTCCCCATTGGACCCGGTACCTCACACCATAGACAGAGCATCGACGCGCATCGTGGGTTGATCTGAATCAAACCCAATTCAGCAAGCGCGCAGGCGGGAGCGCCATTTTGACGTCTAGAAGCGCACGCTCTGTGCCGAGAGCAAACATCATCTACCGTGACCCTGGGATCAGCCAGTCCAATCCAGCATCGGGGTCACCGACAATCTCTACCTTAAGTCATTCATTTCATTAATTTCTTTTTGCCCCCGATCCTTGAGGGGACCGGACCGCCTGAGGAATCCCATTAAGGCTCGACATGCGCGATCAATCCACGCTCCACGCGACCTGCTGGTCGCCAAGGCAACCTAACGCGGGATGCGGCGTCTCGATGGTGCAGCGTCCCGAAAGCCGCCGCTTGCGCCCCATGGCTTGAGCGATGGCCGCCCACACGCGCCGGACAACGCTGTCCGCGATGCGTCATCTTGTGTAAACTCCCACTGCATCCCGATCGATTTGGGAGAACGACAATGAAAGTCTTCTTGCTCGCCTGCGTGGCCGCCGTCGTCGTGTCGGCATTCGGGGCCCTGGCGCTAAACCGGGTGCAAGAACCGGTCGCACAGGCCTTTGCAACGACGGGCGTACGGCTGTAGCAAGTTCGCGTTCAACGGCTGCGCGCCCCCCTACTCCGCCGCGGTGACGGAGGGCTGGGGTCGAGCATCGCGCGCATTCTCCTCTTCCAGCCAGAGGCTGTGGTGCTCCCTGGCCCAATTGACATCGACGGTGCCGCTTCCCATCGCCTCGAACGCGCCTTCCATGCCGATCGTGCCGATATAGATGTGCGCCAACATCACTGCCGTGAAGAGCATCGCTACGATGGAGTGGACGATCTGCGCGAGCTGCATCCCTTCGATGCCTGACAGGTAGAAGGGGAACATCAGCGCATATCCCGTCGCTGCCACCAGACCTCCGCCGATGACCACGATCCAGTAGATCGCCTTCTGGCCGGCGTTGAAACGATAGGCCGGCGGATGATCGTGCCCGACGATGCCGCCGCCGCGCTTGATCCAGTCGACATCCGCCTTGTTCGGGATATTGCCGGCGATCCACATCAGGAAGATCAGCACGACGCCGATGGTGAACGGGAAGCTGAGATAGTTGTGAACATATTTCGCCCATTGCGACCATTCGGAAAACGCTTCGTGGCCGATCAACGGCAGCAGCAATGGACGTCCAAAAGTGACGTTCAACCCCGAGATCGCCAGAATGATGAAGCAAGTCGCCGTCATCCAGTGCACGAAGCGCTCGAATGCGGAAAAGCGCACGATGGTCCGGCCGGAACGACCGCTCTGCAGCCGCACCATCCCGCGGCTGAGATAGAAGATGACCAGCGCCGCGAGCATGCCAAGAATGGCGATGCCGCCGATCCAGCGCAGCGTCACGTTCCGGAACTCGCGCCATTCACGGCCGGCCGGCTGTTCGAGAACGCCCGAGCGCTGGTCGGGTATGCTGACGCGTCCCTGCACCCGGTTCAGTTCCTGCAGGAGCTGTTGCTCCTTGACCGCGCTTGCGGTCGGGTTGACCTGCTGGGCTACGGACGGGGAAGCCGCGGAGACGAGCAGCAGGAGTCCAGCCACGCCAATGACGAGCCGAACACATCGTGCAAAACACGCCATAAGGTCCTCCCGATATCGACGCGACCCGCGCCAGGTCGTCGTCAGGACTCGATCGTCTCGCGATAGGCGGTCTTCCAGCCCCATGCGCCTGAGCCGTAGCCGCGCTTCAGCACGCGCTCTTTATAGATCTGGGCAATGATCTCGCCGTCGCCGGCGAGCAGCGACTTGGTCGAGCACATCTCCGCGCACAGCGGCAGCTTGCCTTCGGCAAGCCGGTTCGCGCCGTATTTCTCGTACTCTTCCTTGCTGCCATCGGCCTCGGGACCGCCGGCACAATAGGTGCATTTGTCCATTTTTCCGCGCGAGCCGAAATTGCCGACCTTCGGATATTGCGGCGCGCCGAACGGACAGGCGTAGAAGCAGTAGCCGCAGCCGATGCAGAGATCCTTGGAGTGCAGAACCACGCCGTCGGCGGTGGTATAGAAACAATTCACCGGGCACACCGCCGCACAGGGCGCGTCCGTACAGTGCATGCAGGCCATCGAGACCGAGCGTTCGCCCGGCTTGCCGTCGGCGAGGGTGACGACCCGGCGGCGGTTGATGCCCCAAGGCACCTCGTGCTCGTTCTTGCAGGCCGTGACGCAGGCGTTGCACTCGATGCAACGGTCGGCGTCGCAGAGAAACTTCATACGTGCCATCGTCGTTGCTCCCTTATGCCGCCGCGATCTGGCAGAGAGTGACCTTGGGCTCCTGCATGCCCGTCGCGGGATCGTATCCGTAGGTGGTGATCGTGTTCGCGCTTTCGCCGAGCACGATCGGATCGGTGCCCTTCGGGTAGTTGCCGCGAAGATCCTTGCCCGCAAGCCAGCCGCCGAAATGGAAGGGCATCCAGGCGACGCCCTTGCCGACCCGCTCGGTGACGAGCGCCTTCATCCTTGCCCTGGAATTGTTCTCGGCGCCGGTGACCCAGACCCAGCCGCCGTCCTTGACACCGCGGTCGGCGGCATCAACAGGGTTGATCTCGATGAACATGTCCTGCTGCAACTCGGCGAGCCACGGGTTTGTGCGCGTCTCCTCGCCGCCGCCCTCATATTCGACCAGACGGCCGGACGAGAGGATGAGCGGAAACTGCTTTGCAATGCCCTTCTCCACCGCGGCCTTCTGCACCGAGAATCCGATATTGGGCATCCGGAACTGCTTGGCGTCGGGCAGCGTCGGGTATTTGGCGACGAGATCGACGCGTGGCGTATAGATCGGCTCGCGGTGAACCGGGATCGGATCCGGCAAGCCGAAGGCATTCATGCGCGCCTTGCCGTTGCCGTAGGGCACGCAGCCGTGCGCCAGCGCGACGCGCTGAATGCCGCCCGACAGATCGAGCGACCACGACACCGTGTCCGGATTGGCCGGATTGATCTTGTTGATCACGGCCATTTCCGCTTCGGTGAGCTCGCTGTCCCAGCCGAGCTTCTTCAGGCTCGCCAGCGTGAATTCCGGATAGCCATCCTGGATTCCCGACCCCAACGAATACGAGCCGTCCGCGAGCAGGCTTACCTTCCGCGTCGTGCCGTCCGGCAGCTTCTCCTCACGCTCGACGCCGAACCGCGGCCGGAACGTGCCGCCGCCGTCCATCACGTGCAGATTGGTGTTGTAGAGCAGTGGCGTGCCGGGGTGCCTGACCTCGGGTGATCCCCAGCACGGCCAAGGCAGCCCGTAATAGTCGCCGCCAACCTCGGGATCATCCTTTGGCGCCCGCATCGTCAGCATGTCGAACTTCGCCTGGTTCTTCATGTGCGCCTTGAGGCGCTCGGGCGATTGTCCGCAATAGCCGGTCGACCAGCTACCGCGGTTCATCTCGCGCAGCACGTCCTCGGCCTCGGGCAGGTTGTTCTCGACCTTGATCTTCTTGAACATCTGATCGGCGAAGCCGAGCTTCTTCGCCATCAGATAGATGATTTCGAGATCGTCCTTCGACTCGAAGATCGGCTTCACGATCTGCTCGCCCCATTGCAGCGAGCGGTTGGAAGCGACGCGCGACCCCTTGCACTCGAACTGGGTGGCGACCGGGAGAATGTAGACGCCTTCGGTGCGTCCCGCCTCGACCGCGAGCGAGGCCCAGGTCGTCGGATGCGGATCGGCGATGACGAGCAGCTCGAGCGCCTTCAGGCCGTTGAGGGATTCAGGGATACGGGTGATGCTGTTGGAGGCGTGTCCCTGCACGAACACCGCCTTCACGTTGTCCTTCTGCGCAACCTGCTCCTTCGGCAACGTCACCGCCTCGAACCAGCGGGTCAGCGGAATGCCGGGGGTTTCCATGATCTGCTTGGAATCGAACCGCGCCTTCAGGAAGTCATAGTCGACCTCCCAGACCCGCGACCAGTGCTTCCAGGCGCCTTCGGCAAGGCCGTAGTAGAACGGCAGCGTGACGATATCGAGCCCGACATCGGTCGCGCCCTGCACGTTGTCGTGGCCTCGGAAGATGTTGGCGCCGGCGCCGGCCTTGCCGACATTGCCGGTCATCAGCAGCGCGATGCAGCTCGCCCGCACATTGGCGGTGCCGACGGTCTTCTGCGTCTGGCCCATGGCCCAGATCAGCGTTGCCGGCTTCTCGGTGGCGAACATCTTGGCGACGCGCTTGAGCTGCTCGCCGGGAATGCCGGTGACGCGCTCGACTTCCTCAGGAGGCCATTTCTCGACCTCCTTCTTGAGGTCGTCGAAACCGTAGACGCGCTGCCGGATGAACTCCTTGTCCTCCCAGCCGTTCTGCAGGATGTGCCACATCATGCCGTAGAGCACCGGAATGTCGGTACCCGGCCGCATCCGCACATATTCGGTCGCGTGCGCGGCGGTGCGCGTCAGCCGCGGGTCGATGACGATGAAGTTGGCCCTTTGCAGCTCCTTGCCCTCGAGCAGATGCTGCAGCGAGACGGGATGCGCCTCGGCCGGATTGCCGCCCAGGATGACCTGCGTCTTCGCATTGCGGATGTCATTGTAGCTGTTGGTCATCGCGCCGTAGCCCCAGGTGTTGGCGACGCCGGTGACGGTGGTTGAATGGCAGATGCGGGCCTGGTGATCGGTATTGTTGGTGCCCCAGAACGCACCGAGCTTGCGGAACAGGTAGGCGCCTTCGTTGGTCATCTTGGCCGAGCCGAGCCAATAGACGGAATCGGGACCCGACTTCTCACGTACCGCCTGAATCTTGTCGCCGATCTCATTGATCGCGGTGTCCCAGGAGACGCGGGTCCACTGCCCGCCCACCAGCTTCATCGGATAGCGCAACCGCCGCTCGCTGTGCACGAGCTCACGCACGGAAGCGCCCTTGGCGCAATGCGAGCCGCGATTGATCGGCGAATCCCAGCTCGGCTCCTGGCCGATCCATACCCCGTTCAAGACCTCGGCCGTCACCGTGCACCCAACCGAACAATGCGTGCAGATGCTCTTGCGCACGGTCGCTCCCGCCGTGAGCGGACCGGCCGCCGCGGCTTCCGCCTTGCGCACGCTGCCGAGCGGCAAGGTGCCGAATGCGGCAAGCGCGCCGCCGGCAAGACCGGATTTGCGCAGGAAGCTGCGGCGGTCGAGGCCACCGGCCTGATCTGCAAGGGAGCTGGCGGCGGAGCCTTGGCGCAGGGAACGCTGGTTTGTTCGCTTGATCAGCACGGTCAACCTCCCTTGGCCGGATAACGATTGACGCGGTAGAACGCCTTGACGTGATCGGTTTCCTTGTAGCGCGCCTTGCGCTTCTCATCGTTGGTTTCGCTGTCAGCCTGCGCAGCCCCGACCAGCGGCGTTGCGAGGGTCGCGCCGGCACCCACCGTGCCGACGCCGACCTTGCGCAAGAAATCGCGGCGCCCGACTGTGGTTGTCCTGTCTTCACTCATCGCATCTCTCCTGGACCTGCGGATGCAGGTCAGTTCGCGAACGTGAATGCTTCTGTCTCGATCTCGACAAAGGCGCGACCAAGCGCACCGACCGCACGATAGAAGACGGCGCTCTCCGCGCGCTCGATGTCGACGAACAGCCGCCCCATCCAGGGCGCGACGTGTTTGCCGAAGAAGGCACGCTGCGTGTCGAACGGCGCCGGGAAACGCCCTCCCGCGAAACCTGCCATGATCTCGCACAGGATAGCCACGTGATCTTCCGGCTCGGAATTGTTCGCTATGCGCTCGATCCCGGACGCAGCGAGGTCGGCGCGCAGCCTCGACAGCGGCCGCTCGTTGAGAAAGCCGGTCAGATAGTAGGAGGCGTAGGGCAAGAGTTCGCCGCGGCCGAGACCTGTGAACAGATCGAAATATTCGCGTTCGACCGTCGCCGCGACTGCGTTGGCGGCGGATTCGGCCAGCGCGGCATGCGCGCGCCCAAGCGGCGTGGCATCGGCGGTCAACGCAGCCAGTTGATCGAGCAGTTTCTTCGATGGTGCGGCGGACAACAGTGTCGCGAGCAGCAGATATTCCTGCGCACGCGCGACATCGACAGAATCGATCGGCTCTTCGGAGAAAAACGGCTCGCTGTACAGATCAGGCCGCAAATTATCGCGCGAGATGCCTGTGGCGGCTTCGACGGCGATCACCCGTTGCGCGGGCACCTTGTTCCAGTTCGAAACAGAGGGCTGGCTGATGCCGATTTTGCGCGCAAGCTCTGCAACGCCGCCGGCAGCGTCAATGGCTCGCTCAAGGCCAGCATCGCGCACGTGGACCTCCATCCAAGTCCCGGGTGCTGATTTTGCTTTTCTTACAAAGCGCTAGCGAAGCCTAGTCCCGGCCCAACGGGGGGTCAATCAGCTCGCATAGTCTGAGGCTATGGCCTTTCGTCGCGGTCCCTAGCGAGGCAGCGCGCTGCCGTGCGTGCGGCGCTCAACCGGCACCTGTTCGCCGTCGGAGCTTTCGGTGAGCGTTCGTTGCGTTGCAGCAGGATCAGGTGCGGTTCCCGTGGTCGCGGCTTCTTCGGCGCCGATGCCCGGCAACTCGACCTCGCGCAATTCCTGCGAAGAATCCGCGACTTCAACCGAACGCTCGGGCGGTGCCTCGGCCGGCTTGCCGAGGCCGCCGACGATTCTGTCGATGAGCGCGGTGAGCTCAGCCTCGGAGCAATCCAGCGGGCCAAAGCCCGGCATCGCGGTCGGGTCGTTGAAGTCCCAGGCATTCTCGGCAAGCCCGACAAAGTCGCGAATGACGGGATCGGCGCTCCAGGCGCGACGAAGCGCCGCACGCGTCAGCTCCTGCGGGATTCCCTTGCGCAGGAACGCGGTGATGTCGGTCGCCGAGGTAATCGTGTCAATCGAAGGCAGGCTCGCAAGGTCGAACTCCGCGTCGTCGTCTTTGACGGCTGGCGGCGGCGACTGCATGTCGTCGCGCATTGCCGGATCCGGTGGCGTGGCGTTCGCCTTTGCCTCCTGCTTGCGGCGGGACCAGCGCGTCAGGAACTTGTCCTCACTCATTCGTGTCCGCCTTCATGCTGCCGGCGCGCGAGCGCCTCGGGATCGGCCTGCCGTCGCTTGCGCTTGAAGAACTCACGTTCGACGTGGTGCTCGGCCACGAAGCTTTCAATCTGCTCACGCAGCATCTCCGGCATGGGGACGGCCTCGACCAGATTCGCACCGGCCTCCGTGAACGCCTCGCCCTCCGAAGGATCGGCGGTCGCGGCAGCCACCGAGTAGGGCCAGGCGCCTTCCGCCGGCGACAAGACGGCCCAGATGGCCGGACTGCCCGAGGCGAGATTGTCGCGATAGCGCGCCGTCTCGGAACCATAGAGATCGACCGTGGCGCTGCCGGCATAAAACAGCGTCGTCCCGTTCTCGTCGCGAAGCACCGTCCAGGGTTTGGTGTCCGGCTCGTCGGGCAGAACGGCGACCGCGCGCCAGACGAAGTCGGTCCACGGCGAGTCCGCCTGGTGCCGCTCCACCACGACGCCGACGGGAACGCGCACAAGCGGCAGCGCGGCCGGACTCATGTCGCCATCTCCAGATGTTTGACCGGCAGCCCCGTCAGCAAGTTCTGCGGCTTCATCCGCAGCTTCTGGTCGGCGTTCATCGACAGAATGAGATGGACCGGCTCGCCCCGCATCTCGTCTGCGGCCGCGCTGGCGTCCGCAAACGTCAGGCGGAACAAGGAGAGCACGCGTCCGGCGCTGCGGTCTTCGAGCTGCTCGCCATGCCAGAGACGGTCGCCGAGCCTGGTCGCATCGGCGTCGAGCCCGACATACCAATTGAGACGTTCATCACGCAGCTCGCGCAGCGGCTCAATGCTGACGTCGATCCCGAGCAGATGGGAGATCCAGCGCACCATCGCTTGCGCCAGCGCCGCCGGCCCGCGGCCGCCTGCGGTGAGGTCGAATGCCATGTCGAATTGATCGCTCCGGCGCCAGTAGTCGTCGGCATTGTCCTCACGCAAGACGTCGAGCTCGGCATCGGTCACCGCCCCCAGCATCGACATCAGCGAGAGCACCGGGGTCGGAGTCTGTCCACCGACGACCTCTTCATCGCCGAGCAGCAGGGCCTGCTCCTGCGGCAGGATGCGCTGCGGGCGGAAGAACAGTTCGGCTGCGCGCAGCTCGAACGGATCATCGCAGCCATCGAGCGCATTGCGCAGGATCACGTGCACGAGCTGATTGACGAACAGCGGCGGCAAATCGCTCGTCCCGGACCGGACGGTTGCAAGATAGGCCTGCTCCAGCGTCGGATGCCGCACGAGGAGGTCGCGGAAGGCAAGCACGAGCCGCCAGTTCTCCCGGGCATCCGCATCGACAATCGCTTCGATTTCTTCCGCGCCGACCGGCCTGCGGGGAGCCGCGAGCAGCGCGCGGTGCAGCCGCCGCTCGACCGGGCATGCTTCGTCCGGCGGAACCAGCTCCGGACGAGCAAAATAGGCCTTCAGGAACTCGTCGGTGACGCAAAGTCCCCCGCTCTCGTCGCGATCGAGCAGATGATGGCCGCACGCGATCCAGAAATCATTCATCGGTGCCGCGACTCCCCACTCATATCGGCAAGCTTGAGATCACCGTCAGGCTCGACATCGTCTTCGACTTCCATGAACGAGAACGCCTTGCTGTGTCCCTGACCCTGGCGCAGTTGCAGCCTGCGGAACGACTCCCGGACTTCGCCGTCGCTCACCGAACGGTGAACGGCAATGAGCGAGCTGACCGGATGGTTGCAGAGCGACTGCGCGAAGGCGACCTCCTCTTCCGCCGCCGTCCGCGCGGTCGCCAGATTCGGCGCTCCGAAACGATCGATCAATTGCCTGGCGAGGCGGTCGATCAGCGCGCTGCAATCATTCTCGGTCGCAGGCACGATCTGCACCAGCGTCGACCAGCCCCAGGACTGCACCCCAAGGAAGCCACTGCGGAACGCGACGCGGGCCTTGCCGGTCAGCTTCGTCGGATCCTGATCGCAGAAGCGGAAGGCGCCGGAGACGGCCCATTCGCCCGGCTCGGCCGCCACATCGAATACGAAGGTGTCGGAGGGATCGAGCGCGATGCTGCGGAGCAGTTTCACAGTCGCGGCCCTCCGAGCTTCGGATCGAACCAGGACGGCGTTCCGAGTGCCTTGACGAGTACGCTGCGTTCAATCCTGTCGGCACCGACGCGGCGCGTGAGGAGATCGCCGCCGTCATCGATCCGCAGCACGGTTCGCCGCTCGCGGGGGATCCGGCCGAGATAGTCGCGCGCGAGGCTGCCAAAGCCGTCGGTCTGCCAGCTATCGATCGCCCGCATCAGGTGCCGCGCAAAGCTCTCGGTCACCTGCACGGCTCCCGCTTCGCCAAACCCCTCCTCATCCAGCGCGGACGCGAGCGGATGGACGCCCGGTCCCTGATCGGCCATTGCGACCGTCCGGATCATGGCGCCGAACACCAGCCAGGCAGGCGGCTCGTCCTCGCGCGCTGACGTCGGCCATCCCATCCGTCCGCCGCCGACCAGCCCACCGTCAATCGCGACGGTGTCGGGCCAGCCGATCGCGACCGTCTTGTGCGGCGGCGCATAGGCGCGCAGGGCGTCGGTGAGCGCGACCATGCCGGCATAGAAGGCGCGCCGTGCGGTGGCCAAGGGCTCGCCCGGCTCGAGCACCACGGCGAATTCGGCAAGATCGAACCGGCCGACGCACACCAGCGTGCCGGCACCGCTTTTGGGTGCAATGCGGCAAGCGTGAGCAAAGGCGTCTCCGCTCTCACGCAACCGGACGAGCGTGAATGGCGGCGGCAGATGGATCGCTTCCGTCACGGAGACGCGGCTGGTCGGGGTCGACCGCAAGGGCCGTCCTCCACTTTCCTTTTCCTTCCGATAGTGAATATCTATACGAGGTGAAGGAATGGCGCGAGTCCGCAAGACGGCGCCGCACCCGCGGAGGGATCGACCTGGAGCAGCCAGCGAAGACCGTCCTGATCTGCTCGTGTGAAGACACGATGCGCCTTGACGTGGCCGCGATCCAGCGTGGATGTCCCAACTGCGAGATCAGGAGCCATCGTCATCTCTGCGGCGCCGAGCTCGAAGATTTCCGCAACGCCGCGAAAGCCGACGGCCCGCTGACCGTCGCCTGCACGCAGCAGGCCGGCCAGTTCACCAATGAGATGGGCGAACGCGCCGGCCCGATCAGCTTCGTCAACATCCGCGAGACGGCGGGCTGGTCGCGCGACGGCGCGAAGGCGGGCCCGAAGATGGCGGCGCTGCTTGCAGCGGCGGCGGTTCCCGCGCCGGACTATCCGCTGGTCACATTGTCGAGCGATGGCATCATCCTGATCTATGGGCGCGACGAGACCGCGATCGAGGCTGGCCGGCTGCTGGCGGACCATCTCGACGTCACGGTCATGCTCAGGAAGCCGGCGGACGTCGTGCCGCCTGCCGCGGCCGTGTTCCCGATCGTGCAGGGCACGATCCGCAATGCGCGGGGGCACGTTGGCGGCTTCGAGCTCGCGATCGACGACTACGCGCAGCCACGCCCGTCCTCGCGCGCCCGCTTCGAGTTCGAAGCCCCGCGCAACGGCGCGATCTCGCGCTGCGATCTCGTGCTCGACCTCTCCGGCGAGCCGCCTCTGTTTCCCGCACACGATCTGCGAGACGGCTATCTCCGCGCGGATCCGAGAGATCCCGCGGCCATGCTGCGTGCGGTGCTCGCCGCCCGCGATCTCGTCGGAAGCTTCGACAAGCCGAGATATGTCGACTTCACACCCAGCCTCTGCGCGCATTCCCGCTCGAAGCTGATCGGATGCCATCGCTGCCTCGATTTGTGTCCGACCGGCGCGATCACGCCGGACGGCGACCATGTCGCAGTCAACGCGGAGGTGTGCGCAGGCTGCGGGCAATGTGCGGCCGCCTGCCCCACCGGAGCGGCATCCTACGCGCTGCCACCCGCCGATACCCAGTTGCAGATCCTCCGCGCCATGTTGCGCGCCTATCGCGAGGCCGGCGGCACACATCCGGTCCTGCTGCTGCATGACAGCCAGCACGGCACGCCGCTGATCGATGCGCTCGCCCGCCATGGCGACGGATTGCCGGCCAATGTGCTTCCCCTCGCCGTCAACGAGCTGACGCAGGTCGGCCTGGAAGCCATCATCGGCGCCTTCGCCTATGGCGCGGCTGCCGTGCGGCTCCTGCTGCGCGCCAAGCCACGACACGACGTGACCGGATCGTTGCTGACGATCCGGATGGCCGAGACCATTCTCGCCGGACTCGGATTTGACGGCCGCCGCGTGAGCACGATCGAAACCGACGATCCCGACACTCTGGCCGAGCAACTGACGGGGATTGGCCCCCTCGCCGGCCTCGAAAATCCCGCGACTTTCTTGACGGTCGGCAAACGCGGCGATCTGCTTCGCTTCGGCTTAAGCGAACTGCATCGCCTCGCCCCCAAGCCGGTTGACGTGATCGCCTTGCCTGAGGGTGCACCTATCGGTGCGATCACCGTCGACGTCGCCGGTTGCACGCTGTGCCTGTCCTGCGTTTCGGCCTGCCCAACCGGCGCGCTCCGCGCCGATCCCGACCGCCCTGTCCTCAAATTCGTGGAGGACGCCTGCGTGCAGTGCGGTTTGTGTCAGAGCACCTGTCCTGAAAAAGTCATCAGGCTCGCCCCGCAGATCGATTTCCGGGCAAGACGCGCGCCGGCGCGGGTGATCAAGGAAGAAGAACCTGCCCTGTGTATTCGCTGTGGCACGCCGTTCGGCGTCAAGAGCACGATCGATCGGATCGCGACCAAACTCGAGGGACGGCATTGGATGTACCCTGCCGGGGACCGTCAGACCGAGGCCTTGCGGATGTGCGCCGATTGCCGGGTCATTGTCATGAGCGAACAGCAGTTCGATCCGATCCAGGACGTGCCGGAACGCGCGCCGCCACGAACGACGGATGACTACCTGCGTCAACGCGAGAACAAGGACTAGCCGCATGCCTCGATTCATGAAGGTTCTGTCGACGTGCCTTGTCACCACCGCCCTTGGCGGCACAGCCGTCGAGGCCGCCGCCCTTACCAAAGCCGAAAGGGTTGCACTCAAGCAGGCGGTGGTCGCCTGCAAGGCCGAGGCGAAGGGCAAGAAGATCAAGTGGCTGTCCCGCCGCAAATACGTCAACCAGTGCGTCGTGGCGGCGCTCAAGGAACATCCCAGCATTAGTATCGCCCGCATGCTCAAGGAGAACCCGGAGCTGACGAAAATTCCGGTGGAGCAATGGCCGGGGTATTAAAGTCTCATATCGCGGCTTGACGCCTTCGCTTGAGTATGCGCAAGGCGGCTAGCGCCAACTCGGGCTATTTCGACGTCGCACGCGCCAGGAAGTCCGTGAGCGCGCGGCGATCTTCGGCCGAGCCGATCTGCTGCTCCGGCATCTTCGTGCCGGGCGTATAGGCGTTCGGCCCGATCTCGAACAATTTTGAGACGGTCTCCGGCGTCCAGACGATGTCCATCGTCTTGAGTGCGTCGGAGAAGCGATAGCCCGGCAGCGAGGCGATCCTCCGACCGAACAGTCCGGCAAGGGTGGGACCGGCGCGCTGCACCTCCGTCTCCGACAATGTGTGGCAGGCGACGCAGGCCCTGAAGATTTCGGCACCGTGGTCGTCGGCATAGGCGGCGAGCGGGTCCCTCGGCGTGCCCACCACGTTCGATCCGGCCGCCGCGCCAGTCAGTGCATTCCAGCGCCTGATCTTGCCGTCGGCGCCGCCGGTCAGGAGCGTCACGCCATCGGGCAGGAATGCCACCGACCAAACCGGCCCGCCCAGCCCGGCGAGCGTGCGCAGCACGCTGCGCGCCTGGCGATCGACGATCGCCACCGTGCCGTCAATGGCCGCCGCGGCGATCAAGGCGCCGTCATGCGAGACTGCCAAGGCGACGATCGGAGTGGCGCCGGCCGTGACCTCGCCGCTTGCCTTGCCGTCGGCCGTCATCATGCGCAGCTTGCCGTCCGCTGCGCCGGTGACGATTTCGCCGTCAGGCGAGATGGCCACGGCATTCAGCGGCAACGGCACCGTGACGACCTCGGCGCTGCCGTCCGGCAGGCGCCAGATCCGCACCGTCAGATCGTAGCCCACGCTCACCAGCGACTGTCCGTCGGGGGCAAAGGCCACGCCATTCACGTTTTGCGAGTGACCTTGCAGCACGCGCGAGCCCCCGTCGGACAACGACGAGAGCCGCACGGTATGGTCCCACGAGGCGGATGCGAGCTTGGATGCATCGGGCGAAACGGCGAGCCCGACGATGGGTCCCGTATGGTCCGCGAAAACCCGGTCCGGCTGCGGCCGGCCCGACGTCCAGATGGCAATCCGGCCATCCGCACCCGCCGTTGCCATTCTTCCATCGCCGAGGAAGGCGACCGCGTTCACCGCACCCGAATGGAAGCGAAGGACCTGATCCGCGGACTCGGTTGCCAGCGACCATCGGATTGCCGCAGTGTCGAAGCTGCCCGACAGAACCGTCCTGCCATCGCCTGAAACGGCGATCGCGCGGACAGGTCCGCCGTGTCCGGCCAATTGCGCTTGCGCGGGTTGCAGCGCAAGAAGCAGCGATGCTGTTACAAGGAACGTGGCGAGACGCAAAATCAAATCCATGGCCGTCGGAGACACTCGCAGCGCAGCCCCCAAGCCATTCTGCCCGTTTTTGCTGCCCGGCCAAAGTGCTCCCCTGCCGTCCATCGGCCCCGCCGGCGATCATTCTGGAAATCTGGCGTGTCCATGGGCGACGGGCTTGGCCCTTGGCAACAACGTGCCCATTTCACCAGTAATCAACAAGGGAGCTCGTATTCGGTTTGGGGTGCGACAAGCGGCGCCTTGAAGAGCGGCCCACGCGGTCGCAGTCTTGGTAAAGGCGCCTCACAATCGAGGTCGAACATGCAAATACATCCGAAAGCATATCTGCAGTTCATCTCGCGCATTTGGCATTCTCGCGTGTTGCCGCCGCGGGATCGCAATCCCACCAGCCGGGACGCGTCGCCACTGCTCATCTACATCGCTGCGGTGTTGGCGCTGCTACTGGCAATTCTGATAGTCGATCGCCACGGTGCGCCGTTTCAATTCCCAGAACATGTCGGCGATCCCGCTGAGATCAACCCGATCTTCATGAGTTTTTGAAACACAGCGCGCGACGGGGGCTGCGCAAGCGAACAAGCCGTCCGACGCGTCGCGCTGTTCAACGCCAGACGATTTCCAGCCCGCTCATCCCGAACCGAATGCGTTCGGATGCGACGGCACCATTCTCTCTATTGCTGAGTTCCCCTCGGAAACACCAGCGATCGATCGTCGAAATCTTCAACCGGCAGCTTGTCTTGTTCTTGCACAGCGGGCATCCCTGCCACCGATGTGTGGCTCACGGACGATGGATGCGATCTCGGGACATTCGTCGCAGCCAGAAAAAGCGCGAGGGCGGTCAGGCCGGCGATCATCAGGAGCTTCATGCGAACCTCCGTTGGTTCTGGGAGAGTCCTGACTAGTGCAGGACTCGACATCCCCCTGTGAGATCGCTCACAACTCTCCTTTTGTTGATCAGCGCTGGAGCCGATGCGCTCCGGCTCCAGCCCCTTCCCAACCCGCCCATGGCAAATCTTTCGGGCGCGGCCACAAGCCGCCTTCGGACCAGGATTCGGATTCATCGGGCGACAACGGATCCGCGCCACCGCCGGTCCGTGCGGGATCGACGTTGAGCCATCGGCGCAATTCGAGCTTGCCGATCTGGTTGCGGTGGACCTCGTCGGGGCCGTCGGCCAGTCGCAACAAGCGCGTCGTCGCGAGCGCTGCCGAAAGGAAATGGTCGTTGTTGGTGCCGCCTCCCCCGAACGCCTGGATCGCCCAGTCAACAATGGTCTGCGCCATGTTCGGCGCGACGACCTTGATCATCGCGATTTCCTGCCGCGCTGCCTTGTTGCCGACCGTGTCCATCATGTAGGCAGCTCTGAGCGTCAGCAGCCGCGCCTGGTCGATCTTCATGCGCGCTTCGGCCACCCGCTCGAGCGTCACGGTTTGCTCGGCGAGAGGCTTGCCGAAGGCGACGCGTTTCAGCGCGCGCCGGCACATGCGCTCGAGCACGCGCTCGGAGAGGCCGATCAGCCGCATGCAATGATGAATGCGTCCGGGCCCGAGCCGACCCTGCGCGATCTCGAACCCACGCCCCTCGCCGAGCAGCATGTTGGCGGCCAGCACGCGTACATTGGTGAATATCACCTCGGATGCACGATCCGGGACGCCGTAGAAGCCGAGCACGGGCAGCGAACGGACGACATGCACGCCGGGCGTCTCCTTCGGCACGAGGATCATCGACTGACGCTTGTGACGATCCGGATTCTGCGGATCGGTCTGCCCCATGAAGATGATGATCTTGCATCGCGGATCGGTGGCGCCGGTGGTGTACCATTTGCGACCGTTGATCACGTAATCGTCGCCATCACGGACGATCGAGCTGGCCACATTGGTCGCGTCGGACGAGGCAACGTCGGGCTCCGTCATCGCAAAGGAAGAACGGATCTCGCCGGCCAGCAAGGGCTTCAGCCAGCGTTCCTTCTGCGCCTCCGTTCCGTAGCGCAGGATGGTCTCCATGTTGCCCGTGTCAGGGGCGCTGCAATTGAAGACCTCGGGAGCAAGATGCGAACGTCCCATGATCTCGCACAGCGGGGCATATTCGAGATTGGTCAGCCCGTCCTCGTGAGCGGGTAGAAACAGGTTCCACAGGCCGGCCTGTTGTGCGAGCGGCTTCAGTTCCTCGACAACCGGGTGCACAGCCCAGGGCCCGAGCCGCTCGGCCTCCTGATAGTATCGGCGCTCATTCGGATAGATGTGCTCCATCATGAAGCGCTGGAGACGCGCGGCCAGTTGCTGGCTGCGCTCGCTTTGGGTGATATCCATGTAGATTCTCCTTACCGGCCGCGTAGGCCGTCCCTGAGCGTGTTTCGGGTGATTTTTCCGGATTCCGTCTTCGGCAGATCGTCCAGCACGCGAATGTCGACCGGGCACTTGTAGGCCGCCAGTCGCTCGCGGCAGAAGCGCGAGAGCGCGGCAACATCGATCACGGTGCCGGGTTGAGCGGAGACGAAGGCGACCACCGTCTCGCCGCGATAGGGATCGGCGGCGCCGACGACGGCTGCTTCGCGCACGCCCGGAAAGCCATAGATCACGTCTTCGACTTCGCGCGGCCAGACCTTGAAGCCGGAGGCGGAGATCATGTCCTTCTTGCGGTCCACGAGGTAGAACCAGCCGCTCTCGTCAAAGAAGCCGACGTCGCCGCTATGCAGCCAGCCGTTGGTCAGCACCTCGTCGGTTTCCGCCGGCTTCCTCCAGTAGCCGGCCATCACACCTGAGCCACGCACAACCACCTCGCCATGCGCGCCGGGTCCGAGCGGGCGGCGCTCGTCGTCGACGACGATCGCATCGACGCCCGAAGTCGGCCTGCCGATCGACAGCGCGCCTGAGTCGGGATCGACCGGAATCCGACCTTCGTTGGGCGCAAGATGGCTTGCAGAGGTCAGTTCGGTCATTCCATAGGAACTGCGGATCGCCCGTCCAAACCGTTTCGCAAAGGCATCGATGACCGAGGGCGCGATCGGCGCGCCGCCGGAATAGATATGTACGAAGCTCTCGAAATGCCGGCTCGTTGCGTCAGCCTGGTTCATCAGCGCGATGTACGCGGTGATGGCACCGACGATGAATGTCGGCCGCCATTCAAGGAAGGCATCGAGCGCGACCTGGGGCTGGAAGCGATAGGTCAGCACCATCGCTGCACGCGCGGCAAACGCCGCGACCATCTGGATTTCAAAGCCGGTGATGTGGAACAGCGGCGCGACCCCAAAGATGCACGACGTGCCGTTCAATTCGAAATGATCGCAACAGATCAACGCGGTCGCCACCAGATTGCGATGCGTGAGCATGGCGCCCTTTGGAACGCCCGTGGTTCCGGAGGTATACAAGAGAAGGGCGATGTCGTCGGACGTCAGAACCGGTGCCGGTGGTGCGGCTGCATTTTCGGCGAAAACCGTCGCCAGCGCCCGGGCCTGCGGAGCTGCGCCCGGCACCGGCAGCACCCGGACATCGTTTCGCAGCTGGAATTCCCGAGCGCCGGTCCAGAACACCAGCTCGGAATCGACCGAACCGGCGGCCAGGAAAACGTTCTCCCATTGATCGTCGTGGCAGATCACCGCCTTCGGCTCGCAATCCCCGAACAGCTTGCGAAGCTCTGGCGTGCGGTACATCGGGTTGAGGCTGACGACGATGGCCCCGACCTTCCAGGCCGCTACGCTGACGATGACGAACTGCGGCACATTCTGAAGAATGACGGCGACCCGATCGCCGCGCCCGACTCCTTTTTGCGCGAAGCGGGCGGCGAGCCGGTCGCTGAGCCGATCGATATCGGCATAGGTCTGCGTCGCATCGAAATAGAACACGGCCGGCGCCTCGCGCGGCGCGGCTCGAAACAGATCAAGCGCCGTCCGCCTTCCGGGATCGGGCGGAGCGACCGGTTCCCCGAGCCGCGCGCGCAGCCGGCCCGCGGCTTCCTCGTAAGCGCGTGCACGCGACACGGAATCCAGGTCGACAGTCATCGCCGCTTGCCACCACTGTCGCAACGATGGCAGCCCCGTCCGGGCCGGCGGCCGCTACAGCCCGCCGCCACCTGGCGCAGCAGGAACCGTGGCAAAAGGCGTTCGCCGCCACTACTCATTGGCACTTTTTCCTCGATAGACCGAGCCGAGACGCGCATGCGGAAGCGCGGCACGGCTTGCAAGGGGCGGCTGGGCCGCCCCACTCTCTTTTGCTTGAATGACAACGCGCGTGCGCCGGATGTGGAGACGCACCAACACCTGTGCAGCTTCGACATCGCGCGCCCGGATCGCGTCCATGATCAGGACATGCTGGGGATCGGAGAACGGAAACCCGTCCTTGGCATAGGTCTCGCTCACAAACTGTCGCCGGAAATGCTGCGTGCTGTTCCAGAAGCGTTCGACCATCGCGAGCAGTTGCGGCATCCGCGCCCGCGAATAGGTCCGTAGATGAAACTCCCGATCAAGCTGGATGTACTCCTCGAGCGTGGTGACCTGCTCAAGTTCGCGCACAATGCGGTCAAGCGTCTCGATATCCTCGTCGGTCAGATTTGGAACGCTTTCGCCGATGGCAAGCGGCTCGACCGCTTCACGGATCTTGTAGATCTCGATCGATTCTTCCGAATTGACGTCCGCAATCCAGGCGCCACGGTTCGGCGCCATCACGACGAGCCCCTCGTTCTCGAGCTGCTTCAGCGCCTCGCGCACGGGAATGCGGCTGGCTCCGAAATGGGCCGCAAGAAGCTCCTGCCGAATCCGCGTGCCTGGCCGCATCTCGCCGCTCAGCACCGCGCTGCGAATCTCGCTTGCGATCCTCTCGCTCATCAGGCGACGGGACTCTGGATCGTCCTCATTGCCGTCCCGCGTCATGTCCTTCCAATGGGGAGGCCGCTGATAAGGACTCATGAAAGGCCCTCCTTCAATGAATGGCCGCGTACATGATCTTGTCCTCGGTCGCATCAGCCCGTGCCATTTCCTCGACGATACGTCCGCCGCGAGCGACCAGGATCCGATCCGAGATAGCCAGAATCTCCGGCAGATAGGAAGAAATAACGACAACCGCCTTGTTCTCGCGCGCCAGCCTGCGAATCGCCTCGTGAATTTGTGGAATGGCGCTCACATCGACACCGCGCGTCGGTTCGTCGAAGATGACCACCGTAGGCTCCTGGGCCAGAGACTTTCCCACCACGACTTTCTGCTGGTTGCCGCCGGAATATTCGACAATCTTCAGCGTCCGCTTCAATGCAGAGATCGAGAGCGCCGAGATCCATTGATCGGCGATCCGCTTCATCTCGCGCGCGGAGTAAAGGAACCGCTTGACGCGCGGCGACGACAGATAGCCAAGATAGATATTCTGATCCACCGTCATCGTCTCGAAGAAGCCGTCGACCTTGCGGTCCTCGGTGATGTAGGCGATTCCGTCGCGCACCGCCTGCCGCGGCACCCGGTAGCGGACCGGCTTGTCCCGCAGATAGATCATCCCGCCGCGCAGGAAGTTGCGCTTGCGGGCGCCGCTGACGATCTGCGCGATCTCGGAGCGGCCTGCCCCGACCAGCCCGAAGATCCCGACCACTTCGCCGTTGAACACCGAGAACGACATGTTCTTGACGATGCTGCCCATCGTCACGTTCTCGACCGAAAGCACCTTCTCACCGCGGGAGGCATGCGGCTTCGGCGCATCCGGATCAGCCCCGTGGGTCGCGTACTGCGCTGCCGTTTCCTCACGGCCAACCATCATCCGCACCAGGGCGTCACGCGTGACGTCCTTCGCCGGTACGGTGGCGACCAGCTTGCCATCGCGCAGCACGGTGATGCGATCCGCGATGTTCAATGCCTCTTCCAGAGCATGCGAGATGAAGATGATCCCGGCGCCCTTCTCCTTCAGGGTGTTGAGAAGATGGAACAGGTGCTGGGTCTCTTCAGGGGTCAGCGATGCGGTCGGCTCATCGAAGATGAAGACCTGGGCGTTGTGGCGAACCGCACGCACGATCTCGACCATCTGCCGCTTGGCCGTTCCGAGATTCTCCACCAGCACCAGCGGGTCGACGTTGAAGTTCATCGATTGCAGCGACTGGGTCGCGGCGATGTTGATCTTGCTGTAGACCGTGACCCATTTCTCCATGCCGAGTTCAAGGTTCTGCGCCACCGTCATGGAGGGGACCAGGCTGGATTCCTGGTAGACCATCGCCACCCCACCCTCGAGCGCTTCCTTTGGCGACGCGAACGAGACCTTGCGCCCCTGGATCAGGTAGTCGCCGGAGGTCAGCACGATCGCACCGGCAATCGCCTTGCAGAGCGTCGATTTCCCCGCGCCGTTTTCTCCCAGCAGCGCGTGAATTTCGCCCGGCCGCAGATCGAAATTGACACCATCGATGGCGTGCAGGCCGCCATAGACCTTGCTGCCATTGACGATCTGAAGCAGCGGGGTCCCTGCCTGTTGTTCGGCCGCCATGGCGTTCATCCTTCTTGCATGCCGCGACCAGGCGGCAGTTCGACGAGCCAATCGCGCCCCTTGGACACCGCCAGCACACGCGAGCCGACCGGGCGGACGGCGGTGATTCCATGAACCCGACCATCGACGCGGCTGTGCAGCGTCTCGGTCGCCGCGCCCCTGGCGTCGAGCCGGGCGACGAGGCCATAGGAACGCGGCGGGGCCCACGGCTTCTGGATACCGAGTTTCTTGATGCGGCCGATCTGGGTCGGTTCGCGCGGATTGAGGCGGCCATCCAGCGCCGGCCCGATCCAAAGCTCAGGTGGCACCGTCCGCATCATCTCTTCGCAGAATGTCCGCTCGCGCAGGACGAATTCGGTCAATTGCGTGCGCAGCGCGAGAAAGGCCATCCAGACCTCACCGTTCGCGCCTCGGGCAAGACGCGCCGGATAGCCGGTATGATTCTTGACGATCACGCGCCTGTCGTCACCCGCGCGTGAAAAGGCGGTCAAGCGATGGGTCCAGGATTCGGCGACCCAGACCTCCTTGCCGTCGCCGGATACGACCAAGCCGAGCGGCCATGCGAGCTTGTCCGCGCGCACGCTCGCACTGCCGAGCGAGGAATTGCAGGCGATGAGCCGGCCCGAGGGGGCGCGGTTCTGCATCAGGTCGGTCAGCCATTGCTCTGGCCGATTGTTTCGCGAGCCGTCGGTCAGGTAGATCGCCCCGTCCGGCGCGACCGTCACCGACAGCGGACAGGCAATCTTCTCGCCGCCGACGCTTTCGAGCTTGCCGATGACCTCGCCAGCCGGCGAAAGCGCCACCAGCCCCACGCCGGAGACGCAGGCGAGCAGCCTGCCGTCCGGCGTGCAGGCAAGCCCGCCGACTGGGCCGTCGAGTGTCGCGAACGCCGCGCGCGTGTTGAAGTCGTCTCCCGTGCAACGCAGGACGCGGTTGCCGGTCGAGACGTAGAGCGCACCGTCCTGCCCGAGCGCGATGTCGTCCGGCCGCTCGATCTCGTCGCCGAGCTGGCGGGCCTGATCGAGCCGCTGGTTCGGGGAGAAGGCGCCGTCGAGCACCGGAATGCCGTGAATTTCCCGGTTCGGGGACAGCACGCGATCGATGATATCGCCAAGCAGAGACATGGCTCAGGCCCCTCCCCAATAGGACTTGTGCGCTTCCCAGGTCGGGTCGGCGTCCTGCAGGCGGATGCGGCCGATGCGGTTGTTCTCCAGACCCCCGATATAGAGATGGCCCTTGTGTTCACGGACCGACGTGATGGTCGGATGCGAAAGCCCGCCTGGATCCCAGAGCGATTCCGTCACCACGCCGTTGTCGTCGAACTTGACCACGCAGCCATAGTTGATGCCGGGACACAGCCACTCGTCCGGCGGGATTTGCTTGACCATGCGGGTGCGCAAAACAGGGTTTCGCATCGCAAGGTCGTAGACCGGCGTGCGCAGGCCGACGAAGGCGAGCCAGTACTTGCCGTCGGAGGCGCGGTTGATGTTGTCGCAATAGCCCGGAAGGTTGTCGATCAGGATTTCGCTGGTGCCCGCCTTCGGGCCGGCGATCCAGAAGCGGTTGATCTGGCATAGCCAGGTGCTGGCCCACAGCACCGACCGACCGTCATGCGAGATGCAGATGCCATTCGGGAACGTCAGGTTCTTGAGGACCGTCCTGGTGATCCCGGTTTTCGGATCGTGGCAGATCAGCCGGCCGTTGCCGCGTCCCTCGAAGCCGTCGAGCGCCCAGTCGGTCAGTTCATAGCGGGTCGAGGCCTCGCTGAAATAGATCTTGCCGTCGGGCGCGACGTCGAGATCGTCAGCGAGATAGAGCCGCGAATCGTCCTTGAGGCGCGTACGCGTGCGCGTGGTGCGGTCGGTGACCTTGAAGACCGAGCGATCGGGCTTCACGCCGTAAACGCCCATGCCCGCGATGCACACGAGGAGGTTCTGATCCCGATCGAACGCCAACCCGAGCGGCCGGCCGCCGATGCGCGCGAACTCCTCGCGCACGGTATAGTCAGGTGCGAGAAAGCGGATGATCGAGCCATTGCGGTTGACGGTGTAGAGGTTGTCCTTGCGGTCAAGGATGATGTCTTCCGGGCCCTCGATCATGTTGAGCGCGATCGCTTCCGCGTTCTTCAGGCGGTCGTTCTCCGCGAACGGCGTGCCGCTGCCCCGCTCGACCGACGGCGGCGGCTCGAAATCAACCCAGCTTGGGGTGACGTAGACCTTTTGCAGCACCTTGCCCTTGTTCTTGACCCACTTCACGTTGAAGCCGACCGCGAGCAGCAGGATGATGCCGATGATGGCGGTCGTCAGGTTGCCGGAGATGCCGAGCCGGACCATGCCGCTGGTGAGCATGAAGATGATCGCCGCGCCCATGACGGCGCGCGCGATGGTGCCGCGGCCGCCGGACAGGCTGATGCCGCCGAGCACCACCGCGGCCAGCGCGTTGATCTCCCAGCCGACGCCGGTGTCGGTGCCGGAGCTGCTCTGCCGCGCGGCATAGAGGATTCCCGCCAGCGCCGCGATCGCGCCCGACATCACATAGGCCGAGAACAGCACGCGCTTGACGTTGACGCCGGCGTGGCGGGCCGCCTTGCGGCTCGACCCGACCGCCATGATGTGGACGCCGGGCTTGATGCGGGTGAGGAAGAAGTGGGTTCCGACCGCAAGCAGGATCAGCACCAGCATGTTGAAGGGAATGCCGAGAACCCTCCCCGAGCCCATGAAGTCCCACGTACTGGACCCGCTGTCGATGCTCGCGAGTTCGTTCGTGAACGCAACCGTCACCTTGTTGTAGGCGGCGCGGACGATGATGAGGACGACGAGCGTCGTCAGGAACGGCCGGGTCTTGCCGTAGGCAATCAGGCCGCCGTTGATCGCGCCCATCGCCGCACCGAACAGGACCACAAGCACGATCATCACGGGCAGCGGCAGCCCGAGGATGAGATACAGATAGAGCGCGAGGAAGTTCGACATCGCGAACACCGCGCCGACCGACAGGTCGATGCCGCCCGACAGCACGGAGAAGGCCATCGCGACCGCGACCATGCCCTGCTCCGCGAAATTCCGCATCAGTTCCTGCAGGCTGCCCGCCGTCAGGTAGCGCGGGATCATGATCGCGAAGGCCAGGAAAACCGCGATCGTCAGCGTGAATGGAATGATCGGCTCCATCCAGCGCTTCTCAAGCAGTTCGCCCAGGAACAACTGGGGCGAATGGCGGTGCCAGGCTCGTTGCAGGCTCTTCATCAACAGACTCCGGCGGGCTCGGCGCAGCAGCGGCCGAACGGCGGGACGACGCGGGGGATTGGGATCGACAGCTCCGGCCTGCCCGCGCCGCGGTGGGCGCGGGCGCCGGAACGACTTACTTCGCGCCCTTCGGGATGCTGAAGCAGTACATGCGATCGTCCTTCGACTTCACCCAGGCGGGGGTCGTGTAATAGGCGATGTTCTTCGCGCCCGGCTTGTCGCCGCTCTGCAACAGCGCAATCACCGCGTCGGCGATGGTCTGGCCCTGCACGTCGGCGCGATACGACAGGTTCGCGGAGAACGCGCCTTGCTCGAGCAGATCGCAATCCGCAGGCTGGCCGTCGCTGGCGACGAACACCTTCACCTTGTCGCCCATGTTGGCCGCCTTGATCGCCTGCGCCGCGCCCGCGGTTTGCGGTCCCCAGACGCTGAGGATCCCGCACAGCTTGGGATGCTGCTGCAACACGGTTGTCGTGATGTCGCCGGCCTTGTTGGCGTCCCAGCTGGTCGGCT
Source organism: Bradyrhizobium sp. KZN70725 (assembly GCF_055264925.1). NCBI lineage: Bacteria > Pseudomonadati > Pseudomonadota > Alphaproteobacteria > Hyphomicrobiales > Nitrobacteraceae > Bradyrhizobium > Bradyrhizobium sp. KZN70725. Next base: position 60,647 of record NZ_JBUYWT010000027.1, read on the forward strand.
GCGACGATACGACCTTGATCGACGGGTCGGTCTTGAACACCTCCATCGCGCCATTCTTCATGTCGAGCGAATAGGCCGCGGTCGCCTCACCTTCGAGGATCGCAACCTCGCCGGAGCCCTTGCCGCCGCCACACTGATTGATGACCTCGCGCGCGATCTTGGTGCCGAGATCCTTGGCATCGACGCCGACATAGGCGTCGGTCAGGGTGTTCGATGCCATGTTGACCTGCACGACATAGATGCCCGCGTCCATCGCACGCTTCAGCTCCTTGGCGAGCAGCGTGACGTTCGGATTTTGCACCACGATCACATCGGGCTTGTCGTTGATATAGTCGCTGACGGTCTGAAGCTGGATGTCGGACTTCATGTTGGCGTCGCGGGTGACGAGCTTGATGCCGTAATCGTCGAAACGATCCTTCATCACGCGCGTCCATTCGGATTCCAGAACGCCCATCCAGACCGGCGACCAGGCCACCGTCTTGCCCTTGAGCGACTTGTCGAATTTCTCGCGCAGCTGGTCGCGCGGCCCGGCCGCCTGCGATGGCGCCGCCACCAGCGCGGCGGTTGCCACCATCGCCGCCAGCCCGATGCCGGCAAACGCCCTCCTGTGCACAGCTTTCGTCATGTCAATTCCTCCCCTGTTATGTCGGCCGACTGTTGCGGCCCGTTGGTTGATGCAGAGCTTTAATCGCCCTGCTTCGACGTCTCCTCGTCGCGCGGATGCAGCCGGGAATCGAGCAGGATCGCGATCAGCAGCACGACACCCTTGACGATGTTCTGGGTCTGCACGTCCATGTCCATGATGGTCATGCCGTTCAGCAGCACGCCGATCAGCAGCGTTCCGGCGATGACGCTCATCACGTTGCCGCGGCCGCCGACGAGGCTGACGCCGCCGAGCACCACAACCATGATGACGTCGAAAATGATCGTCGATTCCGCGACCTGGAGATGCATCAGCGCCGTCTGCGCGACCATCACGACACCGCCGACATACCCGATCGCGGCGCACAGCGCGTACTCGATCATGGTCAGCGGGCGGGTCGGCAGACCGGTCTGACGCGCGGCGTCGGGATTGTCGCCATGGGCATAGACGAAGCGCCCGATCACGGTGCGCGACAGGAAAAGATGCACCACGACCGCGGTGGCCGCGAAGATCAGGATCGAGATCGGAACGCCGCCCCAGATGTTGCCGCCGAGCCGCAGGAATTCGTCATGCCCCTTGGAAAGATAGACGACATAGTGCTGCACCGCTGTGGTGCGCACGATCCCCAGCACCGCAAGGCTCGACGCCAGCGTCGTCAGCAACGGCGGCATCTCGATCACCGAGATCAGAAACCCGTTCAGGATGCCGATGGCGATCGCCATCACGAAGCCGATCAGCAGCGCGACCGGCGTCGCGTAGCCCGAGTTCATCAGAATGATCGCGATCGCGGTGGAAGCGGCAAAGGAGGCGACTTGCGACAGATCGAGTCCACGTCCGATCACGACCACGGCCATGCCGAGCGCGAGAATGCCGAGTATCGAAATGTTGCGCGCCAGCGCGAACAGATTGCCCAGCGTCAGGAAGCCCTTCAGGAAGATCGAAAAAATGACGATCAGGACCGCGCACATCACCAGCACGGCCGTCGTCTGCGTCAATTTCGCCCCGCGCGCGCCCGAACTGCCGGTCACCGGGTCCTCCCAGGATTGATTTTATTGTGAGCGGAAATTGAACAGAATGTATCCAGATGTCAATCTCCGTATCCAAATTTTGGACAGCGGCTATTTGACCGGAGGATATATTCACACCTGAAACCCTCCATAACTATCTATATCTACATGGATATATGTATGTTCTGGCGTCCGCGATCGAAGCGCATTTTCCGAGTTCGATCGGTCCTTTTGAAGCCGACATTGCTTTATTGGATACATTCGGCTTGAGAGCCTGTCCCTAAGGTCAACTGGTCCTCATAGCGCCGTCACCCGCGGCGACGGAACGAAGCCGACGACGTTGCGGCAATCGCTCCTGGCCAAGGCCTGAAGATCGTGGCGAAAGAGAATGCCGAGACCGAGCTTTGACGCTGCCTTTCGCCCATCGAAGCCGCGCCAGGTGGAAGCCCGAGCGAACTGACGGCCGGTTTGAATTCTGTCTCGGCGCGCCCATATGCGTGACAGGTTCGCAAACACTGACGGTACCAGATTTGTCCGAGCAACTGTCGATGTTCGATGCGCCCGCCGCAGGACCGGCGGGTCTGCACTACGCGCCGGATTTCATCTCCAAAGCGGCCGAGGGCGAACTCATCCGCCACATCCGGGCACTTCCGCTTGCCCCCTTCCAGTTCGGACAGTTCGAAGGCAAGCGCCGCGTGGCTTCGTTCGGTTACCGGTACGACTATGGGTCGCGCCGACTGGAATGTGCCGAACCGATCCCGTCCTGGTTAAACGGCATCGTCGCCGCGATCCAATCCTTCGGCGGCGTGTCGACCGAGATCGGGCAGATCCTGTGCACCGAGTATGATTGCGGCGTCGGTATCGGCTGGCACCGCGACAAGCCGCATTTCGACAGGATTTTCGGACTGTCCCTGGGATCCGCATGCAAGTTCCGCTTTCGTCGTCGGACGGAAAACGGATGGGAGCGGTTCACGCTCGATGCGGCGCCCCGATCACTCTATCTGATGGCCGGTGATGCACGGCAGATATGGGAGCACAGCATTGCGCCGGTCGAGGCCCCCAGATACTCGATCACCTTTCGAACCATGGTCGAAACGGCGCGGGGCGCCAAAGCGTCGCGATGACCTAGGATTGCCGGTTCCAGCGCTCCGCTGCGCATCGCCGCATCAACCCTGATCGAGCGCTACTTCGATCCGATCGGAAGACGCAATCCTGAGCGGAAGGTGCGACCAACGCCGCGCGAATGGTTGATGGGACGGGGGCGGACGAACTTGGGAAGTTCGTCCGCCGAGAGATCGCGCGTCCCCGGAGTGTCGATCGCGGGGAACGCAGCGGGCGTCTCACGCCGCTTTCGCAGCAGCCTTGTCGGCCGGTGCCGTTTCCATGGCGCGCATATAGAGATCGAGCAGCGATTCGCGCTCGTCGCGCTCATCCTGATCCTGCTTTCGCAGTTTGACGATCTCCTTGAGGATCTTCACGTCGAAACCCTCACCCTTGGCTTCCGAAAAAACTTCCTTCTTCTGCTCGTTCAGTTCCTGCAGTTCAGCGTCCAGATTCTCGATCCGCTCGATGAAGGAACGAATTTTTCCGCCGGGAATGGTGATGTCAGACATGGTGCCTCTTTGTTGAATGAGGCGGTGAAAATGAAAGCAAAGTGATAACCAATGTCTTAAGCTTCATCGGTTCCTGTAGCGCATCTATCCTGCGGCTTGCCGCGGTATTTCAGAACGCGATCCAGCTGATCACGGCCGCGGCCGACGTCCAGAGCGTCCATCCAAGGCCAAGCAGGGACATCACCGCGGCCGCCATTGCTACGGCCAGCAGCAGACCATCTTCCTGCAGGTAAGCGATCGCGATCAGGACGACCACAATCCCGGGAATGACATTGACCAGAGGCAGGGGCCAGCCCGCCAACAGACCCAGCAGGAACACGACCAACCCAACAAGCCGGTCAGTCACGTCATGGCGCGCGTTCCAGCGCGGCCGGCTGATGCTCTCGATCGCGCGCAGCAGCGGGCCCGCCCTGACGGTGAACCGCTTGAATCGCTTGAAGTCGAACGGCCGCTTCGACAGGAAGCGAGGAAAAGATGGAGCACTGTGCCCCAACATCATCTCGACCGCCGGAAACAGGAGGGCCAGCGTCGCAATTGTGGCCACGCCGGGGACGATCACAAGCAGCCCCAGCAACAGCAGGAGCAGCCCGAACGAGCGCCTGTCCAGATGGCTGAGGAGCCATTCGAGGTCGACGGGGCCGTCAGGTGCTTGCGCGACGAGTTCTTCGAGGAGCTGGGAAGTACGGGTAGGCGCTGAGCGGGGAACGGGCAAATGAAGCATTACCCGGTAACATGGTCGAACTCCGTATCGATTGCAACGAATGCCAGAGGCGCCTAGGAAGCATTGATGGACAACGATTCCGACCAGGCGTGGCACGGCCATGCGCCGAACAGCCCCCTGCCCGCCGGTCGCCGCCGCTGGCCGTGGTTTCTTCTGATCGTCGTTGTCGCCCTTGTCGGCGCCGGCGGCGTCTACACTTGGCCTGAAGTCGCGGCGTTGGTCCCCGCCATAAGCCACGAATCGTCCGGCGGGGCGACGACGACGAGCGACAAGGAGGCATTGCCAACTCTCCTCGCGGCCCAGCAGAAGCTCGAGGAAGACCTCGCCGCACTCGATCGGTCGGTAGCCGACGGGCAGGCGCAGTTGAAGGCCATTACCGACCAGTTGGCGGTCCTGACCTCGAAGGTCGAAGAGTTGCAGCATCTGCCCCCGCCGGCAGCGCCGCCGCCACCCGTTACGGCCGAGGTGCCGCGTGCCCCGATCGCGCCAACTACCCCGCAGCCGAGAAAGCCGCCGCCTCGGGCCGCCAGGCCTTCAGGTCCCGTTTCGATTGGCGGCGCACCGCTCAATGCCGCGCCCGGCAGCATGGCCCGTTGAGCTCAGAAATGCCCCAAACTGCATTCCGATTTTTGGCTTGGGGTTTGATCCTGGGCCTCTTCATCGTCACCGATACGACGCTGGCATTTCGTCCCCACACGTTGATATCGCCAAACGCCGATCGCTTTGCCGCGCTCTTCGTTGTCGGAGCCGTCTTTTCGCTCGCCTATCCGAAGCATGTCCTGCCGATCCTGCTGGCACTGCTCGCCGTCATCGTCGGCTTCGAACTCATTCAAAAGCTGCTCGCCGGCAGGCATGGCTACATAAAAGACATATTCGTCAAAGGTGCCGGCTGCTGCGCAGGCGTTGTCGCCGCCAATGCCCTGAGACGCGCGCTTTCAGCGATGTCCAAGCCGACAGGTACCTCCTGACGTCCTGCGCCGCCTTTGCCCTGTTCGACGTTGGCGCAGAGGCACGTGTCGGCAACCTTCGGTCCAATCCATCATCAAACCTGCCTTGGCACGTGCAAGTCCGCTATTCAAATTGGACCGGCTCGGATCCGGGATAGGAATGAGCGACGAACTCGCAGAACGCGCGAGCCGCCGGAGAAAGCTTCGCCTTGTCCTTCCAGGCAAGCCCGACATCCATGGTGTGGACGTCGTCATCGAGCGTCTTGAGATCGATGCGATGTCCTTCGAGCGACCAGGGACGGTAGACCATGTCGGACAGGATTGTAATTCCCATGCCGGTTGCGACCATGCTGCGAACCGCTTCGACCGACAGGGTCCGGAAGATGACGTTCGGCACGTACGCCGTATGCTGCCAGTAACGCATCGCGGAGCGTTCGGCTTCATCGACGGTCAACATCAGATAGGGCTCGCTCACCAGGTCCGCCAGCTTGATGCTGTCCTTGCGAAGCAACGGATGATTGACGCAAGTCCACAAGCGACGCGGCGAGCGCAACAAGAGCCGCGAGCGAATGGAGTCCCGGTCATGCAAGTTCGCAACCAGCATGATGGCCGCATCGACGCTACCGCTGATCAAGCTCTGCTCGATCGCGTCGCGCGGAAACTCGTGGAGACGCACCGTGATGCCCGGGAATGATCGCCAGAAGCGCGACAACAAAGGCGGCAAGAAATATCCGGCGATGGTGTAGCTGACGGCGACATCGACGGTGCCGTCCACCTGCATGCCCCAGCGATGCGGCCCGCGTATCGCATCCGATACGCTGGCCTCGATGGCGCGGGCACGCTGCAAGAACTCCCGTCCGTCAAAGGTCAGCGTCACGCCGTTCGAGTGACGGTCGAACAGCTTGTGGCCGAGCTCGGCCTCGAGCGCCTTGATGGACGCGGTGACCGCAGACTGCGTCACGCTGAGCGCCGCCGCGGCAGCCGAAACGCGCCCGGTCTCGGCGGTTGCGATGAAATGCCGAACCTGACGGAACGTCAGAGACATAAAAATTTCCGATATCAGCGAACGATATTTCGAATTTTACAATCCCCCGGCGGACCGGAAAAATCAATCCATCGGTTCGCGAGTGAGAGGCATTGAGGTCATGTCCGATGGTTTGGAGTTGGTCGCTCGCGATATCAGCGTCCAATTCGAAGGCCTGAAGGCGCTGTCCAACGTGACCTTGACCGTACCGCGGGGACGTATCGCCGGACTGATTGGTCCGAACGGAGCCGGCAAGACCACCCTTATTAATGTGCTGACGGGTTTCCAGCCGGTTGGCGCCGGAACCGTGGAACTGGAAGGCGAGACGCTGAGTGGCATTGCAGCGCACAAGTTGCGTCGCAAAGGCGTGGCGCGAACCTTCCAGTCGGGCCGACTTTTCCGCGACCTGCCGGTGATGGACAACCTTGAGGTCACCGGCGTCGGCCTGGGCCAATCCCGTCCGGAGGCGATCGGTGAAGCCGAGCGCGTCATGGCTTGGCTCGGCATTTCGCATCTGTCCAACACCATCGCCGGCGCCCTGCCCTATACCGACGAGCGCCGCGTCGCGATCGGCCGCGCCATCATGTGCACACCGCGCTATCTGCTGCTCGACGAACCGGCGGCAGGAATGTCGGAGCATGAGAGCCACGAACTTGCCGCCATCATCCGGCGGATCGCGGGCGAGCTCAATGTCGGGGTGCTGCTGATCGAGCACAATATCGGCCTCGTGCTCGAGCTCTGCGAGCGCATCTACGTCCTCGATTCCGGCGAAGTCATCGAAGCTGGCCCGCCCGCTCAGATCCGTGACAGCGACGCGGTCAGGCACGCCTATATGGGCACGCAGCGCGACGAGCTGCTTCCGGTCGCCGCCGAAGAGGCCGTCGCGTCATGACGCTGCTTGCCGTCGACGACATCACCGTCAGCTATGGCCGCCTGACGGCTCTCCGCGGCCTGACGCTGAAGATCGATGAAGGCGAAATCCTGTTCGTGACCGGCCCGAACGGCGCCGGCAAGTCGACCTTGCTCAACGCCATCGCAGGCGTCGTGCCACCGGGCTCCGGGTCCATCATGATCGATGGCGCAAAGATCACGGGTGCCGCACCCGAAGACATCGCCCGGCGCGGATTCTCCCTGGTTCCCGAGGGACGCAATGTCTTTGGCGCGCTGACGATCGAGGAGAATCTGAAGGTCGGAACCGGCATGCGCACCGACCGCAAGAAGATCGCCGACGACCTGGATCAGGTCTACGAGGAATTCCCGATGCTGGCCGAGCGCCGCCACACCCCGGCGGGCATGCTCTCCGGCGGCCAGCAGCAGATGCTCGTCATTGGCCGCGCCTTGATGGCCGCGCCCCGCATCATGGCGATCGACGAGCCGTCGCTCGGCCTTGCGCCAAAGATCATCGACCAGATCTACGAGATCCTGGTGCGGCTGCGGACGCAGCGCAAGCTCACCCTCCTGATCGTCGAGCAGAGCTCGACACGCGCCATGATGACGGGCGGACGGATGGTCCTGATCCGCGGCGGCCGCATCGTGCTCGAGGGCCCAGCGGCCGATATGGTCAGGGATGATCGTCTGAAGCAGTCCTATTTCGGCTTCGGAGATCATTGAGATGCGCGAGTTGCTCCAGATCATCTTCGATGCCCTCAGCCTCGGCAGCCTCTACGCCCTTGGCGCGCTCGGTATCGCCCTGATCTTCGGCGTGATGCGGCTCGTCAACTTCGCGCACGGCGATTTCATCGCGTTTTGCGTCTTCGCCATGCTGTGGCCGTCGATCGATGCGGCGGCGATCGTCTTTGCCGGGCAGCTACCGTTCTATCTGCTGATCCCGCTGCTGCTCTTGATCGGCGCCGCGCTGTCGATCCTGTCGGAGATCGTCGTCTTCCGCCGCTTCCGCAATGCCAATCCGGCGACGATGATGATCGCATCCTTCGCACTCGGCTTCGTGATCCGGCATCTCCTGCTGATGCTGTTTTCCAGCCGGCCGAAGTCGATCACGCTGTGGCCGAGCCTCGGCCTGCCGGTCGAATTCCTCGGCGCTCACATCCCGATGCTCCAGGTCGTGACCATCATCATCACGCTGGCCGTGCTGGTGGTCCTCGTCCTGTTCCTCAAGCGCACGCGCTACGGGCTCGAGATGCGCGCGGCCGCCGACAATTTCACCATGGCGCGCATGCTCGGGGTCCGCGCCAACGGCGTGATCCTGCTGGCCTTCGCCATCAGCGGCATGCTGGCGGCGGCGATCGGCCTGATCCTGGCGACCAATTCCGGCACCGCCGACATCGGCATGGGCGCCAACGTGATGCTGATCGCGTTCATCGCGACCGTGATCGGCGGCCTCGGCAGCATTCCCGGCGCCGTTGCCGCCGGCTTCCTGATCGGTGCGGCCAGCGTCGTGTTCCAGGCGACTCTGCCGCATGACGCCAGGGTATTCCGCGACGCCTTCGTCTACGGCGCCGTCATCGTCGTCCTTCTGGTGCGGCCGCAGGGCCTGTTCGCACCGAAATCCGCCAAGCAGAGGGTCTGATCGATGTCGCAGCGGCCGTCCGTCATCCGGCAAACGATCATCACGCCGATCGTGCTGATCGTGGCGCTGCTCATCATGGCGGCCCTCTCCTATCAATTCGGTAGCCGGGCCTTCAACCGCACCGTGGTCGAGATGTTCATCAACATCATGGTGGTGGTCGGGCTCTACGTCTTCGTCGGCAATTCGGGCCTGCTGTCGTTCGGCCATATCAGCTTCATGTGCCTCGGCGCCTATATGACCGCCTGGCTCACGATTCCGCCGGTGATGAAGTCGATCACGCTCAAGGGCCTGCCGGCATGGCTGCTCCACGCGCAACTGCCGATGTGGGTAGCGACGCCGATATCCGGACTGTTTGCGGCACTGTTCGCGCTGATCGTCGGGCGTGTCATCATGCGCCTTTCGGGCATCGCCGCCTCGATCGCGACCTTCGGCCTGCTCGGCGTCATCAACAATGTCTATTCGAACTGGGATTCGGTGACGGGCGGACAGGGTTCGATCGTCGGCATTCCGCCCACCATGAATGTCTGGACCGGATGGATCGGCGGCGCCGTGGCCATCGCGATCGCCTATCTCTACTCGATTTCGCGCTCCGGACTGGCACTTCGCGCCACGCGAGACGAAGCGGTCGCGGCCAGCGCCTCCGGCATCGACATCGTCCGCGAACGGCTGATCGCCTTCGTCGTCAGCGCCTTCATCATCGGGCTCGCCGGCGCGCTCTACGCGCATTTCCTGAGCATCGTCAATCCCGGCGCATTCTATCTGCGGACGACGTTCATCACGCTGTCGATGCTGGTGGTCGGCGGCATGTACAGCCTCAGCGGAGCCGTCTCGGGCGTGGTCGCGATCTCCGTGTTGATCGAGCTGTTCCGCAATCTCGAGAAGGGCATCAGCCTCGGCGGTCACACCGTCGGCCTGCCGAACGGTGTCCAGGAAATCGCGATCGGCATCATCACCATCGCGATCCTGATGTACTTGCCGACGGGACTGACCCGCAACCAGGAATTCTCCTGGCGTCGATGGCCGTTGCAGCGCCGCCTGACGCCACCGGTCCAGACCGCGCTGAAGGAACTGCACTGACGCTTGTTTGTACAATTGGAGGAGTGGGGATATGCGCTTTACGACATTACTCAGCATCTTGGCCGGAGCATCCGCGCTCTGGTTCACGCCTGCCCGGGCAGCCAACGAGATCGTTGTTGGGTTTGCGACCGCGGCATCCGGATTCATGCAAGCCTACGACAAGCCGGCGCAGGACGCGGCACTGATCCGGATCGAGGAGATCAACAAGGCCGGCGGCCTGCTCGGCAAGAAGATCAAGCCCGTCTTTGCCGACACCAAGACCGATCAGGCCGAGGGTGCCAAGGCCGGCCTTGCGGTGCTCGACCAGGGTGCCGACCTCGTCATCGTCTCCTGCGACTACGATTTCGGCGCGCCCGCGGCGCTGCAGGCGCAGGCTGCCGGCAAGGTTTCCTTCTTCCTCTGCGCCGAATCGATCAAGGCCGGCATCCCCGGCGTCGGCCCGTTCTCGTTCTCGGCCTCGGTGCTGGCACCGGTGCAGGGAGCGACCATGTCGGAATGGGCTTACACCAAGAAGAACGCACGCAGCTTCTATCGGCTGCTCGACAGCTGGACCGTCTACAACAAGGGCATCTGCGACGGCTTCGACTGGATGCTGCCGCGCCTCAAGGAGGCCAAGCTGGTCGGCAGCGACACCTTCAAGAACGACGATGCCTCGATCGCCTCGCAGATCACGCGCATCAAGAGCCTGCCGAAGGAGCCTGACGCAATCATGCTCTGCACGATGATGCCGGGCGCTGTCTCCGCCATCAAGCAGATCCGCGCCGCCGGCATCAAGTCGATGATCCTCAACGGGTCGGGTGTCGACGGCAGCTACTGGATGAACGCCGTTCCTGACCTCTCGAACTTCTACGTCCCGGTGCAGGGCTCGGTCTATGGCGACGATCCGAACCCGAAGGTCAACGAGTTCAACAAGAAGTACAAGGAGGTCACCGGCGGTGACCCCTCCAGCCAGTACGTCTATCCGGGTTACGTCCTGATCGACGTCTGGGCCAAGGCGGTCGAACGCGCCAAATCGACCGATGCGGCAGCCGTCGTGGCCGAGCTCGAGAAGATGAACAACGAGTCCACGCTGTTCGGGCCGCGCACCTTCACCAAGGACATCCACCACCAGAACCAGGGTCGCTACCTGATCGTCGACACCGAGGCCGGCAAGCCGCAGGTGATCGACCAGTGGACGATCTCGGAAAAGATCCCGCTCGACTATCTGGTGTCCAAGTAACCCGGCAATGCGCCGCCCTGGGTGCGCCAGTCATACCCGGGGCGGCCTTCGCCGGTCATATGCAAAGCCAGTTGGAAGGAAATCAGGAGATGGTCGTGATCAACTGCGACATGGGCGAGGCCTACGGCCTCTACAAGATGGGCGACGACAAGGCATTGATGCCTCATATCGACGTCGCGAACGTCGCCTGCGGCTTTCATGCCTCCGACTTCAATCACATGCGCAAGACCGTGCAGCTTGCCAAGCAATTTGGCGTCAAGGTCGGGGCGCACCCGTCGCTGCCCGATCTGCAGGGATTTGGTCGCCGGGAGATGAAGATCGACCGCGAGGAGCTGGCCAATTGCCTGCTCTATCAGATCGGCGCACTCAAGGCCTTCCTGGATGCCGAAGGCATGGCGCTCAATCACATCAAGCCGCACGGCGCACTTTACGGCATGGCATCGCGCAACGAGGAGATCGCCGAAGCCGTGGCTGATGCCGCTGACGTCTACAAGGTGCCGTTGCTCGGCATGAAGGGAACGTTGCACGAGAAGGTCTACGAGCGGCGCGGTCATGCCTTCGTCGCCGAATACTATGCCGACCTCGACTACAATGCCGACGGCAGCCTGATCATCACCCGCGAGCACGAGGCGAAGGATCCGGCCGACGCCGCAACCCGATGCGCAAGGGCGGTCAATGAAGGCAAGACGCGCACGGTGGCCGGAAACGACATCGTGGTCGGCTCCGATTCGATCTGCATCCACTCCGACACGCCGAACGCCGTCGCCATCGCCGAAGCCGTCCGCGAGGCGGTGCGCCCCTATCTCACCGCGCGCTGAACCGTCACGGCAACGAACCAAAGACTCTCAAGAGGAAACAATGGCAACGCAGCAGATCTTCTCGCCGCTCCCAGGCATCTTTTATCGCAAGCCCGCACCCGACAAGCCGGTCTACAAGAACGACGGCGACGCCGTCGCCGAGAGCGACACGATCGGGCTTATCGAGGTGATGAAATCGTTCAACGAGGTGAAAGCCGGCATCGCCGGCAAGATCGTCCGCTTCCTGGCCGAGAATGAAGATGCCGTGATGGCCGGCCAGCCGATCGCCGAAATCGACGTTTAGGGCTCTTCGACCAGCCATGGCGATCAAGAAGCTCCTCATAGCCAATCGCGGCGAGATCGCGGTGCGCATCATCCGCGCAGCGCGCGATCTCGGCATTGCAACCGTGCAGGTCTACAGCAAGGCCGACCAGGCCTCGCTTGCGGTCAGGCTCGCCGACGAAGCGGTCGATATCGGTCCGCCGCAGGCGTCGAAATCCTATCTCAACCAGGCCGCCATCCTCGCCGCGGCGCGGAGCACTGGTGCCGACGCTATCCATCCCGGCTACGGCTTCCTGGCCGAGAACGCCGAGTTCGCCGCCGCAGTCGAAGCGGCGGAATTGATCTTTGTCGGCCCGACCGCGCAATCGATCCGGCTGATGGGCGACAAGGTCGCGGCACGCGAGGCCGCCGCCGCGGCCGGCGTGCCGACCGTCCCTGGCAGCCAGGGGCGGGTGGAATCGGCCGAAGCGGCCTTCGCGCTGGTCGAGAAGACCGGCTTCCCAGTGATGATCAAGGCCGCCGCCGGGGGTGGCGGACGCGGCATCCGCATCGCGCGGTCCCCCGGGGAGTTTCAGCATCTGATGCCGCAGGCACAGGCCGAGGCACTCGCGGCCTTTGGCGACGGCGGGCTTTACGTCGAAAAGCTGATCGAAGGCGCGCGGCATATCGAGGTGCAGGTGCTCGGCGACGGACACGACGTGATCCATTGCTTCGAACGCGAATGCTCATTGCAGCGCCGCCGCCAGAAGGTCTGGGAAGAAGCCCCCTCGCCCTCGCTCACCCAGGCCGTGCGGGAGAGGCTCTGCACCTCGGCTGTGGCACTCGCCCGAGCGGTCAATTATCGCGGCGCCGGCACGCTCGAATATCTCTACGACGACGCCACCGGTGAATTCTACTTCCTGGAGATGAACACCCGCATCCAGGTCGAGCATCCGGTCACGGAGATGATCACCGGCATCGACCTCGTCCGCGAGATGATCCGGATCGCCGGCGGCGAACGTTTGCGCATCAGCCAGAACGAGATGTGCGTCAGCGGCCATTCGATCGAGGTCCGTATCAACGCCGAGGATCCCGCCAGAAACTTCCTGCCCAACCCGGGCACGGTGAGCGCGCTCAACCTGCCCGTCGGCGACGGCGTTCGCTTCGACAGCATGCTCTATGAGGGATACACGGTGCCGCCCTTCTACGACAGCCTGCTCGGCAAGCTGATCGTGCACGACAAGGATCGGCCGAGCGCCATGAAGAAACTCGAGCGCGCGCTCGCCGAGCTCAGCGTCGAAGGCATTTTCACGACCAAGCCCCTACACCAGGCGCTGGCGCGCGACGCCGACGTCCAGGCTGGGCGCTTCCATACGGCATGGCTCGAATCCTGGCTTGAGTCCCATGCCGCCACGCTTGCCACCGCTCAGCCGCCATCAGCCGCGAAGGTCGCCTCATGATGGCGAGAGAATCCGCCCCGTCAGCAACAGGAGGCCGCTAGCATGCAAACTCGATTTTCCTTCGGCGGCGATGAGCACATTTTCGCCGAGGTCGGCGAAGCGATGTCGCTCGAGGCCTTTTTCAAGAGCCTGTTCATCACCAATGCGGTGCGCGATGCCAGGATCAAGGGCGTCACCGAGATCTGCCCGGCGAACGCGTCCTATCAGGTCAAGTTCGATCCAGAGCGGATCAAGCCCGACGATCTCCTCGCCGAGCTGAAGCGGCTGGATTCCGCATCCGAGAAATCAGAACCGGTGATCAAGACGCGGATCATCGAGATTCCCGTGCTCTACAACGACCCCTGGACCCGTGAGACCTTGATGCGCTTCCGCGAGCGTCACCAGGATCCTGACGGCACCGACCTCGAATACGCCGCGCGGATCAACGGCCTCGACAGCGTCGATGCCTTCATCAAGGCGCATTCCAGTGCGCCCTGGTTCGTCTCGATGGTCGGCTTCGTCGCCGGCCTGCCCTTCCTCTACCAGATGGTCGAGCGCAAGCGGCAGCTTCAGGCCCCGAAATATCTGCGCCCGCGCACGGATACGCCGAAGCTCACCGTCGGACATGGCGGCTGTTTCAGCTGCATCTATTCGGTGCGCGGCGCCGGCGGTTACCAGATGTTCGGCATCACGCCGATGCCGATCTATGATCCCAACCAGACCATCAGCTATTTGCGCGACTTCATGTGCCTATTCAAGCCGGGCGACATCGTGAAATGGAAACCGATCGACCGGGCAGCCTATGACGCCGCGGTCGCCGACGTCGACGCCGGCCGGTTTGCGCCTGTGATCCGCGACGTCTCATTCTCGCTGACCGAGTTCAACCGCGACATTGATGGCTACAACAGCAAGCTCGATGGAGTTCTCCATGGCCGTTAGGGTTTTGAAGCCGGGTCTTGCGACCACCGTCCAGGACCTCGGACGTCCCGGCTATTATCACATCGGCATCCCGCTCTCCGGCGGCATGGACCGTCACGCGCTGGTCGCCGCAAATCTGCTCGTCGGCAATGATGCGGGCGCAGCCGTGCTTGAAGCGGTGTTCATGGGGCCCGAGCTCGAATTCACCGAAGACGCCACGGTCGCCGTCACCGGCGCGGAGCTGCCGCCGAAACTCGACGGCGAGCCGCGCGAGACCTGGACCAGCTTCAAGGTGAAGCGTGGCCAGATTCTCTCCTTCGACTTCCTCAAGCGAGGCGCACGCGGCTACATCGCGGTCGCCGGCGGCATCGATGTGCCCGTGGTGCTCGGCTCGCGATCGACCTACGCACTCGGCGCGCTCGGCGGCTTCAAGGGCCGCAAGCTCGAGGCCGGCGACGAATTGCCGGTCGGCCATGCCAGCGTGACGGTCAAGGACGGCCGCACCGTCGCCAACGATTTGCGCGGGCAACCGGCGGGAATGCCGACGGAGCTGCGCGCAATGCCCGGCCTCTATTGGCACCGCATCACCGAGGCCGCCGGCAACGGCTTCTTCTCCGACACCTGGAAGGTCGCGCCGGAAGCCGACCGGATCGGCTACCGCTTCAAGGGTGGCAAGGCGCTCGAATTCGTTCCGCGCGAACCGCCGTTCGGCGCCGGCTCTGACCCGTCCAACATCACCGATGCCTGCTATCCCTACGGCTCGATCCAGGTTCCCGGCGGCACCGAGCCGATCGTGCTGCATCGCGACGCCGTATCCGGCGGCGGCTACTTCATGGTCGGCACTGTGATCGCCGCCGATATGGATCTGATCGGTCAGCTCCAGCCCAACACACCGGTAAAGTTCGTCAAGGTCGACATGGATCAGGCGCTTGCGGCACGCAAGAGCCGGACTGAGCTGCTGGGCAAGCTTCGCAGTGCCATGGCGTAATCGCGAGGGGGGCCCACTGCATCTGCCAACGGACCTCGGCCGCCGGCGCCGGAGCGATCGCGCATGGTCAAGTCTAAACCTGTGGCTGTCGATTGCGCGCTCGCACATCTGAGGTCTGTGCCACGGTGTGCTGTCCGCCGGACGGCACGAGAGTTGCAGCGGACACACTCGGGCTGAGAAACACTGCTCATGAGTTGTGCAAACATCGGAACAACCGCGATGTCCGTTTCTCTGAAACAGATCCGCTACTTCGTCGCCGCCGCCGAGACCGGGCGGATCAGCCAGGCGGCCATCGATCTCAACGTCTCGCAATCCGCGGTCACCGCGGCGATCCAGCAGCTCGAGGCCACCGTCTGCGCCCGCTTGCTGGAGCGCGCGCCGAACGGCGTAACCGTCACCATGGAGGGCAGCCGCTTCCTCTCCCAGGGCCGTCATATCCTCGCCGCCGTCGCCGAGGCGGTGCGCGACACGCAGATGTCCGCCGGCCCCCTGTTCGGGACGATCCGCGTCGGCGTCACCTACACCGTGTCGGGCTACTTCCTGCCGCGTCATCAGATGCGCTTCAAGGCGAGTTTCCCCGGGATCACGATCGAGCTGTTCGAGGCGCCGCGCGACGTGCTCGAGCGCGCACTCGTCGATGGTGCGCTCGACCTCGCGGTGATGCTGGTCTCGAACCTGCGCGACAACGCCATGCTCACCAGCGAGACCTTGCTGCGATCGCCGCGCCGGCTGTGGCTTGCGCCCGAGCATCCCCTGACCCGCGCCGAGCGGGTCCACCTCGCTGACATCGCGACCTATCCCTATGTCATGCTCACGGTCGACGAGGCCAAGCACACCTCGATGCGCTATTGGAACAACGCCTCACTCGAACCGAAGACGGTGTTCCGTACCTCCTCGGTCGAAGCCGTCCGCTCCATGGTCGCCGGCGGCATGGGGATCGCCATTCTGTCCGACCTGATCTACCGGCCCTGGTCGCTGGAAGGACAGCGGATCGAGACCCGCGTCATCGAGGACGAGGTGCCCAGCATGGACATCGGTCTTGCCTGGCGTCGCGACACCAAGCCATCGGAGGCTGCGATGGCTTTTCGCGATTTCATGCGCTTTGCGGTTGCCGGCGTCGGGCCGGCCCGGCCGCCGGTCAGCATGGACCACCGACATCAGGCCGAGGAGGCCATCGAAATCTAGAATATCAGTTTCCGTTTTATTCGAATTGACGCCGTCCGGCTGTCCTCGCCAAACTTTGCCCGGGGACACGACGACCGGAGGCACAGCCGGCGGCGGGAGTGAGACATGCAAGTCACCTACACGACCAACGACATCCCGTTGCAGACCCGCCGCCAGTACTGGCAGGAGGTCGTCTCGAAGACCTATTACTCGCTCGACCTGCGCTTCCCGAGCACGCGCGACTTCAATGCGCGCCTTGGCGCCTGGTCGATGGGCCCTGTCTCGGTGTCCCGCAACATCGCCAATGGCCTGCTGTACAAGCGGCATGAGCGGCATCTCCTGAGCGAGCGGGAGGAATCCTTCCTGATCACGGTGCCCGAACTCGCCGAAATCCGTTTCGAGCAGGACGGCAAGGTCGTGCATTGCCGCCCGGGCGCGTTCCTGATCGAGCGCAGCCACCTACCCTACGAGTTCAGCCATCAGGATCCGACGGCGCTGTGGTGTCTGAAGATCCCGAGCGCGGTGCTGCGCGCCCGCATTTCCCGGCCCGAGCGCCTCGCGACGCTGCAATTCGACGCCAGCCGCAGCGTCGGCGCGCTGTTCGTCGACACGCTGCGCCTGTCCGGTGAACGGATCGAGGAAATGGACGAGACGGCGCGCACGATGATGGGCAAGCACCTGATCGAGCTGCTTGCGATGGCCATTGAATCCGACGACCGTGTGTTGACCGGTCACTCGTCCTCCGTGCGCAACGGCCATTTGCTGCGTTGCGAGCAATTCATCCGGGCCCGTCTCGACGACATGCGGCTCACGCCGCAGATGATTGCCGACGGCTGCGGCATCTCGCTGCGCTATTTGCACCAGATCTTCGAGGGCGAAGGCCTGACCGTCTGCGCCTACATCCGCAACCAGCGCCTTTCAATGTGCGACGCGCTGCTGCGCGATGCGAACTGCCGCAAGAGCATTTCGGAAATCGCCTATCAATGGGGCTTTGCCGACCAGGCGCAGTTCAGCCGCAATTATCGCGGCCGGTTCGGATGCACCCCGAGCGAGGCCCGCGCCATTTCGCGCACCGCCAACTCCTGAAGACTGGCCTGCTGATCGATTCTTAGGCACACCGCCGCCGGCCTGGGCATGTATGAGCACCGGCACGGTTCGCTCTCTCGCACAAACCTTCCTGCGCTCAGCGTCAAGAACGAAGGCCGCCGCTCTGCCTAAGATCGGCGAAACGCTCGTTCGAAAGGAAGAGGCATGGCGCAGAACCTTCGTGTGGCCGTCGACGTCGGTGGCACCTTCACCGACATCTGCATCATGGACGAGACGACCGGTCTCGTGCGCATCGAGAAGACCTCCTCCACGCGCGATCCGATCGAAGGGATCATGGGCGGCGTATCCAAGGCCGGCATCGACCTGTCCAAGGTGGCGCTGTTCTCGCACGGCACCACGATTGCCACCAACGCGCTGATCACGCGCCGCCTGCCGCGCACCGCGGTGGTTACGACCAAGGGGTTCCGCGACGTCATCGAGATCCGGCGCGCCAACAAGGAGGACCTCTGGGACACCTACAAGGACGTGGTCCGGCCCTATGTGCCACGGCGCGACCGCCTCACCGTGCCCGAACGCGTCGATGCTGCCGGCACGGTGATCGAGCCGCTCGACGTCGAAGCTGCGCGCAGCGTCGCACGCATCCTCAAGCGTCGCGGCGTCGCCGCGGTCGCGGTGTGCTTCATGAACGCCTATCTCAACGGCACCAATGAGCGCGCCATGCGCGATATTCTGCTGGCCGAGATGCCCGATATTCCGGTCTCGATCTCCTCGCAGGTGCTTCCCGAAATCTTCGAGCACGAGCGGTTCTCGACGACGGTCGCCAATGCTGTGGTGAGCCCGGTCGTCGTCAACTACACGAGCCGGCTCGGCGAACGCCTCTCAGACGAGGGCTACACCCGCGATCTTCTGCTGCTGCACACCGGCGGCGGCGTGATGACGCCGGCGAGCGTGAAGGATTTCGCGGCGCGCCTTGCCGGCTCCGGCATCGCCGCCGGGGCCATAGCCAGCCGCCATATCGCCGGTCTTTGCGGTTTCCCCAATTCGATCGGCCTCGACATGGGCGGCACGTCGACCGACGTGTCGCTCGCCTATGAGGGCCAGTCGCGGATTACCAAGGACTGGCACATCGAGTTCGGCTATCCGATCCGCTTCGCATCGATCGAGGTGCTCACCATCGGTGCCGGCGGCGGCTCGCTGGCCTGGACCGATCCGGCCGGCTCGCTGCGCAACGGCCCGCAATCGGCCGGCGCCTATCCGGGACCGGCCTGCTACGGCAACGGCAATACGCAGCCGACCAACACCGATGCCAATGTGACGCTCGGCCGGCTTGGCACCGATCTCGCCGGCGGCAAGGTCAAGCTCGACCCCGAGCTGGCGCGGCAAGCGGTCGAGGGCGGCGTCGCTAAGCCGTTCGGCCTCGGCCTGCACGAAGCCGCAGATGCAATCGTCAAGGTCGCCAATGCCAACATGTCGGATGCGGTGCGCCTGATCTCGATCAGTCGCGGCTACGATCCGCGCGACTTTGCGCTGGTGGCGTTCGGCGGCGCCGGTGCCCTGCATGGGGTCGACGTCGCACGTGAGCTGGCGATTCCCGTCGTGATCGTTCCGCTCAATCCCGGCGTGACCTCAGCGCTCGGTTGCCTGCTCGTCGACATGCAGCACGATTTTTCGCAGAGCTGCATGGTCGACGCCGCCGAGGCCGACGCCACCGAGATCGAGGCACAGTTCGCCGAGCTCGAGAAGGCTGCGCTCGCACGGTTGATCCATGAGGGCGTCGCGCAGCAGGACATCGTGCTGCAGCGCTCGATCGACATGATGTATCGCGGCCAGTGGCGTTCGCTTGCCGTCAACGCGCCGCGGCCGATCGGCGCGATCGCCGATCTGGTGCAGAGCTTCCATGCCGAGCATCAGCGCGAATACAATTTCCGCCGCGACAGCGCGCCGGTCAGCTTCTTCCGTCTCAATCTGAAGGCAGTAGGCGTGGTCCCCAAGGCCGAGTTTGCCGTCCACGAGCCGACCGGCGCTAGCCCCGAGCCGGTCAGCCGCCGCAGGGTCTGGTTCGAGGGCAGCGGGCTCGATACACCCGTCTATCGGCGCGACAACCTGCCCTGCGGCTTCTCCTTTCAAGGCCCCGCGATCATCGAGCAGGTCGATGCCACCACCGTCGTTCCGCCCGGCGCCGCCGCCGAGGTCGACAGATATCTCAACATCATCATCCGCGTGAAGGAGTGAACCATGGCCGGAGCTCTCCCGCTCGACCCCGTGACCTTCGAGGTTTTGAAGAACTCCTTCATCACCAGCGTCGACCAGATGGGCGAGCAGGTCCTGAGGACCTGCTACTCCTTCGTCATCTACAATCGCGACTTCTCGAGCGCGCTGCACGACGCCAACGGTGAATGCGCGGCGCAGGGCAACCAGGATATTGCCGTCCACGTCGGCACGCTGCATTTCACCTGCAAGGATGTCATGCGCCATTTCGAAGGCGACATGCATGAGGGCGACGTTTTCGCCATCAACGATCCCTATGCCGGCGGCACGCACTTCTCCGACGTGCGGCTGATCCGTCCGATCTTCGCCGACGGCAAGATCATCGCTTTCAGCCAGTCCAACGGACACTGGTCCGACGTCGGCGGCAGCGTGCCGGGATCGTTCGACGTCGCCGCCCGCGAGATGTTCCGCGAGGGCCTGCGCATCACGCCAGTCCGGCTGTTCGACAAGAACGGCCTGCGCAAGGACGTCGCGCATCTGATCGCGTCGAATACGCGCGATCCGGCCTCGATCATCGGCGACATCCAGGCACAGGCCGAAGCCACCGCCGTCTGCGAACGGGAGATCCTGCGCCTGGTCGGCAAATATGGCCGTGATACCGTCGAGACCGGGCTTGCCGCCGTCCAGGACTATGTGGAGCGTTCGGCGCGCCAGCGCATCGCGGCGCTGCCGGACGGCGAATGGGAAACCGTCGACTTCATCGACCGCGATCCGGCCGGTGGCGAAGGCATGATCCCGATCCGCATCAAGATGACGATCAAGGGCGATCGCGCAATCTACGACTTCACCGGCAGCCATCCAACCATCGGCTCGATCTACAATTCGGCGTTCGGTGCAACCTTCTCTGCCGTCGCCGCCGGCATGAAGACTTTCTTCCCCGACCTGCCGCTCAATTCCGGTTTCTACCGCTGCTTCGAGATCATCGCCCCCGAAGGATCGATCGTCGACGCCAAATGGCCGATCGCGGTCACCGGCTTTCTGATGCCGTTCGAGAAGATCATGAACTCGATCTACGAAATGTGGTCGAAGCTGATGCCGGAGCGCGCGCTCGCTTGCGCGTTCAATCTCGAATATCTGCTCACCGGCGGGATCGATGCCCGCAGCTCCGACAAGCCGATCTTCATGTTCTATGACTGGCTGCCGGGCGGCTGGGGCGGGCGCAACGGCAAGGATGGCAGCAATGTCACGACCGCCTGCTTCGGCACCGGCCTGATGTCGCAGCCGGTCGAAGGCCAGGAGCGCGCCAACCCGATCCTGACCACCGAATGCGAGATCCTCAAGGACTCGCCCGGCCCCGGCAAGTGGCGCGGCGGCGCCGGCGTGGTGAAGACGTCGCGGATGCTGCAGGCCGAGAAAACCGTGATCTCCTATATCTGCGACCGCGAGCGTGCGATCGTGTGGGGCATCGAGGGCGGCCTGCCGTCGATGCCCCACGGCCTGACCCTGAAGCGCGCCGGCAGCACGGCCGAGGAGCGGCTCGGCTCGATCTTCTCGGACGTCCCGATCGGCGAAGGCGACACTTTCTCGCGTCCGACCGCCGGCGGCGGCGGATTTGGCGATCCGCTGGAGCGCGATCCGAACCTCGTCGTCGAGGATATCAAGGACGACTATGTCTCGGTCGAGCGTGCCGCCAAGGACTATGGCGTCGTGGTGCACACCATCGACGCCGAGCTCTGTAACTACGAGGTCGACAAGGTCGCGACCGAGGCGCTCCGTGCGAAGATCCGCTCCGAGCGTGTCGCCAATGTCCGGCTCGATCCGGAGCTGGTGGCGCAACGCTATCGCAGCGGGGCAATCGACGCGCTCGACGCGATCCGCAAGCACGCGGTGATCCTCGATTGGGGCACCGGTGCCTTGCTTCCCGAATCGACGCGCCAGTTCCGCGAGGTGTTTGAGCGGCGCTCGGTCGCAACGTGGAAAGCAGGCTGAATGCCGGCCGCGACGCCGGCAAGCCGCACAGAGCGTTCACGAAAAACTGGATCCGACACCGCCCCTCCACTTTCATTCGAGCCATGAGGATTGTGCTATGACGAGTACGACGTGCCTTTCCCCTAATCGAGTTTGGCCAATCCGCCCCGCGCTCGGCCTTGCCGCCGGCCTCGCCCTTGCCGCTGCGGTCGCGCCGGCCGCGGCCGAGACGCCGTGGTTTCCGATGAAGGTCTACGACGCGTCGTCCGGCACACCGAAGCCGGCCGAGTACACGCCGCTCCCGAAGGCCGAGAAGCCGTACAGGCTCTGCGTGCTGTTTCCGCACATGAAGGACAGTTTCTGGGTCGCCGTCGCCTATGGCATCGCCAAACAGGCCGAGGCGATGAACGTCAACATGAACCTCTACGAGGCCGGAGGTTACGAGAACCTGCCGAAACAGCTGTCGCAATTCGATGACTGCATGGCGAGCGGGCCGGACGCCATCATCGTCGGCGCCATCTCCGGCGCAGGCCTCAGCAAGAAGTTCGAGGAAGCCAAGGCCAAGGGCGTGCCGGTCGTCGGCGTCACCAACCCGCTGCCGCCGAACGCGCTGCCCGCGGCCAACTACGTCGACTTCGTCGCCATGGGCGAAGTCACCGGCGCCGGCCTGCTGGCGCAATCCAAGCCTGGCGACAAGCTCAACATCGTGACGTTCCCCGGTCCGGCCGGCTCTGGCTGGGCGGAGTCGTTCAACGAAGGCTTCAAGAAGGCCGTTGCCAAGAACCCGAACGCCAAGATTCTGGCCGAGAAATTCGGCGACTCCGGCGTCGCCGTGCAGCTTCAGCTCATTCAGGACGCCTTGCAGGCCTATCCCGGCATGAACGTGATCTGGGGCACCGCCCCCACCGCTGAAGCCGCCATCGGCGCCGTTGCCGAGGCCGGCCGAAGCGACCTGAAGATCGTATCGTCTTACGAAAACCAGGCCATGCTTGACGCGCTCAACCGCGGCGACATCCTCGCCTTCGCAACCCAGTATCCGGTCGGAGAAGGCGCCGTCGCGATCGATCAGGCAGTGCGTCTCATCGAGAAGAAGCCGGTCATGAGCCTTGTCCAGCCGATCGCCGCTGTCATCGACAAGACCACCGTACCGAAATTGCAGATGGACCTCGTGCTGGCTCCGGCGAGTTGGACACCGGTCTATTCGGTCAAGGCCAAGTAAGCCGCTCGCGAATGATGCCGGGTGGGAGCACCTGCTCCCACCCGTCTTGCTCACGGCCCAACGGAGACGCGGATGGATGTCGAGATTGACCCGAAGCCTGCCGAGCCTCTGCTTCGATTGCGGGGGATATCAAAGCGCTTCACCGGCGTTCGCGCGCTCGACCGGGTCGACCTCGACGTTCGTGCCGGCGAGCTTCATGTCCTGTTCGGCGAGAACGGCGCCGGCAAATCGACCCTGATCAATGTCATCTCGGGAACGTTTCCGCCGGACGAAGGCACGTTCCATTTTGGCGACGAGGAGATCCATCATCTCACGCCGCAGCGGGCCCGTACGATCGGCATCAGCCCGGTCTTTCAGGAGTTCTCGCTGATCCCGAGCCTCACGGTGGAAGAGAACCTGTTCCTCGGCCGCGAGGTCACCCATGGCGGCGTGCTGCGCTCGCGCGAGATGCGCAAGCGCGCCAGGGCGCTGATCGACGAGCTCGGCTTCGATCTCGATCCGGCGCAGCGGATCGACGACCTTTCCCGCGCGCACCAGCAGATGGCCGAAATCGCCAAGGCCCTGCTCGGCCGCGTCCGCCTTTTGATCCTTGACGAGCCGACTGCCTCGTTGACCGAGCGCGAGACCGGACGGCTGTTCGAGCTGATCGCGCGCCTGAAGAGCCAGAATGTCGGGCTGATCTATGTCTCGCATCGCATGCGCGAAATCCGCGCCCTTGCCGACCGTGTGACGGTGCTGCGCGACGGCCGCCACATCCAGACCCTCGACGCCCCCGGCTCGACCGACGGCGAGCTGGTGGAGCTGATGACCGGCCGCAGGATCGACCTGCTGTTCCCGGCCATCGCCCACCGGCCTGACAAGGTGATGGTCGACATCGAAAACCTGACGCTCGCGGACGGCAGCGTTCAGGAGGTGAATTTCCATGCCCGCGCCGGCGAGATCACCGGCATCGCCGGTCTCGTCGGCTGCGGCAAATCGGAGCTGATCCGCGCGGTCTACGGCATCGAGGCCGCGGCATCAGGCGTGATCCGGATCGACGGTCTGCCTTACGAATTCCCGACCCCGAGGCAAAGCCTGAAGCGCGGCATCGCCTATTTTCCTGCCAATCGGGTTGCCGAAGGGCTCGCGCTGTCCCGTCCGATCCGCGAGAACGCATCGATGACGGTGCTCGACCTGCCCGCCTTCGCGCGCTTCGGCGTGCTGCGGCAGGCCGCCGAACGCGCCACGATCGCGGACATCATGGAGCGGTTGCAGCTGAGGCCGCCGAACATCGAACGGAGCGCCGGCGCGCTGTCCGGCGGCAACCGTCAAAAAGTGATGCTGGCACGCGCGCTCACGCGTGAGCTGACCGTGTTCCTGTTCGACGAGCCGAGCGTCGGGATCGACGTCGGCGCCAAGCTCGAGGTCTACCAGTTCATGAAGCGGCTGGTCGAGGCCGGCGCCGCCGTGATCGTGGTGTCGTCGGAATTGCCGGAGGTTCTGGCGCTGTCGAACCGGCTCTACGTCATGCATCACGGCCGCATCGCCGCCGAACTGACGGACTCCGAGAAGACCGAGCAGAACGTGCTGTCCAGCTTCTTCCGCGACCATCTCGCCGCGGAGGTCGCGTGAACACCGCGCTGGTCAGCGCAAACCCGCAAGGCGCGATCGGCCTGCGATCGATCGCAGGCCGTGTCGGGTTCCTGCCGGCCCTGCTGGTCTTGCTCGTCGCCGGCATGTCGGCGATCGATCCGCAGTTCTACGGCATCATCAACATCCTCAACATCCTGCGCAACGCGTCGCTGCTCGCGATCGTCGCCTGCGGTCAGGCGCTGGTCATCATCGCGGGTGGCTTCGATCTCTCAGTCGGCGCCGTCGTGGCGCTCGCGAGCGTCGTCACCGCCAAGACCATGGCCGCCGCAGCCACCGCGTCTCCCGGCAACAACGCCCTCATCATTGCCAGCGGGATGGCGGCCGGACTCGGCTCCGGAGCCGTGGTCGGGCTCATCAACGGATTCTGCGTGGCGAAGCTCAAGGTATCCGGCTTTGTGGTGACCCTGGGCACGATGTCGGCGACTGCGGGCGTCGGCCTGATGATCACTAACGGAATCCCGGTTTACGGCATGCCCGATATCTTCGTGAAGGGCTTTGGGCGCGCCCAGGCGCTCGGCCTGCCGACCGCCGTCCACGTCGCGCTGGTCATCATCATCGTGATGGTGTTTGCGCAGCGGCGCACGCTGTTCGGCCGTTACGTCTACGCGATCGGCGGCAATGTCGATGCGGCCATCGTTTCGGGCGTATCGATCCAGCGCCACGTCGTCGGCACCTACGTTGTCTCGAGCATGCTCGCGGCATTGACGGGCATCCTGCTGACCGCGCAGGTCGGCTCCGGCCAGGCCAGCTTCGGCGGCGACCGGATGATGCTGCAATCGATTGCAGCGGCCGTGATCGGCGGGGTGAGCTTGCGCGGCGGCGTCGGGCGCATCGAAATCGTCGCCATCAGCGCCCTGTTCCTGACCATCCTGGGCAATGCGCTCAACCTCCTGCACGTCGACTCCCGGCTGCAGCCGGTCTTTCTCGGCGTCATCATGGTCGCGGCCGTGGCGCTGGACGAACTCAGCCGACGGAGCAAGGCTCGTGTCTGACCTCGAATTGTCCGTCGCCGCCAAGAACGCGGATCGCCCGAAATTGGCGCCGGGTCGCTGGCTCTGGAGCGCAGTGCTGCCGGTCGCGTTGGCGGCCCTGTTGCTCGGCTTCGCCGCGGTCGACCGCGGCGTGTTGTCGCCGGCCAACCTGCTCAACATCGCGCAACAGAGCAGCTATCTGGCCCTGTTCGCGATGGCCCAGACCGTGGTGATCCTGACGCGCGGCTTCGACCTCGCACTCGGCCCGACCGTATCGATGGTGAGCGTCGGCACCGCGCTGGCGATGGCCGGCGCGACGGCGTCGGGCCATGGTACAGGCGCCGTGCTGCTCGCCGGGCTCGCTGCCGGCTTCGTGCTCGGCACCGCGTGCGGGCTCTTCAACGGCGTGGTTATTGCGCTGCTCGGGGTCAACCCCTTCGTCGCAACGCTCGGCAGCTACAATATCGCGATCGGGATTGCGACCACACTATCGTCCGGACGGCCCGTGCAAGGCGTGCCGGCGCCGTTCTCGCAGATCTTCTACGGCGGCAGCGTCTTCGGAATTCCGGCGGCCATCGCGATCACGGTCGGGGTCGGCGCCGTGCTCCATTGGACCCTGACGCGGACGGTGTTCGGCCGTTCGCTTTACCTCATCGGCACCAACCCGCGCGCAGCGGCGGTCGCCGGCCTGCCGGTCAAGCGCACCCTGATCGCGACCTATGTGCTGTGCTCCGGGCTTGCGGCGCTCGGCGCGATCATGATGACGGCGCGGACCGGATCGGGCGAGCCGAACCTCGGCGGGGCGCTTTCACTGCAGGCGATTGCCGGCGCCGTGGTCGGCGGAACAAGCCTGGCGGGCGGGCGCGGTGGGGTCGGCACCGCGGTGCTCGGCGCCCTGTTCATCACCATTCTGTCCAACGGCATGAACCTCACCCGGATCGACGGATACGTCCAGATGGTCGTGCTCGGCGCGATCGTCATCGTCGGCGTTCTGCTCGATCGCCTGCGACTGGAGCGACGCCAATGATGACGGGTTCTCCCATGCAGAGCGTCGCGGGCGAGACTGCACCTGCCTCGATCTACGTTGCGCCCTCGCTCGCTTCCGCACTCGACGCACTGAGCGAATTCGGCGCGGCCGGCGCTGCCTTTGCCGGCGGCACGTGGATCATGCGGTCACCGATCCGCCATGAGCGGTTGAAGCCGCACTATGTCGCGATCGGCAAGATCGCCGAGCTAACCACGGTTCGTATCGACAGCGATGCAATCGAGATCGGCGCGGCGGTTACGCATGCGGCACTCGCGGCGGCCCTGGCTGATCTTGCGGAATTCGCGGTCCTGGTCGACGCCGCCGGCCGCTCCGCCAATCCCGCGATCCGCGCGATGGCGACGATCGGCGGCAACCTCGCGACGTCGGAATTCGCCGCCGCGGATTGCGTACCGGCGCTGCTCTGCCTCGATGCCCAAGTGGAAATGTCGGACCGCGACGGCCGCGAGCGCATCGGCCTGTCGCATTTCCTGAAGATCCGATCGTCCCTTCCGCGCGGTCATCTGGTGACGCGGATCATCTTGCCGCGGGCGGCGCGCAGAAGCGCCCATGCCCGCCTGCCGCTGCGCAAATCGGGTGACTACCCGGTCGCCATCGTCAGCCTGTCGGTCAGCATCGATGCAGCGAACCGTGTCCAGGCGGCGCGCGTCGCGGTCGGTTCAGTCGAGCCGGTGGCGCGCCGCTGGGAGCGGCTCGAGGCAGCTCTGATCGGACGCCCGCTCGATGCGGCGGAGGCGGCGCAGAGTGCGGCCGCGTTGGCGGATGAGTTCGTCGGCCGCGACAGCGTCGATGCCCCGGCCTGGTATCGGGTCAGCGTGCTACCCGGTCTCGTCCGCCGCGCTGCGATCGCAGCGCTTGGCTCCTGAACCGGTGGGGATCGACATGGGATTCAACTTGACAGTGAACGGTGATCGCCTCTCTTCCGTGGCCGACCCCGCCACGCCGCTGATCGACATTCTGCGTGAGGAGATGCATCTGACCGGCGCGAAACCGGTCTGTCGCGAAGGCTTTTGCGGTGCCTGCATGGTGCTGGTCGACGGCGAGCCGACGCCATCGTGCCTGTTGCCCGCCGCGCTCGCCGATGGCCGCGAGATCCGCACCGTCGAAGGCCTTGCGCCTCACGGCGAACTGAACCGCATCCAGGCGGCCCTCGAGGCCAGCGATGCGGTCCAATGCGGCATGTGCTTTCCCGGCATGGTGGTGAGCCTGACGCATCTCTTGACGACCCGGCCTGACGCCACCCGTGACGATATCCGGGCCGCACTCACCGGGAACATCTGCCGCTGCACGGGATACGAACGCATCGTCGAGGCGACGCTGCTCGCCTTGGCCGACGCATAATCGGGAGACGCAAGCATGTCCGACGTTTCCGCGACGATGGATTTGCGCCGGCGGGACGCCGCCGACAAGCTGCGTGGCCGTACGCGCTACACCATCGATCGATATCTGCCCGGCATGCTGCACGCCGCGGTGCTGCGTGCCGGCCTGCCTTCGGGCCGGATCATTCGCCTCGACACGTCGAGGGCTGCCCGCATGCCGGGGGTACGTGCGATCGTGACGGCGTCGGATGCGCCCGGCATGATCGGCATCGGCATCGCCGATCACCCGCTGTTCGCCCGCGATGTCATTCGCTACGACGGCGAACCGCTTGCCGCGGTCGCAGCCGTCACGTTGGCGCAGGCGCAGGCCGCGCTCGCGGCGATCGACGTGGAAATCGAGCAACTCCCCGCAATATTGACCATGGCGGAGGCGCTGGCACCAGATGCGCGGCTGGTTCATCCGGACTGGCGCAGCTATGAGGTGCTGCTCGAAGGCGGCGCGCGTGCGGGCAATGTCGCCTGGGAGGCGACCGTCGTTCGCGGCGACGTCGACGCCGCCTTTGCGCGGCCTGACGTCGAGATCGTCGAAAGTTTCTATCGCGTCGGCCGGCAGAACCACGTGGCCTTCGAGCCGCGTGCGGTCGTCGCAAGCTACGAGGACGGCCGCTTCCATATCGAGACGTCGACGCAGGTTCCCTGGAGCGTCCGCAATGCAACCGCGCGCGCGTTGGGCGTGCCGGCATCGCAAGTGCGCGTCACTGTGCCGCCGGTCGGCGGCGGCTTCGGTCTCAAATTCGATCTGGCGGTTGAGCCCTTCGCCGCCCTCCTCGCCCGCGCCAGCGGCCGGCCGGTTCGCCTCGTCAATTCCCGCGAGGACGAGATGCTGACCTGCCTGTTCCGCGAGAACGCCGATATTCGCATCCGCTCGGCGGTGACGCGCGACGGAGAAATCGTGGGCCGCGAGGCGGTCGTGCTGATGGACTGCGGCGCCTATGGCGGCGAACAGATCTTCCTGACCACCATGACCGCACACACGCTCGGCGGAAACTACAGGCTTGGCAGCGTGCGCATGGTCTCGCGCGCGGTCTATACCAACACGGCGCCGAACGGCGCGTTCCGCTGCTGCAATGGCGTCTACAACACCTTCGCGCTCGAGCGGCACACCGACGAGATCGCAGCGCGGATCGGAATGAATCCGCTTGCTTTCCGGCGCCGCAACGTGCTCGGCGACAAGGATCTCGGCGCCACCGGCCAGGTATTCGAAGGCGATGTGCTCGGCCCGATGCTCGACCGGATGGATACGTTGCGCGACGCGGCTGCGCCGCTGCCGGCGCGCACCGACGGCAAGCTCCTTGGACGCGCGACCACCGTCGGCACCTGGTTCGTCTTCGTCGGCCCGTCCGCCGCGACGGTGAACATGAATGCCGACGGCACGGCGACCCTGGTCACGTCGGGTGTCGAGATCGGCTCCGGCTCGATGATGCAGAGCCTGCCGCAGATCGTTGCCAGCACGCTCGGCATCGCGCCCGAGCAGGTGATCGTCCGCGCCGCCGATACCGATGCGGCCGGTTATGATGTCGGCGTCGGTGGCGGCCGCACCACCGTCTCGCTCGGCGCCGCCAGCCTGTCGGCGGCACAGGAGGTGCGCACGAAGCTTTTGAGGATCGCCTCCGAGATGATCGAAGCCGCGCCCGGCGATCTCGTCATGCGCGATGGTCGGATCGAGATCGCGGGCGCGCCGGGCTCCGGCCGCACCGTCGCGGAGGTCGCGACCCGCGCTCAAGCGCTGGGCGGACCGGTCGCCGGCACCGGCGCCTTCACCGGCGCCGGCGTGCCGGCGATGCCCGGTTGCGTTGCCGGTCATTTCATCGACGCGATCGACATCCCCGTCTTCGCCGTCCACGACTGCGAGGTCGCCGTCGATCCGGAGACCGGGCATGTCGAGGTGCTAAGCTATCGCGTGGTCCAGGACGTCGGCCGTGCGCTGAATCCACGCGCAATCCACGGCCAGATCCAGGGCGGCGTCGTGCAGGGCCTGGGCTACGCCCTGCACGAGGAGGTGACGATCGGCAGCAATGGCCGTGTCAGTCAAAGCGGCTTTGAGACTTACCGCGTACCGCTTGCGCTCGACGTCGTACCGGTGGAGATCAGCCTCTATGAGGGTGCGGCGTCGGTGGGGCCGCTCGGCACCAAGGGCGCCGGCGAGGTGCCGATCCTCAATGTCGGCGCCACCGTCGCCTGCGCCGTTGCCAACGCGACAGGAAAGCGGGTGCAGGAATTACCCCTAACGCCGCCGCGCGTGCTCGAGCTTCTGCTCGAGCGCAAGCCGGGTCTGGCACTGTCTCACATTGCCGAGGTGTGGGCGGACAACCTTGTTCGTCCTCACCAGTGGCCCTAGGGACATCAGAAAAAATGCCCAGCAAACGATCCGAACGCTGAGCGACCGGCTTGGGCGCCAGGCGCCTGATCCGTGGCAGGTAGGCGCTACCGTCCCCGCACCAACCAGGCCCACGATATTTTCGTCCATTCCCCTCCGCGGCGCTCAGGCAGCCGCGACCTCGTGGCCCGCCATGACCTCCAGCGCTCTCAGAATGCCGGAATGGTCCCAGCTTTTGCCGCCGAGGGCGGTACAGGCGTTGAACAGCTGCTGGGCTGCGGCAGTGCCTGGCAGCGACAAGCCAAGCGCGCGCGCCCCTTCCAGCGCGAGGTTGAGGTCCTTCTGATGCAGCTCAATGCGGAAGCCCGGATCAAAATTGCGCTTCAGCATGCGATCGCCGTGCACTTCGAGGATCCGGGACGACGCGAAGCCGCCCATCAACGCCTGGCGCACCAATGCGGGGTCGGCCCCGGCCTTGGAGGCGAACAGCAACGCCTCGCTCACCGCCTCGATGGTCAGCGCCACGATGATCTGGTTCGCAAC
Source organism: Bradyrhizobium sp. KZN70725 (assembly GCF_055264925.1). Classification (NCBI taxonomy): domain Bacteria; kingdom Pseudomonadati; phylum Pseudomonadota; class Alphaproteobacteria; order Hyphomicrobiales; family Nitrobacteraceae; genus Bradyrhizobium; species Bradyrhizobium sp. KZN70725. The sequence continues at coordinate 91,321 of NZ_JBUYWT010000027.1, forward strand.
CTTGGTGGTCTGGCCGTCGCCGTTGCCGCCGACATGCGTGACATTCTTTCCCATCGTTTCAAACAGGGGCTTCATCGCATTGAACGCCCGCTCCCGCCCGCCAACCATGATGGTCAGGCTGGCCGCCTTTGCACCAACTTCGCCGCCGGAGACCGGCGCGTCGAGATAATCGGCCCCGAGCGCATCGATCCAGCGTGCAAACTCCTTCGTCGCCAGCGGAGAGATCGAGCTCATATCCGTCACGATCATGCCTTTGGAGATGCCCTCCGCGACGCCGCCTTGACCGAACAGCACGGCTTCGACATGCGGGGTGTCCGGTACCATGATGATCACGGCGTCCGACTCCTGCGCCACCTGCTTGGCGGACTCGCAAGCGATGCCGCCGGCCGCGATCAACTCAGGCGCAACAGGTACGACGTCGTGCAGGAACAGGCGATAACCGGCAGCCAGGAGGTGGCCGGCCATCGGACGTCCCATGGTGCCAAGTCCGATGAATCCGATGTCTTTCATTGTCGTTGCTCCCTGTCAGCCGGATGAAGGCGTTTTTCCGGACGAGCGACTCTCGGCTCGCGTGAAGAAACCGCGTTAAATAAAATTCCAGAGCTCCGTCCCGATTCAATCGGAACGGAACAGGCTCTAGGTCACGAAAGTCTGTGCGGCGTGCCAGCCCAGGCTCTCGAGCGTGGTCGTCCGCGGCTTGTATTCGCACCCGATCCAGCCCCGATACCCGATGCTGTCGAGATGCTTGAACAGATAGCAGTAGTTGATTTCGCCGGTTCCCGGTTCATAACGGCCCGGATTGTCGGCGAGCTGGACATGCGCGATCCGGCCGAGATGCTTCTGCAGGGTCCGCGCGATATCACCTTCCATGATCTGCATGTGATAGATGTCGTACTGGATGAACAGATTGGATGAGCCAACCTCGGAAATGAGCTGCACCGCCTGTTCCGTACGGCTCAGGAAGAAGCCGGGAATATCGAGCGTGTTGATCGGTTCGACGAGGAGCCTGATGCCATGCTGGGCGAGCGCGCCTGCGGCGAAGCGCAGGTTGGACACGAGGACTTCCTGCAGGTCCGCCCTATCCGTATCGGCTGGAGCGATGCCGACCAGGCAGTTCAGCTGCCGGCAATCCAGCGCCTTTGCGTAGTCGATCGCGCGCACCACGCCGTCGCGAAATTCATCGACCCGATTGCGCAGGATCGCAATGCCACGCTCACCGGCGGCCCAGTTGCCGGCTGGAAGATTGTGCAGCACCTGGGTCAGCCCACAGCGCGCCAATTCCTCCCGCAACGCGCCCTTTTCGAAGTCATAAGGAAAAAGATACTCGACTGCGTTGAAGCCGGCCGCCTTGGCGGCCGCGAACCGATCGAGGAACGGCAGCTCGTTGAAGAGCATGGTGAGATTGGCGGCAAATTGAGGCACGGGTCGTATCTCCGCTTGAAGCGATGAAAGATGTGGTCAGGCCGGCAACAGCGTGCCGGATCGTGATGCGCTCGGCACGTCATCGAGCGGAAGATCGAGCACCTCTTCGAACTCGACGATGTTGTCGATCTCCGTTCCCATCGCGATATTGGTGACTCGCTCGAGAATGAACTCCACCACCACGGGCACGCGATGCTTCGCCATCAGCTCGCGTGCGGTTGCGAACGCCGCCTGCGCGTCGTTCGGATCGGTGACCCGGATCGCCTTGCAGCCCAAACCCTCTGCGACGGCCACATGGTCGACGCCGTAACCGCCGATCTCGGGCGCGTTGATGTTCTCGAACGAGAGCTGGACGTGATAGTCCATGTCGAAGCCGCGCTGCGCCTGCCGGATCAGGCCGAGATATGAATTGTTCACGACGACGTGGATGTAGGGCAGATTGAACTGCGCCCCGACCGCGAGCTCCTCGATCAGGAACTGGAAGTCGTAGTCACCCGACAGCGCGACGATGTCGCGGTCGGGATCGGCGGCACGCACGCCAAGCGCGGCCGGCAGTGTCCAGCCGAGAGGACCGGCCTGCCCGGCGTTGATCCAGTTGCGCGCATTGTAGACGTTGAGGAACTGGGCCCCAGCGATCTGCGACAATCCGATCACGGTCACGTAGCAGGTGTCGCGGCCAAAGGCCTTGTTCATTTCCTCGTAGACGCGCTGGGGCTTGATCGGGATGTTTTCGAAGTGGCTCTTGCGCAGCATCGAACGCTTGCGGTCGCGACAGGCGGCGGGCCAGGCCTGCCGATCGCGCAGCCTCCCGGACTTCCGCCACTCCCTGGCGACGCTCACGAACATTTCCAGCGCGGCCTTGGCGTCGGAGACGATACCGAGGTCCGGATTGAAGACCCGCCCGATCTGCGTCGGCTCGATGTCGACATGCACGAATTTGCGGCCCTTCGTGTAGGTCTCGATCGAGCCGGTATGCCGGTTGGCCCAGCGATTTCCGATGCCGAGCACGAAATCGGATTCGAGCATCGTGGCGTTGGCGTAGCGATGGCTGGTCTGCAAGCCGACCATGCCTGCCATCAGCGCATGATCGTCAGGAATAGCGCCCCAGGCCATCAGCGTCGGAACGACCGGAACGTTGACCGCTTCGGCAAAGGCGACCAGCAGCTCGGATGCATCGGCGTTGATCACGCCGCCGCCGGCCACAATCAGCGGCCGCTCCGCGGCGTTCAGCATCTCGAGTGCCTTCTCGATCTGCTTGCGCGTCGCCGTCGGCTTGTAGACCGACAACGGTGAATAGGTCTCGTCGTCGAACTCGATCTCGGCCAGTTGCACATCGAGCGGAAGGTCGATCAGCACCGGTCCCGGCCGCCCCGACCGCATGACATGGAAAGCCTGGCTGAACACGCGCGGCACCAGCGCCGGCTCGCGCACGGTGACGGCCCATTTCGTCACTGGTTTTGCGATCGACTCGATGTCGACGGCCTGGAAATCCTCCTTGTAGAGCCGCGCCCGCGGCGCCTGACCGGTGATGCAGAGGATCGGAATGGAATCAGCGATCGCCGAGTAGAGGCCGGTGATCATGTCGGTGCCGGCCGGACCCGATGTGCCGATGCAGACGCCGATATTGCCCGCCTTCGCCCTGGTATAGCCTTCCGCCATATGCGAGGCGCCTTCGACGTGCCGCGCCAGAATATGCTGGATCGAGCCGTTGCGCTTCAGTGCGGAGTAAAGCGGATTGATCGCTGCGCCGGGAACGCCGAATGCGCACGTGATCCCTTCGCGTTGGAGAATGCGCACTGCTGCATCGACTGCTCGCATCTTCATGTGATGATCCCGCTTCGCTATGAGTTGGCCTGAGCAGGATCATCAGGCCCGCGAGCATCGATCTCAACGCAATCGATTGGAATTTCCGCGCTGTGGCAACGCTCGCGATTTCTTGCGCGTCTTCAAACGATTAGCGTCAGCGTAGAAATGGAAATTGTTGCGGACGGAATTGCAGCCCGCCCTACGCCTGCGCTTGCTGCGTGCGGTTCCCGCGAAGTTCGGCCGTGAGTTCGGCTGCGATCCGATGCACGATCGTACCGATCTCGGGCAAGCGTTCGTTCGTCAGCCTGTCCGCCATGCCGGATACCGAGATTGCGGCATATGGCTCGTTGCAATCGTTGAAGACGACCGCGGCCACGCAGCGCAGGCCGAGGCGCGCCTCTTCATCATCCACCGCATAACCCTGACGCCGCACGCTCTCCAATTCCTTGAACAACTCGCCGGGCCGCACGATCGATTTTTCCGTCAGCCGCGGCATGCCCTGACGGCGAATGATCGCGTTGACGTCTGCATCGGAATAGGTAGCCAGCACCGCCTTGCCCACTCCCGAGGCGATCATCGCGACGCGTCCGCCGACCTTGGTCAGCGAGCGCATGATCTCACGGCTTTCAATGCGGGACACGACGATGATGGATTCATCGTCGACCACGGCAAGATTGGCCGTTTCCCGGGTCTGGTCGCGCAGCTTGCGCAGATAAGGCAGTGCCTGCGCGGCAAAATTCCGCCGGCGCACGAAGGTCGAGCCGACCACGAAGCTTTGCGCGCCGATGTGCCACTTGGATTCGTCGCGGTCGAATTGAACGAACCTGCGGTTCTCGAGCGTGGTCAGCAGCCGATGTACGGTCGAGGGAGACAGGCCGGTGCGGATCGCCAGATCGGTCAGCCGATAGCCTTCATCATCCTCTGCAAGTGTCTCCAGGATTTGCATGGCGCGATCAACGGACTGAACACCGCCGTCGCGCGCGTCCAGCTCCGGTTGCGCGCGAAGATCGGGATCGGACGGCTTGCGCCGGATCGGCTCTCTTTTCATCACGACCTGCCCCTAACCGGTTGCGGTTCAGAACGAAATTGCCCGTCGAGAGCGAGCTTCAGAATTGGCATATGGCATACCAAAAGGCCATGGAGTCAAGGCGACAACACTCGCGAATAGGTCAGTATTTTTGCCATTATTCTTGGCAAATGGCTCGATTCTTTTGTTTGACTTCTGGGATAATGTATACCACGATCGCTTCACAACGACCAAATCAAGCAACCGGGAGGACGATGCCATGTACGCCGGGGACATCCTTCGCGCCAACAATGCGCACGTGGTGACGATCGGCTCGAACGAAACCGTGAGCATTGCGGCGAACCTGATGTACGCGAGCAATGTCGGCGCCCTCGTGGTCAGGAACGCCTCGCGCAGCAAGGACGCCGCCGTGATCGGGATGTTCAGCGAGCGCGACGTCGTCGCTGTGATCGCCGAGCGCGGCACTAATGGTCTTGCGATGAAAGTCGCGCAATTCATCTCGCCGCGGCCGCTGCTGTCCTGCAATTCGCAAGATGCGCTCACGGATGTCGAGCGCCTCATGGCCCGTCATGGAATCCGCCATGTCCCCGTCATCGACAACGGCCGGCTCGTCGGCGTCGTGAGCATGCGGGACATCACCCTTGCTTTCGAGGAAACCGCCTGCGCGGCCTGACAGACTTGCCCAAGGCCATTGCCACGCTACTCGGTTCGAGCCGCTGCGGCTCCTGCTGTGTCCCCACTCTGCTTGCGAGGATCGAATGAGAATCTGCATCTACGGCGCCGGCGCGATCGGCGGCTATCTCGGTGTCGAATTTATGCGTGCTGGTGCCGATGTCAGCCTGGTCGCGCGGGGTGCGCATCTCGCCGCAATGCGGCAGAACGGCCTGAAACTCCTGATCGGCGACGAGGAGCGCGTCGTGCATCCTCGCTGCACCGATAACCCCGCCGAACTCGGCGAGCAGGATTACGTCATCATTTGCCTCAAGGCGCATTCGATCACCGGTGTCATCGAGCCCATGCGGCCGCTGCTGGGCGATCGGACCCGCATCGTCACCGCCGTCAACGGCATTCCCTATTGGTATTTCCACAAGCACGGTGGTCGGCACGAAGGATCGACGCTCGAGAGCATCGATCCTGGCGGTCAGCAGTGGAACGAGCTCGGTCCCGAGCGCGCGATCGGCTGCGTGGTGTACCCCGCCACCGAGATCGAGGCGCCCGGCGTGATCCGCCATGTCTACGGCAACAACTTTCCGCTGGGCGAGCCCTCCGGCGAGATCACATCCGACGTCCAGAAACTTTCCGAGCTGTTCGTGGCCGCGAGCATGAAAGCTCCGGTCCTCGACCGTATCCGTGACGAGATCTGGCTCAAGCTGTGGGGCAACGTCTGTTTCAACCCGATCAGCGCCCTCACCCACGCGACGCTCGACGTGATCTGCAGCAATCCGGGCACGCGCGCGCTGTCCCGGGCGATCATGCTGGAGGCCCAGGCGATCGCGGAAAGCCTCGGCGTCAAGTTTCGGGTCGATGTCGAACGCCGCATCGAAGGTGCGCGCAAGGTCGGCGCGCACAAGACCTCGATGCTGCAGGATCTCGAGCGCGGACGTCCGGTCGAGATCGATCCGTTGATCACCGTGGTGCAGGAGATGGGCCGGATGACAGGAATCGCGACGCCCGCCCTCGATGCGGTGCTGGCCCTGGTCGCGCAGCGCACCAGGCTGGCCGGCCTCTATGACGGGGCGGCGGGCGCCGCAGCAGCAGAAACGCTGGCGGTGGCGTGATCCCGATGAGCAATGTTACGCGCTGGGTCCGCTTCCGCCACCATGCCGAAATCGGCTTCGGGCAACTCATTCCATCCGGCATCTCCGTGCACGAAGGGGACATGTTCGGCGACATGCGACCGACTGGACAAACGCTGGCGCTGGACAACGTCGAGCTGCTCGCCCCGACGCAACCGAGCAAGGTCATCGCGCTCTGGAACAATTTTCACGCGCTTGCGGAGAAGCTGAAATCACCTGAGCCCGCCGAACCGTTGTACCTGTTGAAGGCGCCGACCAGCGTCACCACGCCTGGCGCGATCATCACGCGCCCCTTGGGCTATGATGGCAAGACGACCTACGAAGGCGAGCTCGGCATCGTCATCGGCAAGAGCTGCACCGCGGTCGCGCCCGAACAGGCCGACGCCTTTATCTTCGGCTACACCTGCACCAACGACGTCACCGCCGCGGACATCCTCAATCGCGACCCGACCTTCCCGCAATGGGCACGGGCCAAGGGCTTCGATGGATATGGACCCTTCGGTCCCGTCATTGCCTCAGGCCTCGACCCCGCAAGCCTTGTGGTGCGCACCATCCTGAACGGCGTCGAGCGCCAGAACTACCCGATCGCGGACATGATCTTCAGCGCACAGACGCTGGTCAGCAAGATCTCGCACGACATGACGCTGTTGCCGGGCGACCTGATCTGCTGCGGGACATCGATTGGCGTCGGGGTGATGAAGGAGCCCGTCAACACGGTCACCGTCGCGATCGACGGAATCGGCGAGTTGACCAACGAATTCCGTCAGTAGGCTGCGGCGGGACGACAACCCGACGCAGCCGGCCCAAACGACGATTATCTGCCTTAGGAGCGTACATGATCTCCACCAACCCGGCATCATCGCCCGGCGGCTTCCGCTGGCTGCAACTGGCGATTGGCATCGTCTGCATGGCGATGATCGCCAACCTGCAATATGGCTGGACGCTGTTCGTTGATCCGATCGACGCGAAGTTTCACTGGGGCCGTCCGGCCATCCAGCTCGCCTTCACGATTTTCGTGATGACGGAGACATGGCTTGTGCCGGTGGAGGCCTGGTTCGTGGACAAATACGGCCCCCGCATCGTCATCATGTTCGGCGGGCTGATGATCGGGTTGGCCTGGATCATGAACTCATACGCCTCCTCTCTCGTCACGCTTTATGCGGCAGCTGTCGTCGCGGGCATCGGTGCCGGCGCCGTCTACGGCACTTGCGTCGGCAATGCCCTGAAATGGTTTCCGGACCGGCGCGGCCTGGCCGCAGGAGCAACCGCCGCCGGGTTTGGCGCCGGTGCGGCCCTCACCGTCGTACCGATCGCCAACATGATTGCCGCCAGCGGCTACCAGAGCACCTTCCTGACCTTCGGGATCGGACAAGGCCTCATCGTCATCCTGCTGGCCTGGTTCGTCCGGCCACCACATGGCGTCGAAGCACCCAGGAAAAAGCGTCTCAATCTGCCGCAGAGTGCGATCGACTACACTCCGCCCCAGGTGTTGCGCACCCCGGTCTTCTGGGTCATGTACGTGGTGTTCGTCATGGTGGCTTCCGGCGGCTTGATGACCGCCGCGCAAATCGGGCCGATCGCCCATGACTTCAAGATCGCGGACACGCCGGTCACCTTGGCGGGCTTCCAGATGGCGGCACTGACGTTTGCCATCTCGCTCGATCGCGTCTTCGACGGTTTCGGCCGTCCGCTCTTTGGCTGGGTCTCCGACAATATCGGGCGCGAGCACACGATGTTCATCGCGTTCGCGACAGCGGCGCTGATGTTGCTGACGCTGTCCACCTACGGTCACATTCCGGTTGTCTTCGTGCTGGCCACGGCGATCTATTTCGGCGTCTTCGGCGAAATCTACAGCCTGTTTCCCGCGACGTCGGGCGACACGTTCGGCGCCAAATATGCAACCACCAACAACGGCATGCTCTACACGGCGAAGGGCACGGCGGCGCTGCTCGTGCCGCTCGCGAGCATCATCTCTTCCCAGCTCGGCTGGCAGGCCGTGTTCATCGTCGCGGTTGCACTCAATGCGACCGCTGCCCTCACCGCGTTGTTCCTGATCAAGCCGATGCGGCGCGCGTTCATTCTCGGCAGTGAAGCGACGGCAAGTGCCGCAATCGCTCGCGCAAAGGTCTTTCCCGGTGAAGGCGGTCGACTTGAGGCACCCATGTCTTACGACCGTCTCGAGAAGGCGCCATAACAAGAGACCTATCGGCCGGAGCGCAAGCGATTGAACGACAGATGGACGGATGTGCGGGCTCGGACCGCCCTGCGGCGAATCTTCGACGCCGCCATCGCGAGCGCCGATCCGAGGATCACGATTGCCGACGCCCTGCCGGCAAAGCCGAGGGGCAGATGCATCGTCGTCGGCGCGGGTAAGGCGTCGGCGGCAATGGCTGCGGGCCTCGACGCGGCATGGCCTGACGTCGCGCTTTCCGGCGTCGTCGTCACGCGCCACGGCCATTCGGTTCCAGCCGGCCGTATCGAAGTGCTCGAAGCGTCTCACCCCGTGCCGGATGACACGAGCAGGACCGCGGCCCTTCGCATGCTGCGCGCCGTCGAGGGGCTTTCTGCAGACGATCTCGTCATCGCCCTGATGTCCGGCGGTGGCTCGGCGCTGATGACCCTGCCGGCATTTCCGATGACTCTCGCCGACAAGCAGGCGGTCAACCGGGCACTCCTTGCAAGCGGCGCGACGATTGCCGAGATGAACGTCGTCCGCAAACATCTGTCCGCGATCAAGGGCGGTCGGCTGGCGCTGGCCGCCCGTCCCGCCCGCGTCACGACCCTTGTGATCTCAGACATTCCCGGCGACGATCCCGCGGCGATTGCCTCCGGTCCCTCGCTGCCGGACAGCAGCACGAAAGCCGCTGCGCTGGAGATCGTTGGCCGCTTTGCAATCGACCTGCCGGAAGCGGCGCGGCTTGTGCTCGAACAAGCGGACGAGACACCCAAGCCCGGCGAGATCGATGCTGATGTCCGCATCCTTGCCGCTCCATTCCATGCGCTTGACGCTGCGGCCAGCGCCGCCCGGGACGAAGGCCTGACGCCGATCATCCTTGGAGACGCGATCGAGGGCGAGGCACGGGAACTCGGAACCGTGATGGCCGGCATCGCCCGGTCGGTCGCGAGACATGCGCAGCCGGGCCCTGCCCCCGCGGTACTGCTGTCCGGAGGCGAGACGACGGTGACGATCGGGCGCGGGCCGGCGGGACGCGGCGGCCGCAACACCGAATTCCTGCTGGGGCTTGCCGTCGCCCTGTCCGGCGCATCCGATATCTGGGCCGTTGCGGGCGACAGCGATGGAATTGATGGAACGGAAGATGCGGCTGGCGCTTTGATCGGTCCGGATACGCTGCGGCGCGCCGCCGCGAATCTGCTTGACGCACGAGCGTACCTGGCTGCTCATGACAGCTACACGTTCTTCGACCGCCTTGGAGACCTCGTGCGCACCGGGCCAACGCTTACCAATGTCAACGATATCCGCGCCGTGCTGATTGCAGCCGGCAAGCCGGGAATCAAGCCAGCAATGAGGTGACCCATGCGCCGTCATCGACGCGCCAAGATCGTCGCAACCGTCGGTCCAGCAAGCAGTTCCCCCGAGATGCTCGAGGCGCTGCTGCTGGCTGGCGTCGATACGTTCCGCCTGAACTTCAGTCACGGAACGCAGAGCGATCACGCACGCATTCACGCGGCGATCCGAAAGCTGGAACAGGACGTCGGCCGGCCGATCGGCATCCTGATGGACCTCCAGGGCCCGAAGATCCGCGTCGGCACCTTGCGCGATGGAAAGATCACCGCAATGGCCGGAGAGACCATTCGGTTCGTCTTGTCCGGATCGGAAGGCGACCGAACCGCAATTCCCCTCCCGCATCGGGAGATCTTTGCCGCCGTTGCCCCCGGCCATGACCTTCTGATCGACGACGGCAGGGTCCGCGTTCGCGTTACCGGGCTCGGTGACGATTTCATCGAAGCCAAGGTGATCGTCGGCGGCACGATCTCGAATCACAAGGGCGTCAATCTGCCGGGTACGGTCCTCGATCTTTCACCGCTGACCGCGAAGGATCGCCTCGATCTGGAGTTCGGCCTGAAACTTGGCGTGGATTGGGTTGCGCTGTCGTTCGTGCAGAAGCCCTCGGATATCATCGAGGCGCGAGGCCTCGTCGGGGACCGTGCCGGCCTGATGGCCAAGATCGAGAAGCCGGCCGCGCTCGAACGGATCGACGATATCATCCAGCTGTGCGACGCCATCATGGTTGCGCGGGGAGATCTCGGCGTCGAAATCCCGCATGAGGACGTGCCGGGGCGCCAGAAGGAGCTGGTGCGGGCCTGCCGTCTCGCGGTGAAGCCCGTGATCGTCGCCACGCAAATGCTGGACTCGATGGTCGCAGCCCCGACGCCGACACGTGCGGAAGTCTCCGATGTTGCGACCGCCATCTATGACGGCGCAGACGCCGTGATGCTGTCGGCGGAGTCCGCGACAGGCCGATATCCGCGCGAGGCGGTCGAGATGATGGACCGCATCATCCGCAGCACCGAACAACACAAGATGTACCGCTCGATCGTCGAGGCGACCCAGCCCGGCGAAGAGCAGACGCCACCGCATGCCGTGGCCACGGCAGCGGCCGATCTCGCCTCCGTCGTTCACGCCGCAGCCATTGTGGCCTATACGTCGAGCGGCACCACGGCCGCACGCGTCGCGCGCAAGCGGCCGAGCCGCCCGATCCTCGCCATCACCCCAAGCCGCGAAGTGTCCCGCCGCCTGTGCCTGCTTTGGGGCGCTCACAGCGTGCTTTCCGACGACGTTCAGAGCTATGAGGAGATGGTCGAGCGCGCAACTACATTCGCGCATGCAGAGCAGTTTGCATCAAGCCGCGATCTGCTGGTCGTGGTCGCCGGCATTCCCTTTGGACAAGCGGGAACGACCAACAATCTACGGGTCGTATCGCTGCCCTGAGAGAACCGTCAGCCCGAGCGATTGCATCATCAGCGCACCGCGCGGCAAGGTGAGCGCGACGGACGCGCGCCTCCCGATCGCCTAGGTCAGCATCGAGATGATCGACTGAAGCTGATCGGATGCCGACGTCACGAGCCCGTCGAACGAGGTCTGGCCGTGAGCTGCGGCTCGCAGGATGCATTCCGCAACAGCGGCCTTGAGACCGAACACGGATTGATCCGCCGGTACGCTTGCCATGACCGCATCCAACGCATCGCGCATCGTCTGGATCAGTTCGGCGCTGTGCTTCATGGCTGTCCCTCCGCGGGCTCAAAATAAGCCGGCCGTACAGGGTCGCTACTCACAAGCGCGCGATTCCAAATTGCCTTTTCTTAATGCAGTGACGGATACGTGAACCGGCGAACGCTAGAGCTCTTTCTCGGCAAGCTTGCGAAACGCGTCGGGCACCGAATGAACCGCCTCCAGCGCCGCTGAACCATATCCGATCGCCTCCCAGCCAAAGCGATCGCGGATCTTGTCGATCGCACGGTCCGCCGCCCAGCGGGCCATCCCTGTCGGACTTCCAGGCCGAAGCGCTTCGTCCTTCAGCCCGAGCGGAAGCTCCAGTGCAAGATCCCAATGCTCCTCGAGATGCGACACCGAGATCGCCAGCAGCGAGATGATCTTCTCGCCGGGATGGTCGGCAAGAGCCGCGCGCACCAGATTCTCGGCGAGCCGGGCCAGCACGATGGTCGTGCACACCGGCGCATCGAGCGTCATCGAGCGCGTCACCGACTTCAGGTCGGCGAAACGGACGCGCACCGTCACGGTTCGTCCGGGCCGCGACTTCGCCCGAAGCCGCGTGGCGACGCGGTCGGCGAGATGAAGCAGCGTGGGCCGAATGACTTGCTCGATCGCAGGCTTTCGGCCAAGCGCCGATTGTGCTCCCGCCGATCGTGCGCGCCGGTGTGGCTTGAGCTGTCGCGGATCACGATTCCAGGCCAGCGCGGCGAGTTTCTCGCCCGCTGCCGGACCGAGCAAGTGCGTCAGCGACCGTTCCGACAGTTTGGCGAGCTGACCGATCGTCGCGACGCCGATCGCGTCCAACCGGGTCCTCGTGACCGGCCCTACTCCCCACATCAACTCAACCGGCAATTCGTGAAGGAAGCTCAGCTCGGCGTCGGGATCAACGACGACAAGTCCATCGGGCTTTGCGACCTGCGAGGCGATCTTCGCCAGATGCTTGGTGCGGGCGACGCCGACCGAGATCGGAAGGCCGAGCTCGCTGCGTACGCGCCACCGGATCGACGCGGCTATTTCGGCAGGCGTTCCGAACAGGTGAGTGCAGCCGGCAACGTCCGCAAACGCCTCGTCGATCGAAATTCGCTCGACCAGCGGCGTGAAGTCGCCGATCACCTTGATGGCCGCGTCACCCAGCCGCTGGTAATCGCTGAAATGGCCGCCGACGAAAACCAGTTGCGGGCACAGTTGGCGCGCTTCCCGCCCCGACATGCCGCCATGCACTCCCAAGGCCTTGGCCTCATAGGACGCCGCCAGCACAACCCCGCCCCCGACGGCGATCGGCTTGCCACGCAGCGACGGCTCGAGCAGCTGCTCGACCGATGCGTAAAATGCATCCAGGTCCGCATGAAGGATGGTGGCTGCGGCTGCCATCTCGACCCGTTCATCCCTGACCTGACCGAAGCCGCCCGTCTCCGGACGTGGAAATTGACAATAGAACAAAATAGGAACATTTTGGAATCGAGTCAATCCAGCACGCGTCGTCGCGGCCGCTGGCGCCGCGAACGAGCGAGGTCGTCAACGCGCGTTGCCACACTGCGCGAGGGTATCTGCCGGCGTTCCCTTCAGCCGGCTTCGCCCGATCGCCCCCGATCTCGGTCCGCGGGAAATCGAAGTGGGAGTTGCTGCGAGGCGTCGACGCGGCACGTCGGCGGCTTCTGCGATGGACGACCGCACGCAGCTTGCGCGTATTGCCGCACCGGCTCACTCATCGGCCGGCTGACTTTGCCGCGCAGGGCTTTTTCGGCTAGATATTTTGCAATGACCGACCAATCTCATCAGGTGGACTTCCAAGCTGCGGCCCACCTTTACAAATGGCCTTCTCTCAACAACGCGAGGCGAGAGGATCGCGCGCCCTATATGGTCGTCAACGGAACGCTCGACCAATGCATTCGGGATTTCATGGGCAAGCCCGAGAAGACGCGACATCTCTACGAGATCCGGACCAAGTCGCAGCCTCCCCTCGTTCCCGACGTGCTGTCACCCGAGCATGTGATTGAGCTCTCCAGGCTTCGCGAGTTTCTCTGAGGCGCACGGCGAACGTGATCCCGACGCGTGTCGTTTGCGGAGCGACTTATCCATCTGTCGTAGGTCTGGTGCCGGATTGTTTGCCCTTTGGGGAGCCGGTACACTTGCTCGACTCCCTGACTGACCGACGTCCGTGCCGACATGATTGATCCGCTTCGACCCCGCCGAGGCTCGCACGTCGCCTGCACGGGAGCGGAACGGCGGCACGGCCGGTTGATGGGGCATCGCGAGGCGCCGCATGAGGTTCAATCTGGCGATCTTGAGTGTGCTGGCCGCAAGGCCCGGGCAGCGGATCGCAATCGACGAGGTCAGCCGCGAGGTCAAGCGCATGATCGCGGCCGGCGATGAAGCCACACAGTCGAAGCGGCCGTCCGAGCTTGGCGACGCCGACGTCTTCCAATCGGGATGGGCATCGATCAACGACGCGGGCCTGCAGATCACCGATTCGGGGCTCTCGCTGTGGCGCTCGCTTGAAGCCGCCCGCATCGAACAAGGACCCGATCGACAGGAAACGGAGCGATTGGACGCCGCTGCGGCCGACACGCGCCACTTTGCGGATGCTGCGATCGACCACCCCGACGACGTTGATCTCGAGCTCTCCGGCATGACGCGCGAGGACCGCGACGACGGCCAGCGATCCGGCGCGGGTCATTCGGCTACTGCTCCCGCCATCCCCTCGGCGCACTCTCCGATCGTCCCTGCGCCTGCATTCGGCGCCTTTCAAGAGGCGAACCGCATGGTGGCTGCGCGGCTGTCCGGTCTGGTCAGCTTCCTCGGCACGATCAAGCCGAAATTCGCCGCCGCGCGGCGACGACGATCCGCCGATGATGTCCCGGATCGTCGTGCCGATCGTCGAGGCGGATTGACGGGGCTGGCGGTGGCGTGCCTCAGCCTGATCTCGGTCGTCGCTTGCGTTGCCGCCGCGATTGCACTTGGTCAGCTCTCTTCGCTGAAGTCGGACATTGCCGCGTTGCGGCGGGAGCTCGCGCCGCTGAGGGAACGCCTCGCCAGACTCGAACAGGTCGAAGTCGCAAAACGCGAGGCTGCCCAGCAGCAAGATGCGCAAGACAAGGCCGAGGCGGAAAGGAAGCTGACTGACGGCGCAGGCGAACAGGCCGCGCTCAGTCTCTCGCGTGAAGAGATTCAGTTGATAAGGGAGTACATCAAGGCGGCGCCTTCGGCCGGCGCAGCTGTCGCGCCGATCAACGTCGGCGATCCCATCACCGGCGGAATGATTCCGCTGCCTTCATCGCTGACGGAGAAGGTGCCGCGCCTTGTCGGCGCGAGATTTGCGACCCGTAACGGTGCCATCATCATCAGCACGCGAAACAGCCGCCGCATCGATGTCGTGCTGATGCCGAACTAGAGCCTGTCCTCAGTTGAGCAAGATGAAAGCTGAGGCCAAGTGGATGCCGGCGAGAAAGTTTCTGGCGAGTTTGTCGTAGCGGGTCGCGATAGCGCGAAAGTGCTTGAG
>NZ_JBUYWT010000028.1:0-100750 GCF_055264925.1 Bradyrhizobium sp. KZN70725
TCGCTGCCATCGACAAACCTCCGCCCATCAACCCCAGCCGTCGGAAATCAACCATCTCACCTGACCAGATGGAGCTCCGCTATGCCTGAATTTCCCCGGACACCCCTGCGCGTGCGGGGAGAGGTCGGAACGCATCGTTAGATGCGTTCCGGGTGAGGGGATTCTCCGCGAACGCAGCTATTACCGAATGTGCGGAGACGGCCCCTCACCCCAACCCTCTCCCCGTAAGAACGGGGAGAGGGAGCGCACCGCCGTCGCCTTCACGCCCTACGATTCTTTCTTGTTGAGATGATAAGTCAGCGCCAGCGCCACGCAGTGGCGCAGCGCGGGCTCCGGCAGCTTGCCCGCGACATCGAGCAGGATGGCGCGGTTGCCGCTGTAGCTGAGCTCGGGATAGAGTTCGCGGAAGGTCTCGACCAGATTGGTCTGGCAGTGGAAGTAGACCGCGACCTGGTCGGCAGCCGGCTTCACCTGATCAATCCGGACCGTGCTGCCGCTGCCGGTCTCCGGCGTGAGGTAGCTCGGCTGGCCCCACTTCAATGTCTCTTCCAGCGCGCCGACGCCCTTGGTTGCCTTCGCGGTCTCGAAGATCAGCCGCCGCAGCGCCAGCAGCTTGGCTCTGACCGGGGCAGGGTACGTGTCGAACAGCGCAGCTGCCGGTTTGGCGTGCGGCCGTCGCGCCGCCTTGCTGGTCGATGCTGCCGGCTTGCGCATAATGGGCTCCGTGAGGAGGACGTACCTATATCTATCTACCACAGCGCCTTGAAGGTCATATAGACCGCCATCAGCGAGACGAAGACGATCATCGTGCTGCGTAACCGCGCGCGGTCGATGCGGTTGGCGGCGCGGGCGCCGAGATCGGTGCCGGCCAGCAGGCCGACGATCACGCCCGCCAGCACCGGCCAGGACGCCAGCGAGCCCTCGCTCCAATAGATCCAGGCCGAGGGGATCGTGGTCGGGATCAGCGACATCACGAGGCTTGCCATCTGCGCCTGATGCTGCGGCACCCCGAGCACGGCGCTTAAGCCCACCACGGTCGCCAGTCCGCCGCCGATGCCGAGAAAGCCCGACGACAGGCCTGCCAGCAGCCCGACAATGAGCAGCGCCGGGCAGGATATTTCGCGCGCGGTGACTTTGTCGTCGTGCTTCGCCTCGTCGCGTCCGCCGCGCAGGATCAGCATCGCGTCGAGCACGACGAGATAGGCCACATAGGTCCAGCGCAGCGCGGGCTCGGCGACATGGTTGGCGGCGAGTGCGCCGGCCGCGCCGCCGGCGACAAAGCCGACTGTCAGCAGCGCGATCCAGCGCAATGGGGTGCGGTTGCCGCTCTGCCAATAGCGCCGGATCCCCGTGAGGCTGGTCGGCGGCACCTGCGCGACCAGCGAGATGCCTTGCGCGACATGTTGGCCGGCGCCGAGCAGTAGCACCGAGAACACGACCAGTCCGCCGCCGGGGCTGACGCCGAGCAGCCCGGCGGTCAGACCGCCGGCGAGGCCCGTGCCGATGCCGGCGAGGAGGTCGTGGACGATCACCGCATCCCCCGTCAGCGTCTGGCGGCAAGGCCGGCAAGGAAGATGTCGAAGGCGTGCATCGCCTCCGCGGTCGTGACGGTTTCGCCCCACAGCCGTTGCAGCACGATGCCCTGGAACATCGCGACCATTGCCCGCGCCGCGCCGCGCGGCTGCACGCCGCGGTCGATCGCGCCGCTCTTCTGGCCGCGCCGCAGCAGGTCCACGATCAGGGCGATCGGCTGGCGGATTCCGCTCAGCACCTGGTCGCGGACCACGTCGTCGCGCAGCGCCTCCGCCCAGAGCTGCAACGCGACGCGGCGGGCACGCAGGCCTTCTTCCTTCTGCAGGTCGCCGAGAAAGCCGCGGGCGATCGACCGCAGGCTCTGCAACACATCGTCCGATGGATCCTTGAGCGCCAGCAGCGCGCTGTCGCGGCCATGGCGGCTTTCGCCGATCGCCTGGATCAGTTCCTCCTTGCCCGTGAAATGCCCGTAGATGCAGCCGGCGCTGAGCCCGGACTGCTTGATCACGTCCTGGATCGTAGTCTGGTGAAATCCCTGGCGGGCAAAGCAGATCTCCGCGGCCTGCAGAATCTCCTCGCGACGGATCGCGAGCGTCTCGGGTTTCACCTTCGGCATAGTCGGGTCCTTGTCAGGTCGCGGCCGGCCGATGCGGCGGGCTTGACGATCATTCGTTGCCATTATAAAGAACGAATATTCGTTTTGTAAAGAGGGGAGGCTGACGGCATGATCGGCTTTGCAAAGCTTCTGTGGCATCCGGGCGCGGCTGA
The DNA here is from genome assembly GCF_055264925.1 of Bradyrhizobium sp. KZN70725. Classification (NCBI taxonomy): domain Bacteria; kingdom Pseudomonadati; phylum Pseudomonadota; class Alphaproteobacteria; order Hyphomicrobiales; family Nitrobacteraceae; genus Bradyrhizobium; species Bradyrhizobium sp. KZN70725. The sequence continues at coordinate 2,302 of NZ_JBUYWT010000028.1, forward strand.
GATGGCTCATGTCGAGCTGCCGTCGACCGGCGCGCGGATCGCGTTCCTGCTCGCGTCGTTCGCGATCGTGCTGCTGTTCGAGGCCGCGTTTCCGCTGTTCAGCTACGGCCGCAGCGACCGGATGCGCAATATCGGCCGCAACGCCGCCATCACCGTGATCTTCGTCGGCGTGAACCTGCTGCTCAGCCCACTGTCGCCGCTGGCCGCGCAATGGACGCTGGATGCGAAATTCGGCCTGTCGCACTGGCTCGGCCTGTCACCCCCGAACCAGCTCCTGCTCGGCATCATCGGGCTCGACCTGTTCGCCTATTTCGCCCACGTCTCCATGCACAAGCTCGGCTGGATGTGGCGCTTCCATCGCATGCACCACGCCGATCGCTTCGTCGACGTCACCACGACGTTCCGCGAGCATCCCGGCGAGACGCTGTGGCGGATCGGCTGGCACATCGCCGGCGTCTTCGTGTTCGGAACGCCGGCCTGGGTGCTGGTTACCTATCTGACGCTGTCGGCGCTGAACGCCCAATTCGAGCACGCCAATATCCGCCTGCCCGAGCGGCTCGACCGCTGGCTGCGGCTCGTCTTCGTGACGCCGAACATGCACAAGATGCATCATTCGCGTCATCAGCCGGAGACCGACAGCAATTATTCGAACCTGCTCTCGATCTGGGACCGGCTCGGCGGCACCTATAATCGTGGTCCACGCTTCGCGGAGCTGCGCTATGGCCTCGACGGCTTCGATGATCCCGAGAAGCAGTCGCTGCGCGGCCTGCTGCAGATGCCGTTCATGCGCGATTGGGGGCGGGTCGACGCTCGGCCGGACGACAAGTCCGACCGGTCCGCTCCGCCGCCCGTGCTGCCCTGACCATGACTTGAAGCCCGGCGCCGCCGCTCAGGCGGCGTTGCGCAGTCCGGCGAGGAAGGTGTCGACGCTGTGCGACAGCGCAGCGGCGTGATCGCCGAGCTGGCCGGACGTATCCAGCACATTGCCGGTGAGGGCGCGGGATTGGCTGGCGGCCTCGCTCGCGCCCGCGATATTGGCGGAGACCTCGACGGTCCCGGTGGACGCCTGCTGCACGCTGCGGGCGATCTCCCGCGTCGCCGAGTCCTGCTGCTCGACGGCGGCTGCGATCGCGGTGGCGATACCCGAGATCTCGCGGATGGTGCCGCTGATGTCGCCGATCGCGCTGACGCAGTTGCCGGTGGCGGACTGGATCGCGCCGACCTGGCCGGCGATCTCCTCGGTCGCCTTCGCGGTCTGGCTCGCCAGGTCCTTCACCTCGGCAGCGACCACGGCAAAGCCGCGGCCGGCCTCGCCGGCGCGTGCGGCCTCGATGGTGGCGTTGAGGGCCAGCAGATTGGTTTGGCTCGCGATCGCGCTGATCAGGCGCAGCACGTCGCCGATCTTCTCTGCCGATGCGGCGAGGCTCGTCACCATCTCGGTGGTCTCCATGGCCTTGGTCACGGCGCTGTCGGCGACACGGCTGGAATGGGTGACCTGGCGGCCGATCTCGGTGATCGACGACGCCAGCTCCTCGGTTGCGGCTGCGACCGCATTGACGCTGGCGGATGCTTCCTCGGACGCGGCGGCTGCCGCCGAGGTCCGTTCGGAGGCGCCGTTGACGCTGGCGGTGATCTCGCCCGCGACGCGCTGCATGTCGCCCGAGGACCGCGCGACGGCGGCGACCATGCCCTTGACGTCGGCTTCGAAACGATCGGCCATCTGCCGCTGCAAGGCCTGCTTGTCGGCCTCCGCCTTCACCTTGTCGGCCTCCTGCGCCTCGCGCAGCGAGGAGGTTTCGACCATGCTGCGGCGGAACACGTCGACCGCCTTCGCCATCGTGCCGAGCTCGTCGCGGCGCTCGCTGCCGGGTATCGTGACGCTGGTGTCGCCGCTGGACAGGCGGTTCATGACCGCGGTGATCGCGGTGAGCGGCCGCGACAGGCCGCGGCCGAGCAGGAACGCGAGCAGCACGGCGGCGGCCATGATCGCGACCACGCCAAGGATCAGATTGCGCTGCGCGCTTGCCGCGGCGGCTTCATAGTCGCTGGTGTCCTTGACGATCTCGAGCACGGCGACCGGCTCGCCGGCGTAGTTCTTGATCTGGCCGAGATAGAGCTCCACCGCATGGCCGTCGAGAACAGCGTCGCGCAGCAGGGCCGCACCGTTCATCACACGCTTGAGCTCGTCCTGGGTCGCGACCACGGTATCGCCGAAGGTCGAGGACAGCCGCTTGAAGCTCTGGCCGTCGAAGGAATGCACCGCAAGGTCGATGCCGAAGCGCTTTTTGGCGCGGTCGACGAATTCCTTGCCGAAGGCGGCGCCGACGTCGACATTGGCCAGCGTCTTGCCGTCGCGCATGATCGGGGTCATGCCGAAGATCGAAAGCGCTTCGCGGCCGGGCTCGACGCCGACGATCGGCTTGCCGGTCCTGTTCGATTCCACCACCGTGGTGCGCCGCGTCGAGGCGTCGTCGCCGAAAGTCTTCGGCGCATGGACCCGGTAGAAGCTGGTCGCCGGGGGCTGCCAGAACGAGATCAGCGGGATGCCCTGCGCCTTCATCGACGCCCAGGAGGCGCCGAGCAGCTTTCCGAGGCCGTCGCGGTCGCCCTTGGCGATGGCGTCCTCGACCGGCGGCAAGGCGGCGATGACCGCCGAGACCGCGAGCGCCGCGCGCCCCTCGTAGTCGATCGCTGCAATCACGCTGTCATATTGCAGCTTGAGCTGCTGATCGAGCGCGAGCCGCGTCAGCGCCCGCTGCTGGCTGATGGAGAAGCCGCCGAGGATGGCGCAGGCGACTGCGACAGTCAGCGAAATAGCCAGAATCAGGCGGGCGGCAATCGATCGAAGCGTGAACATGGGACCAGCGAAACTCCAGGCATTAGCGCCGTCCGCAAAGTCGCAGAAAAAGCTTAACAACCGGATGTTGCGCCGCCGGTATTCGTGCCGCGACCATGGCCGCCGGTGCTACTTTCGTACTGTTCAACGTCTGGCCTGACAGGGCCGGCCGGCTGCGCGCATCAATAGGCATGTGTCACTCAGGGGCGAACGCGGATGATCGTACTCCCTTTGCGTCGACCGGTCGGATTCAAGGCAGCGACGGCCTCGTCGAGAGTCGTGACGTTGCCGATGTTTGTCCGCAGGCGTCCGTCCCGCACCCGCCGGACGATCTCACTCAGTTGGGAACGATCGGACTCGACGACGAAGTCGACCGCCAGGCCGTCGGAAGGTCGCGCCTCGGCCGGCCCAACGACCGTCACCAGCGTTCCTCCGCCTCGAATCAGTTTTGCCGACCGCTTCTGGATTTCACCGCCAATGACGTCGAACACCAGATCGACTTTGCCGACGTCCTCAAGGGCGTCGTTGCCGAGATCGACGAACTCCTGCGCGCCGAAGTCGAGCACAGTCTGACGGTCGGCGGACCGCCCGGAGCCGATCACATACGCGCCGGCCTCTCGCGCGAGTTGCGTCACCATCGACCCGACCGCGCCGGCCGCGCCGTGTGCGAGGACACTCTGCCCCGCCTGGAGGCGGCCGTGCTGAAATAGTCCTTGCCATGCCGTCAGGCCCGAGACCGGAAGGCTTGCGCCCATTGTGAAGTCGACGTCGCCCGGTAGCGGCGCGAGGTTGCGCGCCTCGATCGCCACATACTCGGCCAGCGTGCCGTCGCGATACCAGTCCGCTAGACCGAACACCCGCTGTCCCACCGATAGCCCTGTAGTGCCATATCCGAGAGCGGTGACCACTCCGGCCAGCTCGTGCCCCGGGATCGACGGTGTTCGGTCACGATCGAGGCGATCGGTCCAGGTCGAGGGCCACGCCAGCTCAGTCGGGACAAATCTCGACGCATAAACCTGAACGACGACGTCGTTTATCGCTGCCTGCGGCTCGGGCCGGTCCACCAGCTTCATCCCGGCCGTTCCCGCGGCTTGGTCCGTTACAACGATGGCCTTCATGGGAATACTCCTTGTCTCTTGGTGGAACTGCTGCAGAGCGCGCGGACGCGCCGACTAACCAAGAACTGCCAAGGCAGTTCGGTTGCTTAGTACGAACAATAGATGCGCTGCGCTTGCTCATAAAACAGCACCAAGATTGCGAATTTTGGCTGTACCAAGCGCGACGGCTGCCCTCTGCGAGCTCAATGCGTTACCGCACCGCTGAAAAATCCGGGCAGTCGACAGAATCCATTTTGAGGGGACAGAATTCAGATTGCGAGGGCCGCCAGTCGTCATGCCCACTGTTGGGCCCAAAACCGACATGCCATGATTACCCGGCGATGTCGTGTTTTAGGGAGCAGAGCCGACACAGCGGACTTATGAGTCAACGCCCTGATGCAATCTGACTTGATCGCGCTTCAGTTCCTGTTCAAGTATGATCTTTTCGGAAAACCGCTTCGCACTTTTCCGGATCATGCTTTAGCGCGCGGTCGGCGGAGCGCCGAGATTGCCTGCCAAAATCGCCTTGCCGGCGTCCTCGTACTGGGTGTCGCGGGCCTGGATCTGCTGCGCGATTGCGTGCATGTCGCGAAACCGTCGCTCGAACGGATTCTTGGCGAACACCGCCGTTGCCCCCGACATGTGATAGGCGATGTCGACCACTGCGGCCGACTGGTGGATGGTCCAGGTCGAGGCGATGCGGATCGCGACGCGATGTGCCTCGGTGATCGGGTCGCCGCGGACGAGATCGTTCCAGACCTCGTGGGCCGTCGCGTACAGATAGGCGCGCGCGGCGCGCAGGCTGGCCTCGGTGCGCCCGATCTGGCCCTGCACGGCATTGTTGTCGCGCATCGCCTTGAGGCCTTGCGGGGTCTTGCCGCGGGCAAGCTCGGTCGCCGCGTCCAGCATGGCGCGCGCGACGCCGAGCGAGGTGGCGGCAAAGCCCATGCTGAACACCATGTTGGTGGAGAGCTTGTAGAGCGGCCCCGGCTCGCGGCACGCGGCGGGATCGTCGCGCAGCGCGGCGAACTGCTCCGGAATGAAGAGGTTGTCGACCGAGTAGGAATCGGTGCCGGTGCCTTTCAGACCGATCACGTCCCAGACGTCATACATTGTCGCTGACGACATCGGGAACAGGATGGTGCGGATCTCCGGCGAACCGTCGGCCTTCTTGCGCGGTGAGCCGTCGTCCTCGACGACGCGGACATGGGCGCCGAGCCAGCTCGCCTGCCGCGAGCCCGAGGCGAAATCCCAGCGCGCGCTGGCGCGATAGCCGCCGGGCTCGGCGCGCACCTCATGGGCGATAGCGCCCCAGGCGAGGATGCCGGGCGTGGTGTTGAAGATCTCGTTAGCTGCGTCGGGTTCGAGATAGGCCGCGGTCATGGCGCAGACGCTGCACTGGCCGAGGCACCAGGCGGTCGATGCATCGGCCTTGGCGATCTCCTCCTGCATCTGCATGAAGGCGTCCAGTGTCGCCTCGGCGCCGCCAAAACGCTTCGGCAGCAGCGCGCGATACAGCCCGTTCTCGACCAGTGCCGCGGTGACGGATGGCGTCAGTCGCCGTGTCCGTTCGATCTCGTTGGCTTCACTCGTGATCAGCGGCGCCAGCGCGCGCGCCCGCTCGACAAGGTCGAATCCCTGCGGCTTGTTCATGCGTGTCCTCGGCGCCTTCTGTCATTCTTGTTGGGCAGGCCGGGCGATGGTGGCTCATCCGGCAGGAGAGGGCAAGGGAAGGCAAGGCAGGACGGCGCCGATGCAGATCAGCTATCCATCCGCTGTGCCGGTGCGCGCGAGTGTGACGAATGCAGCCGCGCTCAGGCGGCGGCGCGGCCGAGATCGAGCGACGGCTGGCGCTTGGTCGAGAAACTCAGCGCCACGGCGACCGCGGCGAGGCCGATCGCAAAGGAACCGGCGTGCAGCCACGTATAGCCGTGGAACGTGTCGAACACGTAACCGCCGGCCCACGGCCCGAGCGCCATGCCGAGGCTCGCGAAGGCCGACACCGCGCCGAACACCGTGCCCATGATGCGCGCGCCGAAGAACTCGCGCACCAGCACGGCGTAGAGCGGCATCACTCCGCCATAGGCCAGCCCGAACACGACAGACAGCGCGTAGAACTCGCCGAGCTGCGCCACCGCGAGATAGGTCGCGATCGACAGCGCCTGCACCAGGAGGCCGCCGACCAGGACCGGCTTGGCGCCGAGCCGGTCGGCGAGCACGCCGAGCAGCAGCCGGCCGCCGAGCCCGGAGAAGCCGGCGAGGCTGTAGACTGTGACCGCGGTGAGCGGCGCGATGCCGCACACCATGGCGTAGGACACCATGTGGAAGATCGGTCCCGAATGCGCCGCGCAGCAGGCGAAATGCGCCAGTGCCAGCGTGATGAATTGCGGCGTGCGCAGCGCCTGCGCCGCGGTCCATTCAGTTTGCGGCACGTTCGCGGCGGTCGGGATTGCGACGTCCGTTCCCTGCGGCGCCGGGCGCACCAGGAACGATGCGGGGATCAGCAACGCCCATGCGGCGATGCCGATCACGAACATCGCAAAGCGCCAGTCATAGGCCGTGATCAGCCAGCTCGCGGACGGCGCGACGGTCAGCGGCGATACGCCCATGCCGGCCGACACCAGCGCGACCGCGAGGCTGCGATGCTTGTCGATCCAGGCGCTGGCGAGCGCCATCATCGGCGCATAGAAGCTGCCGGCGGCGATCCCGATCAGCACGCCGAAGCAGAGCTGGAATTGCCACAGGCTCTGCGCCTGGCTTGCCGTCACGAGGCCAAGCCCGAGCAACAGGCTGCCCGCCAGCACCACGATGCGGGTACCGAAGCGGTCGGACAGCGCGCCCCAGGCGAACGCCGCAAAACCCATGCAGAGGAAATCCAGCGTCGCCGCCGCCGAGACGCCGGCGCGCGACCAGCCCATCGCATCCGAGATCGGCTGCAGGAACACCGCGAGCGACAGCATGGTGCCGAAGCCGACGCAGGTCATCAGCGCGCCCGCGCCGACGACGACCCAGCCATAATCCAACCGAGCGGCCTTGCTCATGCGTTTCCCCGGCGCTGTTGTTTGTTGTGGTGCGCGCAGGGAGGATGCTGGCCTATCTGAGGTCCAGGGGCAACATGACGGGCAACATGCCTCTCATTCCGGGACCAGCGGATTGTGCGTTGCATGCGCAAGATGTCGCAGCGAGGTGCGGCTAGAGCCTTTTCCGTTCCGATAGAATCGGAACGGGGCTCTAGATTCTTGCTTTGACGCGTTTTCTTCACGCGAACCGGAGCCACTTCGCTCGAAAACGCTCTAGCCGCACTGCCAGGCGCGCCCGATCGGCGTCCAGGTCCAGCACGGGCCAAAACTGCCGCCATTGTAGCGGCCGCGGTAGAATCCGGGGCGGCCGAAATAGTACCAATCCCCGCCATACCAATATTGCGGCGAATAGTCCGGGTAGCCGCGGGCGGCGCCGCGCGGGCCGAACACCGGAATGGTTTGGTTCGGCGGCTGCCGGTAGCCGGGCAGGAAACCATAGCCGTGCCAGCGGGTGCCGTGCCGCTTCTTCGAGGAGGCGGCGGAGCTCAGGTCCGGCTGCATCAGTGCGAGGATGACGATAAGGAGGAACAGGATGCGCAACATGATCGCAGTCTAGTCGGAGCGCGATGCAGTGGCGATTCAAATCATGGTGCGTTTTGTTGCTGGGACAAGAATGGGCAACAGTCGCGCCGGTAGCGCCGCCTCAGCTGTCCACCTTGAGCGCGGCGATGAAGGCTTCCTGCGGGATGTCGACCTTGCCGAACTGCCGCATCTTCTTCTTGCCTTCCTTCTGCTTCTCCAGAAGCTTGCGCTTGCGCGTGATGTCGCCGCCGTAGCACTTCGCGGTGACGTCCTTGCGCAGCGCGCGGACGGTTTCGCGCGCGATCACCTTGCCGCCGATCGCCGCCTGGATCGGGATCTGGAACATGTGCGGTGGAATCAGCTCCTTCATCTTCTCGACCATGGCGCGGCCGCGGCCCTCGGCGCGGGTGCGATGCACCAGCATCGACAGCGCGTCGACCGGCTCGGCGTTGACCAGGATCTGCATCTTGACCAGATCGGCCGGCTTGTAGTCGGTCAGATGATAGTCGAACGAGGCGTAGCCCTTGGAGACCGACTTCAGGCGATCGTAGAAGTCGAACACCACTTCGTTGAGCGGCAGGTCGTATTTCACCATCGCGCGGGAGCCGACATAAGTGAGCTCCTTCTGCGAGCCGCGGCGGTCCTGGCACAGCTTCAAGACGCTGCCGAGATATTCGTCGGGCGTGAGGATCGTCGCCTCGATCCACGGCTCCTCGATCTCGGCGATCTTGACCACGTCGGGCATGTCGACCGGGTTGTGGATCTCGAGCTCGGTGCCGTCGGTCAGCTTCATCTTGTAGATCACGCTCGGCGCGGTCGCGATCAGATTGAGGTCGAATTCGCGCGACAGCCGCTCCTGGATGATTTCCAGATGCAGCAGGCCGAGAAAACCGCAGCGGAAGCCGAAGCCGAGCGCGGCGGAAGTTTCCATCTCGTAGGAGAAGCTTGCGTCGTTGAGCCGCAGCTTGCCCATCGCCGCGCGGAGCGTTTCGAAGTCGTTGGCGTCGACCGGAAACAAGCCGCAGAACACGACCGGAATCGCCGGCTTGAAGCCCGGCAGCATCTCGCTGATCGGCTTCTTGTCATCGGTGATGGTGTCGCCGACGCGGGTGTCGGCAACTTCCTTGATCGCCGCGGTGATGAAGCCGATCTCGCCGGGGCCGAGCTCCTCGACCTGCTCCATCTTCGGCGTGAAGAAGCCGACGCGTTCGATATCGTAGGCCGCGCCGGTGCCCATCATGCGGATGCGGCTCCCCTTCTTCATCACGCCGTCGACGACGCGGATCAAGACGACCACGCCGAGATAGACGTCGTACCAGCTGTCGACCAGCAACGCCTTCAGGGTCGCATCGCGGTCGCCCTTCGGCGGCGGCAGGCGGGTGACGATCGCTTCCAGCACGTCAGGCACGCCGACGCCGGTCTTGGCCGAGATCATCACGGCGTCGGACGCATCGATGCCGATCACGTCCTCGATCTGCTGCTTGACCTTCTCGGGCTCGGCCGCGGGCAGGTCGACCTTGTTCAGGACCGGCACGATCTCGTGATTGTTGTCGAGCGCCTGATAGACATTGGCGAGCGTCTGCGCCTCGACGCCCTGGCTGGCGTCAACCACGAGCAGGGAACCCTCGCAGGCCGCCAGCGACCGCGAGACCTCGTAGGCGAAGTCGACATGGCCGGGCGTGTCCATCAGGTTGAAGATGTAATCCTTGCCGTCCTTGGCGCGGTAGTTCAGCCGGACGGTCTGCGCCTTGATGGTGATGCCGCGCTCGCGCTCGATATCCATCGAATCGAGCACCTGCTCCTTGCCCGCCATTTCACGATCCGACAGGCCGCCCGTCATCTGGATCAGGCGGTCGGCAAGGGTCGATTTGCCATGGTCGATATGGGCGACGATGGAGAAGTTGCGGATGTTCGAAATCGGGGCAGTTGTCATGGGCGCGGGATAGCATCCGCACCCCCGCGCGGGCAACCAAATTGCGGTATTTTGCAGCGGTGTGACGACGAATCACGGCGCCGTTTCCGGCTGGGTTGCCGTGACCGATTCCCGGGCATGTTCCTGCCAGGTTCGGCGGCCCGAAAATCGTCTTTCGCGTCGCCGACACCGGGCGGATGAGCATGCACGGCTACGCCGCCGCCATCGACCTCAACCTGAAAGTTCGGGATGACCGGCTGTGGGCCGGCAAAGGCAAGACCATCCCCTGCAACAACTGGATGCCGCGCGAGATCGTCGACATCTTCGAGCGTCACGGCTTCATCTGGGGCGGCGAATGGTGTCACTACGATACCATGCATTTCGAGCACCGGCCGGACTTCCCCGAAAGTGAATCCGCTGGCTGGAGGCGTTCTCACGCCAAGCTGATTTCACTGGCCACAAAAACGCGCTAAAGCGCGCTGAAATGCGGATGAGCACTCATCGCGCTTCCGCTTCCATTCGGGCATGATCCTTCCGGGAAACCGCTTTCCACTTTTCCGGGGCATGCCTCAGGCACAGGCCATGTCGACCGCCTCCACGCTCCCCGCCGCCCGGCGCACCAAACGCAAGCTGACGATCCGGCGGATTGCCGCCTGGATCGCCTCGCGCGCCACCGATCCCAGGACCAGCCTGTGGTTCGTGATCGGCTTCGCGCTGGTTCATGCGGTGCTGTGGACGCTTATCCTGGTCAAGCTCAAGGCCGCACAGGACATCCATATGGATGTTGCGGAAGCCTATGCCTGGGGCCAGCGCTTCCTGCTCGGCTATGGCAAGCACCCGCCGCTGTCGGGCTGGATCGCCGGGGTCTGGTTCAGGATTTTTCCGGTCACCAACTGGTCGACCTATGCGCTTGCGATGACGACGGTCAGCTTCGCGCTGGTGGTGTGCTGGCTGATCGCGCTGCGTGTCGTCGATCGCCGCCGCGCGTTCTTCATGGTGGTGATGCTCGCGCTCTACCCGATCTTCAATTTCAAGGGCTTCAAATACAACGCCGATCTCGCGCAACTGGTGCCGTTGCCGCTGCTGGTGCTGGCCTATCTGAACGCATTCGAGAAGCGCAGCTTCAAGTCGGGTCTCTGGCTCGGCTTTGCCGGCATGCTGGCGCTGATGACCAAGTACTGGGTGGTGACGATGATCGGCGCCGTCGGGCTGGCCGCGCTGATCCATCCGCAACGGACGCAATTCCTGCGCTCGCCGGCGCCATGGGTTGCGATCGGCACGATGGCGGTGGCGATGATCCCGCACCTGGTGTGGCTGGAGGAGGTGGACTTCGTGCCGTTCACCTATGCCGGTGACGTCTACGCGCTGTCGAGCCGCGCACTCAATGTGCAGCTCGTCATCGGCTATGTCGTGCACAATGTCGGGCTGCTCGCGATTCCCGTCGTGCTGGGCCTGGTGGCGCTGCTGCTGGGCTCGGTGCCGTGGCGGCCGTCGGACGTGCTGGCGCGGGTCTGGTCGCGCGGACCCAATCCCGCCGTCAACCTTCCGCAGGCGCTCAACGTCTGGATCATCCAGCTGATCGTCGCGATCGGGCCGCCGCTCGGCGCGCTGGCGTTCACCGTCTATATCAAGACCGATTGGGGCATCCCGCTGTTCTTCCTGGTGCCGCTTGCGCTGGTCGCGATTCCCTCGCTTCGCTTCCCGCGCATGGCGCTGTTCTCGATCACCGCGATCTGGTTCGTGGCCACGATCGCCACGCTGATCGCCGCGCCCAGCATCGCCACGCAGGAGATCGCGTCCAACCATGTCGGCGGCTCGACCTACGCCGCGCGCTCCGAGCTCGCGCGCGAACTCACCCAGACCTGGCAGGACAGATTCCATTCGCGCTGGGCCGTGGTCGTCGCGCGGTCCGATATCGGCGAGCCGATGACGTTCTACAGTCCGGATCATCCGGCATCGCTGGTGCCGGGCGAAGCCTGGTCGTCGGGGCTGACGTCGCTCGACGAAGCCAAGCGTCTCGGCTTCATCGGCGTCTGCGACACCACCGATCCGGTGTTCCTGAAGCCCTGCGAGGCGTGGATGGCGGAGCACGCCAAGGACGCCGAGCCGCTGGTGATGACCACCATGCGCTTCTTCAACGGCCATCCCGGTCCGTCGACGGTCTGGAAGGTCTATCTGGTGCCGCCGGCGAAGTAGCTGTCGCTCCCTCGCCTCGCGCTTGCGGGGTCGAGACGAGCGAAGCTCGCTCTTAGAGGGTTGGGGTGAGGGGCTCTCGCCGCGATGGCGATCTATCGATAGACCTGTACCCCTCACCCGGATCGCATCGTTCGATGCGATCCGACCTCTCCCCGCAAGCGGGGCGAGGTAAGGGGTGACTGCCTTACGTGCCTTCCTCGTTGAACTTGCTGGCGACGAGTTCGGCGATGGCGTCGAGCGCCTGCTGCGCTTCGTCGCCCTTTGCTGAGACCACGACCGTGGTGCCGGGCCCGGCGGCGAGCATCATCAAGCCCATGATTGAGGTGCCGCCGACGGTCTCGGTGCCGCGGGTGACCCAGATCTCGGCGTTGAATCGCTCGACCAGCTGGACGAACTTGGCCGATGCCCGCGCATGCAGGCCGCGCTTGTTGACGATCAGGAGCTCACGGGAAATGGCGCCCGCTGGCACGCCCGGGCCGACCTGATTTCCGCCCGGGGCCTCGTCGCTCATTTGCCTGCGAGAACGCGGCTGGCGATGGTGACGTATTTGCGGCCGGCTTCCTGGGCCATCGCGATCGCGTCGGGCAGCGAACGCTCCTCGCGAACCTTGGCAAGCTTGACCAGCATGGGAAGGTTGATGCCTGCGAGCACTTCCACCTTCGGGCGGCTCATGCAGGAGATCGCAAGGTTTGACGGCGTGCCGCCGAACATGTCGGTGAGGATCGCAACGCCGTCGCCGCTATCGACGCGGTTCACCGCCTCGATGATGTCGCTTCGACAGAGATCGGAATCGTCCTCGGCCCCGATCGTGATCGCTTCAATTTGTTTCTGCGGACCCATGACGTGTTCGAGCGCCGCTCTGAACTCGTCGGCAAGGCGCCCATGGGTCACCAGCACTAGACCAATCATTGGAAACTCCTCGCGGGCGCCCTTTGGTGCACCGCACGAACGCGCCACTTTGACCATCCAGAGGCCCTACGCAAGAGGGCATCTTGGCTAGTCTCCCGGTTCCTGGCGGTAGAGAGGGGAGGCTGCGCCGGCAAAATCCGACGCGATAGTGGATGTGATATGGTTACCAATTCCCTTCCCACAATTGGCCGCAAGATTACGGGAACATGAACTTTCAGGTTGTCGTCAGCGCGGCGACAACCAGCGGCAGGGGTTGGAAGCCAACGCCGACGGGAATTCGCGGTACCAAAACACCATTAAGGCGAATCGTGAGCGCCTCCGGCGGCGGCAGTCGCTCGGCGTCGTCAGCGGCGAGGTCGACGATCAGCCCCACCACGGCTTCATCTGCGAACGGACAATGGCGGATTCCGAGGCCTCGGATCTCGATCAGACCAGCCAATTGCTGGACCGGACGAACCCACAATTGTTCGCCGGCTGTGTCGAGACGGACACGGTCATCCCCCACCAAAATGGCCGGCGGAAGCGCTCCGGTGCGCCCGGCGAGAATCAGGTCAAAGGCCAGACGCGACTTGCCGGCGCCCGACGGGCCGCGGATCAGCACCGCACGCTCGCCGACCAGAACGGCGGATGCGTGCACGCTTGAATTGTCGCTCATAGTGTCGGCAGCCTGACCACGAAGCGTGCGCCGGCGATGGTGGGCTTGCCGTCTGCGTCCGCAGGGCCAGCGCGGTTCTCGGCCCAGATGCGTCCGCCATGGGCTTCAATGATCTGCTTGGAGATCGCAAGCCCGAGGCCGGAGTTCTGGCCAAACCCTTGGTGCGGCCGGTCGGTGTAGAAGCGCTCGAAGATCCGCTCCAGCGCGTCCTCGCCGATGCCGGGCCCGTCATCGTCGACCACGATCTCGACCTCGCCGCGGTTGCGGCGGCAGACGATGCGCACCTTGTCGCCCGGCTTGGAGAATGATTGCGCGTTCGACAGCAGGTTCGAGATCACCTGGCCGAGCCGTGAATCATGGCCGGGCACAGAGAGCGTATCGGTCGGTCCGCGGCCCTCGAAGCGGGCTTCGACGGCGACGTCGTGGCCGAGCCTGGTCTCGTTGGCGACGCCGGTCAGCGTCGTCAGCAGCCGCCGCAGATCGACCGGCGCCATGTCCTGGCGCTGCAATTCGGCATCGAGCCGGCTGGCGTCGGAGATGTCGGAGATTAGGCGGTCGAGCCGCCTGACGTCATGCTCGATCACGGCGAGCAGCCGCGCGCGGCTGTTGTCGTTGCGCGCCAAAGGCAGCGTCTCGACCGCGGAGCGCAGCGAGGTCAGCGGATTCTTCAGCTCATGGGCGACGTCGGCGGCGAACATCTCGATCGCCTCGATGCGGCTGTACAGCGCGTTGGTCATGTCGCGCAGCGCGCCGGAGAGATGGCCGATCTCGTCGCGGCGCCCGGTGAAGTCGGGAATCTCGACGCGGGTCTGGATGCGGTGGCGGACGCGCTCGGCGCCGTCGGCGAGCCGTCGCACCGGGCCAGCGATCGTGCTCGCCAATAGCAGCGACAGCATGATCATGACGGCGGAGGCGACGCCGCCGATCTTGAGGATGGCGAGGCGCTCGGACATCACCAGCTGGTCGATGTCGTCGCCCTGCGTGGTCAGCATCAATGCACCGCGCACGGCGCGGAAATGCTGCACCGGGACGGCGACCGACACGATGATCGCGCCGCGCTCGGTGACGCGCACGGCGCTGCCCTTCATGCCCTCGAGCGATTGCGCGACTTCGGAATAACCCTTGCCGCCTTCGGGACCGAGTTCGCGATAGATCGGCAGGTCGCCGCGGTTGAGCCAGGTCTTGATGGTGGCCTTGGTCCTTTCATAGAGCGACGGCTTCTCCGACGGCGGCGGCAGCTCCATGCGCAGCACGTCGCCGCGCGCGAACAGATTGCGGCTGTCGAGGATCAGGCCGCCATCGCGGTCGAAGATGCGGGCCCGCGTCTTGGTCGGCGCGATCAGGCGGCGCAGGACCGGCGCGACCCGCTCGGGATTGATCGGGAAATCCGCCGATTCATCCGGCTGGCCATAACTTTCGCCGGGCTTGAGGTCGAGCAGGCGATCGGGGTCGATCGTGACGGTGTTGCCTTCGACGGTGGCCGAGGCCGCGATCGCCTCCGAGATGATCTCGGCATAGACTTGGAGGCTCTGCGTGCGCGCCTCGATCAGGCCAGCGCGGAATTGCGAGAGATAGAGGATGCTGGCGACCAGCGCGACGAGGCCGGCGAGGTTGAGCGAGACGATACGGCGCGTCAGGCTCGAGAACGACAGCGCGAAGAAGAACTGACCGGCGCGGCGCAGCCAGCCGAGCGGACGGCGCCAGCCCTTGTCCTGCGCCACGTCTTCGGCAACGGCGTCCTGATCGAGGAGCTGTGACGCGTCCTCGGTGTTCAGGCCTTGCTCGAGCTGCGTTCGATCAAGCACTGGCAAAGCTGCCGGTTGGTATGGATGTCGTCCCGCGAAGCAATCGTTCGCCCGAGCTTACCCCAGCCGTGCGGAGCCTGTCAGTTAACAAGCCGCCCGGGAAGCGCAGATCAGGCTTCCTTGAAGCGATAGCCGACGCCGTACAGCGTCTCGATCATCTCGAAGTCGTCGTCGACCACCTTGAACTTCTTGCGCAGCCGCTTGATGTGGCTGTCGATGGTGCGGTCGTCGACATAGACCTGGTCGTCATAGGCCGCGTCCATCAGCGCATTGCGGCTCTTCACGACGCCGGGGCGGGTGGCGAGCGCCTGCAGGATCAGGAATTCGGTCACGGTGAGGGTCACCGGCTCGTTCTTCCAGGTGCAGGTGTGGCGCTCCGGATCCATCCGCAGCAGGCCGCGGTCCAGCGCGCGGGCGTCCGGCTCCTTCGGCGCGGCGGTCGGATCCTTCGGCTGACCGCGGCGGAGTACGGCCTTGACCCGTTCGACCAGCAGGCGCTGCGAGAACGGCTTGCGGATGAAATCGTCGGCGCCCATTTTCAGGCCGAACAATTCGTCGATCTCCTCATCCTTCGAGGTGAGGAAGATCACCGGCAGGTCGGACTTCTGGCGCAGCCGGCGCAGCGTTTCCATGCCGTCCATGCGCGGCATCTTGATATCGAGGATCGCAAGGTCGGGCGGCGACGTGCGAAACCCATCCAGCGCCGACGCACCGTCCGTGTAGGTCATGATGCGATAGCCTTCGGCTTCGAGCGCGATCGAAACCGAAGTGAGAATGTTGCGGTCGTCGTCGACCAGGGCGATTGTGGGCATGTGCTGCTTTCACAATGAGAGTGGCTTAGACGGCGGGCACTCTGGCGACGCGCCGTAGAATTGGGCTTCGAACGCGGTCAACGAGCAATGCAAGCTGGGCTGAAGTGTGACCGAGTTCCGCAAAAATCCGCTTCTGCGACCCACGCGATGGGTCCCCATATAGCACCCTTAGACCATGAGAAAAGGCCCTTTTTTCATAGGGAACCCACCCGATTCGCCCATAAAATGACCCGATAGGCCCATGCAACCGACCGCCGCCTTCGATCCAGCCCACCTTGCCCGCTCGCTGCTCCGCCGCAGTCGCCAGGGCGCCCTCGCCACGTTGATGGCCGGCACCGGCGATCCCTATTGCTCGCTGGTCAATCTGGCCAGCCATCCCGACGGCTCGCCGATCCTGCTGATTTCCCGGCTGGCGCTGCATACCAAGAACATCCTGGCCGACAGCCGGGTGTCGCTGATGCTGGACGAGCGCGCCGAGGGCGATCCGCTGGAGGGCGCCCGGATCATGCTGGCGGGCAAGGCGGAAGAGGTCGGGGAGGCCGGGCGGGAGCTCGTCCGAAGGCGCTATCTCGCTGCCCATCCGTCAGCGGAAGCCTTTGTGGAATTTAAGGATTTCTCGTTCTTCCGGATCAAGCCAAGCGGTGCCCATCTGGTCGCCGGGTTCGGCCGCATCGTGGACCTCAAACCCGCGCAATTCCTGACCGATCTCGGCGGAGCCGAGGCGCTGCTCGAAGCCGAGCCCGGCGCGGTGGCGCATATGAACGAGGATCACCGCGAGGCCATGAACCTTTACGCGACGCGGCTGCTCGGCGCGGAAAGTGCCGAATGGCTCTGCACAGGCTGTGATCCGGATGGCATGGACATGCAGGCCGGCCGCGACACGCTGCGGCTGGATTTCCCTGAGCGCGTCACCACCGGCACCGAGCTGCGCAAGGTGCTGGTGCGGCTCGCCGGCGAGGCGCGCGCCAAGGGATAGCAAGGATAGGAGAAAGACCTGTCCGCACGGCGGCGCTGCGGCCGTGGCGAGGCATGGTGTCGCATGGCTGCGGCGGCGCGATTGCGCGATCGCCGAGGTGAAGTGTCCTTCAGCCGCGCGTCGCTTCCTGCTTGCGTAAGGTTTGACAGCGCGATCATTTCGCGCCGGCGTGTCTCGTCATCGCCTTGTTGGCTCGATCCGCGTGCAAGAATATCTGGCGCTGCTGCATCGGAAAATCATCCGGATCGCGATGTCGACCGATGACGCGCGCGCGTGCGACGCGCTGATTGCGTTATCATCGATCGCCAGGGTCAGCGATCGCCTCGCCGCCGTTGCGGAACGTTCACCGCAGTTGAGCGTTGTATCAATCGGGCTTCGACGAAGGTGTGTTGAGCGCAGTCGAAACTGCTCATCAGCAGCTTCTCACTTGCAGCTCAATGCCGATCAGGTGGTGCCGCGTGCAACACGATGGTCATGCTCGGCTCTGCAGCGCTGCGTCAACGCGCGGCGGCTCATCTCAACGATACATCCTCAGCGCGAAATGCATACCCGGCATTCTCCGCGCCGTCCGCCTCGATCGGCGAACGCGCCGCCCGCCGGCTGGCACTTTTTGTGCATCGCAAAGCTCCGTGCGCGATGGGAAAGGCGATGAAACGTCGCCCGACTGCCGGCAAAACAACGAGAAAACGAAAGCAAGACGAAAGGGTTTCGCGCTGCGGTACTTGCGCCAGATGATGGGCCTGCCTTGGAATCAGCCAAAAGCCGTTCGATTGGCTTGGCAAGCTTGGCGATCCCCACTATTAGGTCGCCGGACCGAAGCCGAGAGGCTATATTCTGATCACGGTCACCGCGGCGGGGCGCGATTGGCGACATTCGCGCGAACAAGGATACGCGGGTTCGAGGAGGTTCTTCGTGCAAGAGACGGGCGTACATAACGGTGCCTTCGGCGCCGACAAATTCGGCTTAAAAAATCTCAAGGGCGTGCATTGGAATTATGGCGCACCCCAGCTTTACGAGCATTCGCTGCGTAGCGGCGAAGCGGTGCTGTCGGCCGATGGCGCGCTTTGCGCGGACACCGGTGTGTTCACCGGGCGCAGTCCGAAGGACAAGTTCACGGTCCGCGACGATCTCACCGACAAGAACATGTGGTGGGCCGGCAACCAGTCGATCACCTCGGAGCAGTTCGCCATGCTCCATGCCGACTTCCTCAAGCATGCCGAAGGCATGACGCTGTTCGCGCAAGATCTCTATGGCGGCGCCGATCCGAAGCATCGCATCAAGACCCGCGTCTTCACCGAGCTTGCCTGGCACTCGCTGTTCATCCGCACGCTGCTCATTCGTCCCGAGGCGTCGGAGCTCGCGAGCTTCGTGCCCGAACTGACGATCATCGACCTGCCGAGCTTCCGCGCCGATCCGAAGCGTCACGGCTGCAAGTCGGAGAACGTCGTCGCGATCGATTTCGCCCGCAAGATCGTCCTGATCGGCGGCTCGCAATATGCCGGCGAGATGAAGAAGAGCGTGTTCACCACGCTGAACTATTACCTGCCCGAGAAGGGCGTGATGCCGATGCACTGCTCGGCCAATGTCGGCTCCGACGGCGACACCGCGATCTTCTTCGGCCTGTCCGGCACCGGCAAGACCACGCTCTCGGCCGATCCCAAGCGCACGCTGATCGGCGATGACGAGCATGGCTGGAGCGAGGACGGCGTCTTCAATTTCGAAGGCGGCTGCTACGCCAAGTGCATCAAGCTGTCCGGCGAAGCCGAGCCGGAAATCTACGCCGCCAGCAAGCGCTTCGGCGCGGTGCTGGAAAACGTCGTGCTCGGCGCCAATGATCGCGTGCCCGATTTCGACGACGGCTCGAAGACCGAGAACACCCGCTCGGCCTATCCGCTCGATTTCATCCCGAACGCTTCGCGCACCGGCTGCGCACCGCATCCGAAGAACGTCGTGATGCTCGCCGCCGACGCCTTCGGCGTGATGCCGCCGATCGCCAAGCTGACGCCGGCGCAGGCGATGTATCACTTCCTGTCCGGCTACACCGCGAAGGTCGCCGGCACCGAGCGCGGCCTCGGCAACGAGCCGCAGCCGGAATTCTCCACCTGCTTCGGTTCGCCGTTCCTGCCGCGCGATCCGTCGGTCTACGGCAACATGCTGCGCGAGCTGATCGCCAAGCACAGTGTCGATTGCTGGCTGGTCAACACCGGCTGGACCGGCGGCAAGTACGGCACTGGCCGCCGCATGCCGATCAAGGTGACCCGCGCGCTGCTCACCGCGGCGCTGAACGGCTCGCTCCGCAACGCCGACTTCCGCACCGACAAGTATTTCGGCTTCGCGGTGCCGACCTCGCTGCCGGGCGTCGAGCCGCACATCCTCGATCCGATCAAGACCTGGGCCGACAAGGTAGAGTTCGACAAGACCGCGCGTGCGCTGGTCGGCATGTTCCAGAAGAACTTCGCCAAGTTCGAAGCGCAGGTCGACGCCGAAGTCCGCGCCGCCGCGCCGGAAGTGAAGCTGGCGGCGGAGTAGTTCGCGCAAGCGATACGCGATTTGAAAAGGCGGCCCTCGTGGCCGCCTTTTTGATTTTTACGCAGTCAACGAAGCGCGCACCTTCTCGATCCGGCAAGCTGAGCAGCCAACGGCGCCACATACTCCAGTGTCGTCCCGGCGAAGGCCGGGATCCATACTCCGCAGCGGATGTTGTGGTTGGGACTCGTCATTCCACCGATGCGCAACAATGACCATCGGTGGTTATGGGTCCCGGCTTTCGCCGGGACGACATCGCGCGTGTTGCTCCACTACTCCCCCATCTCCGGCAGCACCGCGTTGCTCGGCGTCTGCCGGTCGGTGATCTGCAGGCCGAACAGGCTGCCGATCAATTCGACCGCGACACGCGCGGTGCGGCCGCGCTCGTCGAGGAAGGGATTGAGCTCAACGATGTCGAGCGAGCGCACCAGCCCGGAATCGTGCAGCAGCTCCATGATGAGATGGGCTTCCCGATAGGTCGCGCCGCCGGGCACCGTGGTGCCGACGCCGGGCGCCACCGCCGGATCGAGGAAGTCGACATCGAACGAGACATGCAGCACGCCGTTCTTCGCCCTGACGCGTTCGATGACGCGGCGCGTGAGCACGGCGACGCCGAACTCGTCGATCTGGCGCATGTCCGCGATCGACACATTACGCTGCCGCAGCAGCTTGCGCTCCAGCGGATCGACCGAGCGCGTGCCGATCAGGTCGAGCTGATCAGGCGGGATCGAGGCGCGCGGCAGTCCGCCGAGCAGATCGTCGAGACCGGGCTCGCCGCATAGGAACGCGGCCGACATGCCGTGCATGTTGCCGGTGATGGTGGTGGCCGGCGTGTTGTAGTCAGCATGCGCGTCGACCCACAACGCAAACAGCGGCCGGCCCTTTTCCTGCCAGTAGCGCGCGACGCCGTTGATCGACCCCATCGACAATGAATGATCGCCGCCCATAAAGATCGGGATCGCGCCGGAATGCGCCAGCCAATAGGCGCGCTCGGAGAGCGCGCGGGTCCAGGTCTTCACCTCGTCATAGAACCTGGTGTTGGCCGGCACCGGGCCGTCGGCGACCACGGCGGGGATCGCAAGGTTGCCGTGATCATCGACCTGGAAGTCGAGCTGCTCGAGCAGGCGCGCGATGCCCGCGGTGCGCAGCGCGTCCGGTCCCATCAGCGGGCCGGCCTGCGATGCGCCGATCTCGATGGGAACGCCAAGCAGGGCGATGCGCGAGGGCTTTGACGTGTCGGCTTCGGACATGCAGCAGTGCTCCCAAAGGTGTGGAACAGAAGCGACGTGCCAATGTTCCCTCAACCCTTGAAATAGGCAATGCGGTCGTAACAGACCAATGTGGATATTTGGCTACGCCTTGAAATAAGCGATCTGCGTCGTGGTCGCGAGCAGCCGGCCGGACGGCGACCACAATTCGCCCTGCTGGTCGCCGTAGCTCTTGTGGAAGCTCTTGGCGTCGGCGGTGGCGAGCACGCGGGTGGTATCCTCCGCGTCCAGGTCGGCCGCGTCGGCGTGGAAATAGGTGGTCAGCGACACGGTGCCGAACGGCACCAGTTCGTGCCTTGCGTGGAAGACGCGGCCGAAGAACGCGTCCGACATCGACATCAGCGACAGCGCATCGAGCTTGCGCGGCACACGGTCGGCGATCCAGAGCTTTGAATACGGGCTCGACGGCTGTTTCGCGCCGCCGCCCCGGGCGAACTTCGGCTCGCCCTCGGCGAAGCGGAAATCGTACTGGTTGGCCCAGGTCATCTTGAGCTTTGGAAAGGACCGCAGATGTTCGAACGGCACGGCGCCCGGAAACCCGGCCGGTTGGTGCGACCAGGACGGGCGGCGCTCGGCGAACACGGCGGTCGCCAGTGTCGCGACCTCGCCGCCGCCCTGCGTCATGTCGACCGACCAGTGCTGGCTCGAGCGGTTGGCCTTGACCAGGCGGACATCGAGATCGAACGCGCCCTCGGCGACCGGCGCGCAGTAGTTGACCGTCAGCGCCAGCGGATCACCCGCGCGCTGCGGATGCTGCATCAGCGCGCGCAGGATGGTCGCGGCCGTGCAGCCGCCGAACGGGCCGACGAACGCCCAGTAATCGGGACTGGTCCGTCCCTGCCAGCGGCTGTCGCCGGCGGTCACGGCGGTGGCTTCATCGAAAAGGTGCGGGGTCTTGGTGAGCATGCAGGTCTTTCAATATCGACTGGCGCTTCCGTATCGCCATACGCAATGACGAGCAATGACGTTCGTCATGCAATATCGCGAGCATTGCGCTGATTTCAATGACGTCGGGCGTAATCGATTTCCGCGTCCCGGGATTATCCCTTCGCCTCGCGCTGGTTGCCGAGCTGCGGCGAGGCACCCGGATGCATCGGCACGTGCCAGATGTCCTCGGCATATTCGCGGATGGTGCGGTCGGAGGAGAACCAGGCCATGCGCGCCACATTGAGGATCGAGGCGCGGGTCCATGCCGGCGCTACCATCCAGCGGGCGTCGATGCCGCGCTGCGCGTCGTAGTAGGAATCGAAATCGGCCGAGACCATGTAGTGGTCGAGGTAGCGCAGCGCGTGCCCGATCGAGGCGAAGCGTGCGGGATCGCCGGGCGAGAACTCGCCGCTCTCGATGGCGCGGATCGCGCGCTCCAGCCGTGGCGATTTGCGGATCGCATCGCTGGCGTCCAATCCCTGCTTGCGGCGGACCATGACGTCGCCGGCCTCGAGGCCGAAGATCGCGATGTTCTCCTCGCCGACATTGTCGCGAATCTCGATATTGGCGCCGTCGAGCGTGCCGATCGTCAGTGCACCGTTCAGTGCGAGCTTCATGTTGCCGGTGCCGGACGCCTCCATGCCGGCGGTCGAGATCTGCTCGGAGAGATCGGCGGCCGGAATGATCACCTCGGCGAGGCTGACATTGTAGTCGGCGAGAAAGGCGACCTTCAGCCTGCCGCCGAGCGAAGCGTCGTTGTTGACGACCTCGGCGACGTCGTTGATCAGCTTGATGATCAGCTTGGCGTAGCGGTAGCTCGCCGCCGCCTTGCCGGCGAAGATTTTCACGCGCGGCACCCAGTCGCGCCGCGGATCGTCCTTCATCGCGTGATACAGCGCGATCGTCTCCAGGATGTTGAGCAGTTGCCGCTTGTATTCGTGGATGCGCTTGATCTGCACGTCGAACAGCGCCGACGGGTCGACCTTGATGTGGTTGCGCTCGCCGATCAGCCTTGCCAGCGCCAGCTTGTTGTGATGCTTGACGTCGCGGAAGCGCTTCTGGAACTCCAGGTCGCTCGAATGGGTCTCGAGCCGCTCGAGCAGCGAGAAGTCGTCGAGCACGGCCTCGCCGCAGGCTTCGCGCAGCAGCGCGGTCAGCCGCGGATTGGCCAGCATCAGCCAGCGGCGGAACGTGATGCCGTTGGTCTTGTTGGTGATGCGCGACGGATAGAGATGATGCAGGTCGTGGAACACGGTCTCCTTCATCAGGTCGGAATGCATCGCGGAGACGCCGTTGATGCGGTGCGAGCCGACGAAGGCGAGCTGGCCCATCCGCACGCGGCGGCCGCTGCGCTCGTCGATCAGCGAGACCGAGGCGCGATACTCGATGTCGCCGGGGAAACGCTCCTCGGCGAGCGCGAGATGGGCCACATTGATGCGGTAGATGATCTCGAGATGCCGCGGCAGCAGCCGCTCGAACAGTTCGACCGGCCAGGTCTCGAGCGCCTCGGGCAGCAGCGTGTGGTTGGTGTAGGACAGGGTCGCGACCGTAATCTTCCAGGCCTCGTCCCAGCGGAAATTGTGCAGGTCGACCAGGATGCGCATCAGCTCGGTGACCGCAAGGCTCGGATGGGTATCGTTGAGCTGCACGGCCGCCTTCTGCGCAAGATTGCGCAGGCCGCCGTCGGAGGCGAGATGCCGCTTGACGAGATCCTGCAATGAGGCCGAGACGAAGAAGTATTCCTGGCGCAGCCGGAGCTCGCGGCCCGCCGCGCTCTCGTCGTTCGGATAGAGGAATTTGCAGATCGCTTCCGCGCGCGCCTGCTCGGCGCTGGCCGAGACGTAGTCGCCGGTGTTGAAGACGTCGAGCTCGAGCGGATCGGGTGCATGCGCCGACCACAGGCGGAGCGCGTTGACGTGCTGGCCGCGCCAGCCGACGATCGGCGTGTCATAGGCCATGGCCTCGACGGTTTCCGCCGGATGCCAGGTGGCGCGGTCGCGGCCGCGCTCGTCGACATGCTCGACATTGCCGCCGAAGTGAACGTTGTAGACCACCTCCGGCCGCTGGAATTCCCAGGGATTGCCGAAGGCGAGCCATTCATCGGGATATTCCTGCTGCCAGCCATGGTTCATGATCTGGCGGAACAGGCCGAAATCGTAGCGGATGCCGTAGCCGGTCGCGGGGATCGCCAGCGTCGCCATGCTCTCCATGAAGCAGGCCGCAAGCCGGCCGAGGCCGCCATTGCCGAGCGCCGCATCCGGCTCGCATTTGCGCAGGTCCGAAAGATCGACGCCGAGGTCGCCGAGCGCCGCCTCGAACAGCGGCAGCAGTCCCATATTGTTCAGCGCGTCGGTGAACAGGCGGCCGATCAGGAACTCGAGCGAGAGATAATAGACGCGCTTGGCGCCGGCGTCGTAGCTCTGCTTCTCGGCCGTCAGCCAGTGGTGCACGATGCGGTCGCGCAGCGTCAGTGCCGCGGCCTTGTACCAGTCGCGTCTGGTCGCAACGGTGGCGTCCTTGCCGATCGCAAGCCGGAGCTTGGCCAGGATCGCGCTCTTGATCTCGGTCAGCGCCAGCTCGTCGATCGGCTGGTTCAATGCCGGGTAGTTTGTCTGTTCCTGCAACGCGCCCAATCCCTGCCGTTCAACCGGAACATGATGCGGTGATGCGCATCATGACCCCATCTCATTGGTGGAGCATGGTTCCCCGGAAATCCCGGTTCCGCGGCCTTCCGATTACGCTCCAGCGCAATGATACCCGCCTTGCATGGCAATCGAAACCGTCAGGGACGGTGCCATACACAGCGCTGCCGTGATTTTATGCAAGGACCGGGCCGCTTCGGGAACCTTCCGGACCAGCCGTCATGGGTGCTACGATGGCGCTGCAGAAGCCGGGATTTCGCGACAATTGACCGGAGGATGCGTGATGAGACTCTTGATCGAAATCGCGGCCGCGGCGTTGCTCGTGGTGTGCATCACGGCGACCAGCGCAGCCGATGCCGCGGGCAGACCGGGCCGCAGCGCCGACGGCCTGAATTGCGGCTTCAGCGTGGCGCAGAACGCATCGCCCGCCGCGCGCTGTGCCGCCATCAAGCGGCAATGCGGCGGCAAGTTCTACGCAAATGCCTGCGGCGACAAGCTGCTCTCGGCGATGAATTGAGCGGCCGCGCAACGCGCTTTCACGCTCAATCGGGACACCGTGGTGATACGGATTTCCAAGCCTTAACGGAGCCTTTACAAACACAGCTGTCGCTCGTGGGGCGGGCACATTTTTCAGCTCCGACGCATTTCATTCCGAAGCCATTTTCAACGGGCCGCTGACCTGGTCAGCGGCCCGAATTGCTTTTTGGGGCCTTTCATGGCCACCGTTTTTTCATGAGGCGAAGACAGTCACCGCAATGCGTCGCCCCGGCGAAGGCCGGGGCCCATAACCACAGCCGTCAGAGAAGATGGGACAGGTCGCCCCACTCCGGATTGTCTTTCTCGATCAGGCGAATCTTCCAGTCGCGGCGCCATTCCTTCAGCGCTTTTTCCCGTGCGATCGCTTCCTGCGGTGTGACGTAGACCTCCACGTAAACCAGTCGCGTGACGCCGTATTTCTTGACGAACTGTGAGCCGTGTCCAGAGCGGTGAAGCGTAAGCCGATTGCAAAGATCGTTGCTGACGCCGACGTAGAGTGTCCCATGGCGGCGGCTCGCGAGAATGTAGACGTAATAGACTGCGGTATTCATTTCGGGGCACCGATCACGTGAGATGTCCGATAGCGGTGGTTATGGGCCCCGGCCTTCACCGGGGCGACGTCTACTGATAGCATCAGAACGAATTAAGAACACTTTAGCAAGTCTTTGATATATCATTGTGATTCGGCGGCTGCGCCGACACAATATCTATGGTCTTTCAGTCTCTGCGAGGACTACATGTCCACCATCGCCTTCGATCAATTCGCCCTGACCCGGATTGCCGATTTCGCGCGGTCGCTGTCGCGGCTGCACCAGGCCTCGCGCCGCCAGCCGATCGACGACGACCAGCTCGATCGCGAGTTCAACGCGGTCTGCATGTCGATCTGGGGCTACACCACGGATGATTTCAGCGACGAACTGTTCTCGGACGAGGATCACGCCTGGCTCGACTCGCTCGATGAAGCGCATGCGCGGATCTTCGCCGGCGAGCAGGGTTATGATCTCGTCGACGACCACGGCATGCTGACGGACTGGTGGGGCTATTGCTGGATGATCCTCGCCGAGAAGCGCGGCATCCTCAATCCGGAGAACCGCGCGGCCGCGCGGGCCGCGATCGAGGAGAAATACATGGCCGCGCCGAACGTGATCGGCGTGATCGTGGCGCGCTGATAGTTGTCGCGATGTCATTCCGGGGCGATGGGAAGCATCGAACCCGGAATCTCGAGATCCCGGGTCTGGCGCTTACGCACCATCCCGGAATGACGGGCTGACGCCCGTCAGTTCACTTCGGCGCGCCTTGCCGGCTTCGCGGCGTTGCCCTTCGGCGCAACAGACGACGGCGGCGACGGCGCGACATCGCTTCTGGTTTCCGGCAGCGGCGCGTCGCCGGCGATCTCGGCGCTGACGGGGGCGACCTTCATTTCGCCGAGCCGCGCGCGGACCGCCGAAGTCAGTCCGGGATAGGAGGCAACCGGCGTGAAGTCGAACGACTGCTCGTTGCCGACACGGATGCCGGTATAGGCGACGAGGCCGTCGGTGGTCGCGATCACGTCGCCGGCGCGCAGCGAGGCATCGAGCGCGAGGTCGACCGGCGCAAGCCCTGCCGGGTCGCGGCCATTGCAGGTGCAGTCGGCGCGCAACGCCTTGCGATAGGCGAAGGCGTTCTCGCTGTCCGCGTAGCGCTCGCCCGTGCTCGACGCGGAGCTGTCGATATGGCTGCCGTAATAGACCTTGGTCGCGCTCGCCGGACAGAACGCTTGGCAAAGCTGCGCCGGCGTGGCGTTGCCGCGCATCGTCAGCGGAAAATACTTGCCGTCGCAGCTGCGCACGCAATACGCCGGTCCGGAACCGGCCACGCGCGGCGCCGAGATGGGGGCGGACGGCTGCCGTTCAGCCTGCTGATTGAGGCCGAACGGATCGGCGAAGAAATTGGCCTGCGGCGGCGCCTGCCGACCCTGTTGCTTCTGGGAACCGCCGAAGAAGAAGTCGAACAGCCCTTCGGCCGATACAGGCGCGGGCACCACCAGGACGGAACCCGCAAAGGCTGCGGCGCCCAGCATCACGCGGCGCCGCATGCGCCGATCACTCAACTCTGTACGCAACGCCAACTCCACCCGACGCGCCACGGCGACAAGCTGCCCCGGCGGCTTCACCCTAGTGCGCGATGGTAAACGAGCGATTGATTTGGGGTGACGGCGTCACACGAAGGCGAGGTCGCGCGAACCGCCCCATCCACCTCGCCCCGCTTGCGGGAAGAGGGAGGGAATAAACTCAGTCCTTCAGGAACTCGCCGGCCTTGTACAGCGCGCGGAATTGGAGCCCGGCTTCGGCGAACGTCTCGGTGGCGCCTTCCTCGCGGTCGACCATGGTGAAGACCAGGGCGATCTCGCCGCCGGCCTCGCGCACGGCTTCCACCGCCTTCAGCGCCGAGCCGCCTGTCGTGGTGACGTCCTCGACGATCACGATCCGCTTGCCCGCAAGGCTCTCGCCCTTCGCCAGCCCTTCGACGGACAGCTTCGCGCCGTGCTCCTTCGGCTTCTTGCGCACGAAGAACGCCGCGATCGGGTGGCCCTTCAGCCAGGACAGTTGCGCGATGGCGCCGGCGAGCGGCACCGCGCCCATCTCGAGCCCGCCGACGAAATCGAGCTTGTCATCCTTCAGCGCTTCATAGGTGAGCTCGGCGAGCAGCGCCGCGCCCTCGGGATCGAGCATCGTCGGCTTCAGGTTGAAATAGAAGTCGCTCTTGCGGCCCGACGCCAGCGTGATCTCGCCGCGGCCGAACGAGCGCTTGCGGATGATCTCGGCGAGGCGGGCGCGGGAGGCTGATTTGGACAAAGACTTTTTCCCTTGAGGGTTTGAGGCGGGCGGCAATCTATCCACGCTTACCGGCACATTCCAGCGTGGAAATCGGGCCGTCAACAGTGCCCAAGCCGCGATTTCCGCGGGCGTGCTTTCCGCAAAGCGCGGTTGTGCGGCCGTTCCGTTCCCCGTAAGCAGGCGCCAAACACTCGGCCGAACACTTGCCCAAACACTTGCACGGGAAGCGGAAATGACCATCGAGCTGCACACCTGGAACACCCCCAACGGCCGCAAGATCTCGGTGGCGCTGGAGGAAATGGGGCTGCCCTACAAGGTGATCCCGGTCAACATCAGCAAGGGCGAGCAGATGGCGCCCGCCTTCCTCGCGATCAGTCCGAACAACAAGATCCCGGCGATCGTCGATCCGGATGGGCCGGGCGGCAAGCCGGTTAGCATTTTCGAGTCCGGCGCGATCCTGCTCTATCTCGGCGAGAAGACCGGCAAGTTCCTGCCGAAGCCGCTGGCGGAGCGGATCCCGGTCTATGAGTGGCTGATGTGGCAGATGGGCGGCTTCGGCCCGATGCCGGGCCAGGTGCACCATTTCATCGCGCTGGAGAACGAGCAGGACCGCGCCTACGGCCTGAAGCGCTACATGGCCGAGACGCGGCGGCTCTACGGCGTGCTCGACCGCCGGCTTCAGGAGCGCGAATTCGTCGCCGGCGATCTCTCGGTCGCCGATTTCGCCATCCTCGGCTGGGCCTGGCGCCATCCGCGCCACAAGGTCGAGCTATCAGACTTCCCCAACGTCAAGCGCTGGTACGAGACGCTGATGGCTCGCCCGGCGACGAAGCGGGGCATGGAGGCGAAGCTGGATTGATCTTCTCCCTCGCCCCGCCCTTGCGGGGAGAGGGGTGGGGTGAGGGGCTATCTCCCCGATAACGGTGGGAATTGAATTTGCGGATGCGCCCCTCACCCGGCGCTACGCGCCGACCTCTCCCCGCAAGAGCGGGGCGAGGTGAAGAAAGCTAGGCCTGCCGCGCTTCGAGCGCCATCTTCATCGCCAGCCCTGCGAGCACCGTGCCCATCAGCCAGCGCTGCACCAGGAGCCAGGTCGGGCGAGTGCCGAGAAACACCGCGATCGAACCGGCGGCGAGCGCGATCATCGCGTTGACGCTGACGCTGATCACGATCTGGATCGAGCCGAGCGCGAGCGACTGCGTCAGCACGCTGCCGCCGGTGGGATCGATGAACTGCGGCAGCAGCGCCAGATAAAGCATCGCGATCTTCGGGTTCAGCAGATTGGTGACGAAGCCCATCGCGAACAGCTTGCGCGGGCCGTCGACCTTCAGCGCCTTGACCTGGAACGGCGAGCGGCCGCCGGGCCTCACGGCCTGCCATGCGAGCCACAGCAAATAGCCCGCGCCGGCAAAGCGCAGCGCGTCATAGGCGTAGGGAATCGCAAACAGCAATGCGGTGATGCCGAACGCCGCGCACATCATGTAGAACACGAAGCCGAGCGCCACGCCGCCGAGCGAGACGATGCCCGCCGCGGGCCCCTGCGTGATCGAGCGCGAGATCAGGTAGATCATGTTCGGCCCCGGCGTCAGCACCATGCCAAGGCAGATGAGCGCAAAGCCGAGCAAAGCGGAGGTGTGGGGCATGACGGGTCTCGCGAGGGATGCGCACGCTTCTAGCGTGCCGTCCGCCGCGCGGCCATCGCGGAATTGCTCTCGGAGCAATGTGGCGGGGCGGTGGTGCGCTCCCTCGCCCCGCTCTCTTGTCCGCCGAAGCCCGCCTTCGGGCGAAGGCGGATGCGGGGTCGAGACGAGCGAAGCTCGCTCTGAGAGGGTTGGGGGTGAGGGGTTCTCTCAACGTGCAAGGACCGAGGTGAGACCTGTACCCCCTCACCCGGATCACAAGAGCGATCCGACCTCTCCCCGCAAGCGGGGCGAGGTGAGGAAGCGCTAATGCGCCTCGTCCCAATTGTTCGCGGCGCGGGCGTCGACCTGCAGCGGTAGCGACAGGATCACCGCCGGGAAGGGTGCGTCCTGCATCACCTTCTGCACCACCGGCAGCGTCGCCGCGACCTCGTCGTCGGGCACCTCGAAGATCAGTTCGTCATGCACCTGCAAAAGCATCTGCGCCGAGAGCTTTTTCTCGGTGAGCGCGTCCTCGACGCGGATCATGGCGCGGCGGATGATGTCAGCCGCGGTGCCCTGCAGCCGCGCATTGATGGCGGCGCGTTCGTTGAAGGCGCGCACCGAGGCGTTGGACGCCTTGATGTCGGGGTAGTAGCACTTGCGCCCGAACAACGTCGTCACATAGCCGTTGCGGCGGCAGAAGTCCTTGGTCTCGTCCATATAGGCGCGGATGCCCGGGAAGCGCTCGAAGTATTTCTTGATGTAGGCCGAGGCCTCCTCGCGGGCGATGCCGAGCTGGTTGGCGAGGCCGAACGCCGAGATGCCGTAGATGATGCCGAAGTTGATCGCCTTGGCGCGGCGGCGCACCTCGCTCGGCATGTCCTTGATCGGCACGCCGAACATTTCGGATGCGGTCATGGCGTGAATGTCGAGCCCGTCGCGGAAGGCCTGGCGCAGCACCGGCACGTCGGCGATCTCGGCGAGCAGCCGCAACTCGATCTGGGAATAGTCGGCCGACACCAGCTTGTGGCCCGGCGTCGCGATGAACGCGCGGCGGATCTTGCGGCCGTCCTCGGTACGAACAGGGATGTTCTGCAGGTTCGGCTCGTTCGACGACAGCCGGCCCGTGGTGGTCGCGGCCAGCGCGTAGGTGGTGTGGACGCGATGGGTCTGCGGATTGACATAGGTCGGCAGCGCGTCGGTGTAGGTCGATTTCAGCTTCGAGACCTGGCGCCACTCCAGGATCTTCTTCGGGAATTCGTGGCCTTGCTCGGCGAGCTCGTCGAGCACCTGCGCGGTGGTCGACCACGCGCCGGTCTTGGTCTTGCTGCCGCCGGGCAATCCCATCTTGCCGAAGATGATGTCGCCGATTTGCTTCGGGCTGCCGACATTGACCCGCTCGCCGGCGATCTCCTGGATCTCGGCCTCGACGCGCGCAGCGGTCTGGGCGAAATCGCCCGACAGCCGCGACAGCACCTGGCGATCGATCGAGATGCCGCGCCGTTCCATCCGCGCCAGCACCGAGACCAGCGGCCGCTCCAGCGTCTCATACACCGTCGTCATCCGCTCGGCGACGAGACGCGGCTTCAGCACCCGCCACAGCCGCAGAATCACGTCGGCACTTTCGGCCGCATATTCGCTGGCCTTGTCGATCGTGACCTGATCGAAGGTCAGCTTGCCCTTGCCGCTGCCGACGAGGCCGCCGTAATTGACGACGGCGTGGCCGAACCAGCGCTCGGCGAGCGCCTCCAGCGCATGCGAGCCGCGGCCGGCATCGAGCGCGTAGCTCATGAGCTGCGCATCGTCGATGTTGCGCAGGGTGATTCCGTGCTGCGCCAGCATCACCGAGGTGAACTTGACGTCAAAGCCGACCTTCTGGATTCCAACGGACTCCAGCAGCGGCCTCAGCGCCGCCAGCGCCTCGGCGGTCTTGATCTGGCCCGGTGCGAGGCCGGCATCGAACAGGCCCGCGCCGCCGCCGGCCTGCCGGTGGCTGAGCGGGACGTAACACGCATCGTTTGGCGCCAGCGCCAGCGCAAGGCCTGCGAGCTCGCCCTGCATCGGGTCGATCGATTCCGACATCGCCTCGATCGCGACATAGCCGGTGTCGGGCACGCGGGCGATGAAGGCGTTGAGCTGATCGAGACTGCCGATCGCCTGATACGCCTTGCGGTCGAAGCCAATTTTCCGGATCGCCTCGCCGCGGGCCTCGGCCAGCGTTGCCGGCGTGCCCTTCAGGTTCGAATTCTTGTCGTCGCGCGCGCCGGTCGGCTTGGCTTTCGGCAGTGGCGCCGCGGCCGATGCCGGAGCGTCTCCGGGCGCCGGCGTCACATCCGACGGCGGCAACGGCGAGAACACGCTCGCGCCGCTCTTGTTGCCGGGATCGGCATCGACATTGGCCGGGTCGATCTGCGCGTAGTCGGCGACGCGGCGGGTGAGGGTGGTGAACTCCATCGCCTTGAGGAAGGCGATCAGCCGGCGCGAGTCGGGCTCGTTCACGGCGAGGTCGTCGAGCGGCACTTCGAGGTCGACCTTGTCGTCAAGCAGCACCAGCTGGCGCGAGATGCGCGCCTTCTCGGCGTTCTCGAGCAGCGCCTCGCGCCGCTTCGGCTGCTTGATTTCGCCGGCGCGGAACAGCAGCTGATCGAGATCGCCATATTCGATGATCAGCTGCGCGGCGGTCTTGATGCCGATGCCGGGCACGCCGGGCACGTTGTCGGTGGAGTCGCCGGCCAGGGCCTGCACCTCGACCACCTTCTCCGGCGGCACGCCGAACTTCTCGATCACCTCGTCGCGGCCGATGCGGCGATCCTTCATCGTGTCGTACATCACGACCTTGTCGTTGACGAGCTGCATCAGATCCTTGTCCGATGACACGATCGTCGTGGTCGCGCCGCGCTCGCTGGCGAGCCGCGCATAGGTCGCGATCAGATCGTCGGCCTCGAAGCCGACCTGCTCGAGGCAGGGCAGTTCGAAGGCGCGCACCGCCTCGCGGATCAGCGCGAATTGCGGGATCAGATCGTCGGGCGCCGGCGGCCGGTGCGCCTTGTAGTCGGGGTAGAGCTTGTTGCGGAACGTGATCTCCGACTTGTCGAACACGATCGCCAGATGCGTCGGCCGGTTGTCCTCGGGCATGTCGCGGAGCAGCTTCCACAGCATGTTGCAGAAGCCGAGCACGGCGTTGACCTGCAGCCCGTCGGATTTGCGGTTCAGCGGCGGCAGCGCGTGGTAGGCGCGGAAGATGTAGGACGAGCCGTCGACCAGGAAGACATGGTCGCCCTTCGCCGTGGCCTTGGCGGCAACGGGCTTGGCGGCGGTCTTCGATGCGGGCTTGGCGGGGGCTTTGGAGGCTGTTTTCGGCATGGCCGAAACTTAGGGATTTTTGCGCGGATTGACAGCCTTTGCTGTGTGGATTCTGGGTGTGTCGCACAGCCAAATCGATAAATTCGAGGATGATGCAGGGCGTAGTCCCGTCATCCTGAGGTGCGAGCGCAGCGAGCCTCGAAGGATCGACGGCCACCAGCCGGGGCCGTGCATCCTTCGAGACGCCGCTGCGCGGCTCCTCCAGCGACAAAGGCGAAGCCTTTGCGCGGGGATGACGGGGACGGCACCGGAATGACTACGCCTTGTCGCCGGTCGGCGAGAACAGATAGCCGCCGCCGCGGATGGTGCGGATCACGGACGGCTTGGTCGGGTCGAATTCGATCTTGCGGCGGATGCGCATGATGCGCAGGTCGACGGCGCGGTCGAAGGCCTCCGCGTCGCGCGCATTGGCGAGTTCCAAGAGCCGCTCGCGCGACAGCACCCGCTTCGGGTTGGCCGCGAACACCTTCAGCAGGCCGAATTCGGAGGCCGTCAGCGGATGCTCGTTGCCCTCGTCGTCGCGTAGCGCCTGGGCCTCGAGATCGAGCCATTTGGTGCCGAACCGAACCAGCTGCTCCTTTTCGGCCTTCGCGTTCGCCGGTTCCGGCGCCGCCGCTTTCGCCGGCCCGCTCCGCCGCAGCACCGAGCGGATGCGTGCCATCAGCTCGCGCAATTCGCAGGGCTTGGCCACGTAATCGTCGGCGCCGAGCTCCAGCCCGACCACCCGGTCGATCGGGCTGGCAGTAGCTGTCAGCATGATGACGGGGACGTTGATCTTGCTCTTGAGGTCGCGAATGATCGACAGCCCGTCTTCCTCGGGCATGTTGAGGTCCAGCACCACGAGATCGGGCGTGCAGCCCTCGATCTCCTTGCGCAGGCTCTTGCCGCCGTCGCACAGCGTCACGCCGAAGCCGTGCATCTTGAGGTAATCGCCGACCATTTCTCGGGCCGGCGCCTCATCGTCCACGATGAAGATATGCGGGTTCTGGCTCATGATGTCTCTGTCGCCGGCAGTGTAACCGTAAAGGTCGACCCCTGTCCGGGGCCCGGGCTCTGCGCGGTCACATGGCCGCCATGCATGTCGATGATGCGCTTGACGATGGAAAGGCCGAGCCCGGTCGAGCTTTCGCCCGCGGTCGGCTTGGCCGACAGCCGCTGGAACCGGCCGAACAGCCGGCCGAGATCCTCGGGGCTGAGGCCGGGTCCCTGGTCGGCGATCCGGATCACGGTGTCGTCGCCCTCATGGCTGACCGTGACCGTGATCTTGCCGCCGATCGGCGAGTACTTGATGGCGTTGCTGACGAGGTTGTCGATCGCCTCGCGAATCCGGTCGGCGTCGCACATCGTGACGAATTGCTGCGGCCCCGAGACCGAGATGCTCTGCTGCTTGTTGACCGCCGAGGGCAGATTGGCCTCGGTGACCTCGTTGACCAGGGCCGCGACGTCGACCGGCTCGCGGCGGATGGTGATGTCGAAGGCGTCGGCCATCGCGTCCGAGATCAGATGGTCGACCATCGAGGTCAGCCGCTTGGTCGCGTCCCTTATGTGCTCGACCTGCGATGTGACGTTTTCCTTCGGCGAGCCGGCGCCGATCAGTTCGGTCAGCATCTCGGTGCGGCCGAGGATGACGCCGAGCGGGTTCTTCAGGTCGTGAGCGACGGTGCCGAGGATTTCGTTCTTGAAGCCGTTGGCGCGCTGCAGCCGCAGCCACTGCGCCGAGAGCCGCCGGTTGGCCTGCATCAGCGCGCGGGTGCGCTGCGCGACGCGGTCCTCGAGCTGGGTGTTGGCCTCGTGCAGCTGCTGGTAGAGGATCACATTGTCGAACGCGATCGACAGCCGGCTCGAGAATATCTCGACCAGCGCACGGTCGGTGTCGGAGAGCTGGCGCTCGGCCTGCAGCAGCACCACGACCTCGCGGCCGCTGCCGGTGCGCGAATAGAGCACGCTGCGGTGGTCGGCGAACTCGTTCTTGCGGCGCTGGAATGCTTCCTCCACCATGTGCCGCAGGTCCGGATCGAGCGCCTTCGACGAGGTGGTGCCGATGAAGCGGCTGTAGCAGCCCGAGCAGGCCAGCACCGAGAAATCGGCCGCCGCCGAATTGCCGTCGTCGCGCAGCACCAGAATGCCGGCGCAGTCGACGTTGAGCAGCGAGGCGAGCTGGGTCAGCACGCCCTCGGCCAGCCGCTGCATCGATTTGAAATCGTACAGCGTCGAGGCCGCGTCGATGATGATCTCGAGCCCGCGCCGCGTCTGCACCATGCGCTCGAGCTGCTGGTAGCTGCGCAGCGCGGCGGTCAGCGACGTGAACAGCTTGTCGGCGGTGAGCTCGGTCTTCGCCTTGTAGTCGTTGATGTCGTATTGCACGATGACGCGCCGCTCCGGCGCCTGGCCGGGTTGGCCGGTGCGCAGGATGATGCGCACGGTCTCGTTCTTGATCTCGTTGCGGATGAACTCGACGAGCTCGAGGCCGGCGACGTCGGTCTCCATGATGACGTCGAGCAGCACGGCCGCGATGTCGGGGTTGTCCCGCATCAGCGTGCGGCCTTCGGCCGCAGAGTAGGCCGAGAGGATCTCCAGCGTCGAACCGTTCAGGTTGTAATCGCTCAGCGCGAAACGGGTGCCTTCATGGACGGCGTGATCGTCGTCGATGACGGCGATCTTCCATTTGCGGGCCGACGAGTCCTCCGGGGGGCTCTCGGTATCGTCGATCAGTTGGAGGACATCGTCCTGTTCGGCCATTGACTGGTTCCGTCGGCTGCTGCGTCAGCGATCGTGGGCTCGCCCTTGGCAGCCCCCTTGGCGATCCTGGGCATGATAATGCGAAAAGTGGTGCCTTGTCCTACCCTTGACTCCAGCATCATGCGTCCACCGAGCTGCTGGGTGACGAGGTTATAGACGATGTGGAGGCCAAGGCCCGTACCACCTTCGTTGCGGCGCGTCGTAAAGAACGGGTCGAACGCCTGCCGCTGCACGTCCGGCGTCATGCCCGCCCCGTCGTCTGCGAAGATGATCTCCACATCGTCGGCGCCGCGCCCGCGCGCCGAGATGGTGATGGTGCCGGAGCGGCCATCGGCAAAGGCATGATTGACGGCGTTGAGGAAAAGATTGGTTAAGATCTGCCCATAGGCGCCGGGATAGCCGTCGATCAAGAGCCCCTCGGGCACATCGACCGACAGCGCGATCGCGGCCTTCTTGAGCACCGGCCGCAGGCTCGCCACGATCTGGTCGGTGGATTCGCTCAAGGCAAACTGGCGGCGTTCGGCATGCGATCGGTCGACGGCGACCTGCTTGAACGACTGGATCAGCTCGCCGGCGCGCGTCAGGTTCGAGACCAGTTGCTGCGATGCGTCACGCGAGGCGCGGACGAACTCGTCGAGCCTGGAGCGGCGCAGCGGCTCGGTCTTCAAATCGTTCTCGAACATCTCGCTGCGGCGGGCAAAGCTCGAGGCCACCGTCAGGCTGATGCCGATCGGGTTGTTGACCTCGTGGGCGACGCCGGCAACGAGGCCGCCGAGCGCGGCGAGACGTTCGGCATCGATCAGGTTCTGCTGCGCGGTATTGAGCTCGAGCAGCGCGCTTTCGGCCTCCTCCTTGGCGGTGCGCAGCTCGTCCTCGGTCTTGCGCTTGGCGATCGCGTTTTCGCGGAACACTTCGACCGCGCGCGCCATGGCGCCGACCTCGTCCTTGGCCGACGTGCCCTGCACCGGCCGGTCGAGGTCACCCGAGGTGATGGTGCGCATCGCGGCCATGATCTGCGCCAGCGGCAGCCGGATCGACAGCGCGATCATGACGCCGGCCGACATGATGACGCCGAGGAAGATCACGGCAATCGACAGCACCCGGCGCGAGATCGAGGTCAGCGTCTTGTCGAACGTCTCCTGCGCCTTCTGCTCGCGCTGGCGCATCTTCACCGAGAGATCGTCGATCGCGCCGATCGCATCGGCCTGGCTGGCGTCGATCGAGTTGCGCAGCAGATCGGTGCGGTTGGTGAGCTGCTCGCTGAGCTTGCCGAGCCCGTCGCGCAGCTCGGCGGTCTTGACCTTGAGCCGCGCCAGCGCCATGCGCTGCAGATCGTTCTCGGCCAGATCGGTCATGACGGGAATCGTCCGCTCGATCGTATCGATGTTGCGGCGGGCCTCCTCGGCCGACGAGGAGGCAAGCGAGAGGTAGTAGGCGTTGGCGGCGACCAGCAGCGAGGTGAACGCTTCGCGCGACTTGCCGAGCGCGGGCCAGATCAGTGCATCGCGATGGCCGGTCGCGCCCTCGATGATCGAATAGAGCCCGGCCATGTCCTTGGTCGGCGACAGCACCTGCTCGTCATAGGTCTTGGCGATCCTGGTCTGCACGGTGCGCAGTTCGCCGAAGCCGTCGAGGAAACGGCTGGTGACGCGCTCCAGCTGCTCGACCGAGCCTGACAGCATCGGGTCGGTCGAGGCCCGGTTGGTCAGCGTGCCGAGCACGGCCTCGCGGAGCAGCAGGATTTCAGCGAACAGGTCCGGGCTCGGCTGATTGATGTAGCGATGGATCAGGTTCTGCAGACGGCTGGTCTCGCTTTCGAGCTTGGCCAGGATCTTGTCGGATTCCCGCACCTGGCGGACATCCTCCCAGGCCGAGCCGAGCACCTTCGAGCCGTTCCAGATCAGCACCGCCAGCACGATCACGACCGCGGAGTTGAGCAGGGCGATCGAAAGGATGCGCCAGCGGATCGGGACCGCACGCAGCAACTGGACGATGCGGAAACGGCCCTGCGGCCCGAAGGCCGCCCGCCGTCGCACAGTCCCGTCCTGCTCTGGTGCGTCCAAGATCCGGTTACTCCATGTTGCGGATGCGTTCGATCAGCGCTGATATCGCAGGATCGCGCTCGGCCCCGGCGTAGATGCCGGCCATCGCGGCTTCGAACGGCTTGCGGTCGATGTCGGTCACGATCTTGACGCCGGCCAGCTCCGCCTGCTGGCGCGAGCGCTCCTCGAGGTCCCGCCATCTCTCGCGCATGTAGGCGCTGGAGCGTTGCGCGGCCTCGCGGAAGATCGCCTGCTCCTCCGCCGAGAGGCTGGCCCAGGCCTTTTGCGACATCAGCAGCACGTCCGGACTGAAAGTGTGCCGGGTCAGCGTGTAGTAGCCGGCATATTTGTAGTGACCGGTGGTGACGAAGGACGCCCAGTTGTTCTCGGCGCCGTCGATCAGCCCGGTGGCGAATCCGGTCAGCACCTGGCCGTAGGGCATCTGGACCGGCTGGGCGCCGAGCGCGCGCACCATGTCCGACATCCGTTCGGATTGCTGCACGCGCACCCGCAGTCCCTTGAGGTCGTCGAGCGAACGCACCGGGCGCACGCTGTTATAGATCGAGCGGGCGCCGGAATCGTAGAAGGCCAGCCCGACGAAGCCGTGATCCCCGAGACTGTTCAGGATATCGCTGCCGATCGGTCCATCCAGCACGGTTTGCAGGTGTTCGGGCGATCGAAACAGGAACGGCATTGCCAGCACGTTGACCGACGGCACCATTGTCCCGATCAGCGCGACATTGGTCCGGTTCAAGTCGATGGCGCCGGCCCGGGTCTGCTCCAGCGTCTCCTTCTCCTCACCGAGCTGGCGGGAATGGAAGACCACGATGCGGTGCCGGCCGGCGGTGCGTTCGGCGATCAGACGGTCCATGTAATTCAGCGCTTGGACGGTCGGATAGTCCTCATTCTGGGTATCGGCGGTCCGGAATTCGCGCGCAAAAACGCTCGCCGGGACCGCTGCCCATGACAGCGCGACGGCAAGCATCGTTATCCGCGAAAGGCCGGCGCGGCGGTACACAGGCTACTATTCCCCTTGTGAATTGTGTCCTGGGCGGGAAGAAAAGGTTCAACGCATTTTTAGCAGAATGGCGCTGGTTCGCCATCGGCCAAACGTTAAATCCGCGGTGCAACCTGCGGTGTCGGTTGAATCTGCGGTTGTAGCGCCTTATGAGGGCATGTTGGCATCCGGGAACGGCTCGTCGTGAAGTTCGCTTTGAAGCCCCTGTACCTCGTCGTCGCGGCTCTTCTGCTTGTGTCGCCGGCGCGGGCGGCCACCGAGATCATGTGGTGGCACGCGATGTCGGGCGAGCTCGGCAAGCAGCTCGAGAAGCTTGCCGCCGATTTCAACGCCTCGCAATCCGACTACCGGATCGTGCCCGCCTACAAGGGCAACTATACCGAGACCGTCACCGCGGCGATCTTCGCCTTCCGATCGCGCAGCCAGCCGGCGATCGTTCAGGTCAACGAGATCGCGACCGCAACCATGATGGCGGCCCGCGGCGCGATCTATCCGGTGTTCGAGCTGATGCGCGATCAGTCCGAGGCATTCGCGCCGTCGGCCTATCTGCCCGCGGTGGCCGGCTACTATGCCGATGTCGACGGCAACATGCTGTCGTTCCCCTTCAATGCCTCGACGCCGATCCTCTACTACAACAAGGATATGTTCCGGTCCGCCGGGCTCGATCCGAGTGTGCCGCCCAGGACCTGGCCGGAGCTCGGCGTCGTGGCCAAGCGGCTGCGCGCGGCGGGCGCGATGTGCGGCGTGACCACGTCGTGGCCGTCCTGGATCAATGTCGAGAACTTCTCCGCCTTCCAGAATCTGCCGATCGCGACCAAGGCCAACGGGTTTTCCGGGCTGGACGCCCAACTGATCTTCAACAATCCGCTGGTGGTGCGCCACATCGCGCAGCTCGCGCAGTGGCAGGCCGACAAGACCTTCGACTATAGCGGCCGCGGGCAGGCGGCCGAGCCGCGCTTCCAGAAAGGGGAGTGCGGCATCTTCATCGGCTCGTCGGGCACGCGCGCCGACATCAAGGCCAATTCCAAATTCGAGGTCGGCTACGGCATGATGCCGTACGAACCCGACGTGCAGGGCGCGCCGCAGAACTCGATCATCGGCGGCGCGACGCTGTGGGTGCTGCGCGACCGGCCGCGCGCCGAATATGCCGGCGTGGCGAAGTTCTTCGCCTATCTGTCGCGGCCGGAGGTGCAGGCCACCTGGCACCAGAACACGGGCTACCTGCCGATCACCCGCGCCGCATTCGATCTGACCCGCGCGCAGGGTTTCTACGATCGCAATCCCGGCGCCTCGATCTCGATCGAGGAGGTGACGCTGAAGCCGCCGACCGACCATTCGAAGGGCATCCGCCTCGGCTCGTTCGTCCTGATCCGCGACGTGATCGAGGAGGAGCTCGAGCAGGTGTTCGCCGGCAAGCGTTCGGCGCAAGCCGCGATGGACAACGCCGTCGAGCGCGGCAACCGCCTCTTGCGCCAGTTCGAGCGCGCCAATCCGGATAGGTGAGGGGCATCAAGACTGCTCAACTGTTTCTCCGTCATCCTGAGGAGCCGCGAAGCGGCGTCTCGAGGGATCGACGGCCACCAGTCGGGCCGATTCATCCTTCGAGGCTCGCTCCGCTCGCACCTCAGGACGACGGGGATGGATTGGGCGACGAGATTCCTTGAAATGATATCCCTTCCTTCCCTCACCAACTACGATTCCTACCGCGCCTGGCGCAGCGGCACGTCGCGCTGGTTGCCGGTCGCGCGCGATATTGCTGATGGCCACGGGCTGTCGTGCGTCGCGCCGCATGTGTTCTCGACCGGCACCAATCTGGTTGTCGGGCTGGACGATAACCTGATCCTCAAACTCTTCCCGCCGTTTCTGCGCCCGCAATTCGTGTCCGAGCGCGGCGCGCTTGCCGAGTTGCGCGGACGGCTCGGCATTCCGATTCCCGATCTTGTCGCGGAGGGCGAACGCGACGGCTGGCCGTATCTCGTCATCACTCGCCTGTCCGGCACCGTCGGCTCGGAGGTCTGGCCATCCCTGTCGGAAGCCGAGCGCGAGCGCGTGCTCGCCGAGATCGGGGCCGTGATTGCCGAGGTGCAGCGCGTGCCGCCCGGCAGCCTGCGCGCGATCGAGCCGCGCTGGGAGGCCTTCATGCGCGGGCAGATCGCGCAGTGCCGGGCGCGCCATGAGCGGCTCGGCCTGCCCAAAAAATTCCTCACCTCGCTCGACGATCTCCTGCGTGACGCCGCTGAGTTGATCCCGATGAACGCGCCGCCGGTGATCCTGACCGGCGAGTACATTCCGGAGAACTTTCTGCTCGGGCGCCGGGCCGACGGCTGGCACGTCGCCGGCCTGTTCGACTTCGGCGACGTCCGGGCCGGATGGGGCGAGTACGACCTGCTCGGTCCCGGCGCCTTCATGGCCGCCGGGCATCCGCGCCGGGTGCGCAGCCTGTTCGACGGCTTCGGCATCTCGCGCACTGATGTGACGTTCACGCTGAAGCGGCGGCTGATGGCGCTCTTGATGCTGCACTCTGCCAGCGATCCGCTCCGGCACATCTGCATCGACGGCTGGCCGGACCGGGTCGACGACTTCGTGCAATTGCAGGAGCTGATCTGGCCGGATTAGCGCGCTTCAGCGCGCGGCCTCTATTGCCGGCCACAAAGCAAGCAGAAGCCGTTTCATGCTCATCTATTGAGCATATAGCCTGTCTTTGTATGCAATTGGCGATCTGAGATTTTGCCCGACCGGGATACCGGCCGACGTTTTACCTCGCTCCGGCAAGGCATTAGCAGGACATAAGATTTCGTTAAGGGTTGGCACAATCCTTGCGATCTGAGTTCCAAGGCCGTTTCCCAGGGCGTTGGAGCATCACATGAAGCGTCGCGATTTCCTCAAATCGGTGTCCGGGCTGGCCGCGGGGGCGCTGGCGCCGACCGCGCCCGCGATCTGGTCGCCGGCCAAGGCCGACGCGCGCTCCGAGACGCTGCTCATCGTCTCCGAAGGCGGTCCCAACAATCTCGATATCCACGGCGTCGGCACCAACGTGCCGGGCTACGAGGTGTCGTGGAATTGCTACGACCGCCTGATCAGTCACGAGATGAAGAGCGGTCCGGGCGGCGTGCCCTATTACGACCGCGACAAGTTCAAGCCTGAGCTCGCCGAGGACATCAACATCGGCGACATGTCGGTCACCTTCAAGCTGCGCAAGAACGCCAAATTCCATGACGGCACGCCTGTCACGGCGAAGGACGTCAAATGGTCGCTCGACCGTGCCGTCTCTGTCGGCGGCTTTCCGACCTTCCAGATGAGCGCGGGCTCGTTGACCAAGCCCGAGCAGTTCGTGGTCGTCGATGATTATACGGTGCGCGTCGACTTCCTCAGGAAGGACAAGCTGACGATCCCCGACCTCGCTGTCATCGTGCCCTGCGTCGTCAACTCCGAACTCGTGAAGAAGAACGCCAGCGAGAAGGATCCGTGGGGCCTCGAATTCACCAAGCAGCAGACCGCGGGCTCCGGCGCCTACAAGGTGACCAAATGGACCGCCGGCACCGAAGTCGTCATGGAACGCAACGACGAGTGGGTCTGCGGCCCGTTGCCGAAGATCAAGCGCGTGATCTGGCGCATGGTGCCGCAGGCCGGCAACCGCCGAGCGCTGCTCGAGCGCGGCGATGCCGACATCTCCTATGAGCTGCCGTTCAAGGACTTCCAGGAGATGAAGGCGAGCGGCAAGCTCAACGTGGTCTCGCTGCCGTTCTCCAACGGCATCCAGTATATCGGCATGAACGTGACCAAGCCGCCGTTCGACAATCCCAAGGTACGGCAGGCGATGGCCTACGCGATGCCGTATCAGAAGATCATGGATGCGGTGCTGTTCGGTCTCGCCAACCCGATGTTCGGCGCGGCCAAGGACAAGCCGACCGAGGTCGCCTGGCCGCAGCCGACCAAGTATTTTACCGACATGGAGAAGGCCAAGGCGCTGCTCGCGGAGGCCGGCTACGCCAACGGTTTCGAGACCACGATCTCGTTCGACCTGAATTTCGCAGGTGTCAACGAGCCGCTTTGCGTGCTGGTGCAGGAGAGTCTGGCGCAGCTCGGCATCAAGACCACCATCAACAAGGTGCCCGGCGCCAATTGGCGCACCGAGCTCACCAAGAAGGAAATGCCGCTGTTCACCAACGTGTTCTCGGGCTGGCTCGATTACCCCGAGTACTTCTTCTACTGGTGCTATCACGGCAACAATTCGATCTTCAACACGATGAGCTACAAATCGCCCGAGATGGACAAGCTCATCGACGGCGCACGCATTGCCGCCGCGAATGGTGACACCGCGGCCTACGACGCCGACGTCAAGGGTTTCGTCGATCTCGCCTTCGCCGACATCCCGCGCATCCCGCTCTATCAGCCCTTCGTCAACGTCGCGATGCAGAAGAACGTGACGGGCTACCAATACTGGTTCCACCGCCGCCTCGATTATCGCGCGATGGCGAAGGGGTGAGGCGCTCATGCTTGCGATGATCGGCAAGCGGCTGCTGTTCGCGATCCCGTCGCTGATCGGGGTCGTGATCGTGACGTTCCTTTTGACGCGTGCGCTGCCGGGCGATCCCGCGGCGTATTTTGCTGGCCCCGCGGCCACCAAGGAGGCGGTCGACCAGATCCGGAAGAAGCTCGGCTTCGACAAGCCGCTGATCGAGCAGTTCGTCCGCTACACCAACGATCTCGCCCATGGCGATCTCGGCACATCGCTCACCACCGGCCAGCCGGTGGCGGCCGAGCTGCGCAACCGCCTGCCGGCGTCGGCCGAGCTCACTCTGCTCGGCCTCGTCGTCTCCATCGTGATCGCGATCCCGCTCGGCGTGCTGGCGGCGACGCGGCCGGGCTCCTGGATCGACCATCTCTGCCGCGTCACCACCACGGCCGGCGTGTCGCTGCCGGTGTTCTTCACCGGGCTCGTGCTGGTCTATCTGTTCTACTTCCGGCTCGGCTGGTCGCCGGCGCCGCTCGGCCGGCTCGACGTGTTCGCTAGCGCACCGCCGACCGTCACCGGCTTCTATCTCGTCGACACGCTGATCGCGCGAGACTTCGAGGCGTTTCGTTCCGCGCTCAGCCAATTGATCCTGCCGGCGGTGACGCTCGCGATCTTCTCGCTGGCGCCGATCGCGCGGATGACGCGGGCCTCGATGCTGGCGGTGCTGGCGTCCGACTTCGTCCGCACCGCGCGTGCCAGCGGCCTGTCGCCCGGCAAGGTGATCGTCACCTACGCCTTCCGCAACGCGATGCTGCCGGTCATCACCACGCTCAGCATGGTGTTCTCGTTCCTGCTTGGCGCCAATGTGCTGGTGGAAAAGGTGTTCGCCTGGCCCGGCATCGGCTCCTACGCGGTCGAGGCGCTGATCG
Organism: Bradyrhizobium sp. KZN70725; assembly: GCF_055264925.1. NCBI lineage: Bacteria > Pseudomonadati > Pseudomonadota > Alphaproteobacteria > Hyphomicrobiales > Nitrobacteraceae > Bradyrhizobium > Bradyrhizobium sp. KZN70725. The sequence goes on from NZ_JBUYWT010000028.1 coordinate 45,987, forward strand.
CATCCGACTTCGCGCCGGTGCAGGGCTTCGTGCTGACCATGGCGGTCATGTACGTGCTGCTCAATCTGGTGATCGACATCCTCTACGGCGTGATCGATCCCCGCGTCAGGCTGGAGGGCTAGAGCATGAGCACCGTAGCTCCAACCGTCGAACCCGCAGGACCCGCCCGCACGTCGGGGCTTGCCGCTGCTTTTGAGCAGACCCGCTACGTCTTGAGCGAAAACAAGGTCACCGGCTTTGCCTTCGCGCTGCTGGTCCTGATCCTGTTTGCCGCGCTGTTCGGGCCCTACGTGGTGCCGTACGACCCGCTCGCCTCCGACACCGCGGCTGCATTGAAGCCGCCGTCCGCCGCGCACTGGTTCGGCACCGATCAGCTCGGCCGCGACATCTTCAGCCGCGTCATCGTCGCGACGCGGCTCGACACCTTCATCGCGGTCGCCTCCGTCGTGCTGGTGTTCCTGATGGGCGGGCTGGCCGGCATCGCCGCCGGCTATTTCGGCGGCTGGACCGACCGCATCGTCGGCCGCATCGCCGACACCATCATGGCGTTTCCGCTGTTCGTGCTGGCGATGGGCATCGTCGCGGCGCTCGGCAACACCGTGCAGAACATCATCATCGCGACCGCGATCGTGAACTTCCCGCTCTATGCCCGCGTCGCACGCGCAGAAGCAAACGTCCGCCGCAATGCCGGCTTCGTGCAGGCGGCGCGGCTGTCCGGCAACGGCGAGTACCGCATTCTGCTCGGGCACATCCTGCCCAACATCATGCCGATCATGATCGTGCAGATGTCGCTGACCATGGGCTATGCGATCCTCAACGCCGCGGGCCTGTCCTTCATCGGGCTCGGCGTCCGGCCGCCGACCGCGGAGTGGGGCATCATGGTCGCCGAGGGCGCAGGCTTCATGGTGTCGGGCGAGTGGTGGATCGCGCTGTTCCCGGGCCTGGCGCTGATGATCGCGGTGTTCTGCTTCAACCTGCTCGGCGACGGTCTGCGCGACATCGTCGACCCGCAGCGGAGGACGTGATGATGTGGACCTGGCTAACGCATGCGCGCTTTCTTCGCCTCTCCCCGCGTGCGGGGAGAGGCCGGGCCGCGTTAGCGGACCGGGTGAGGGGGGCGCTCCGCGCACTCCTCAGCCAGTTGTACGTGCCGATAGATGCCCCTCACCCCAACCCTCTCCCCGCAAGAGCGGGGCGAGGGGGCGCACTGGACAGGCGGAGAACATGATGCCTGTCCCGGTCCGGTGCCGTGCTACCGCTCCGCTCCTTTGCATGGGGTTGTTTTGCGGATTTTTGGATGACGCACCGCATGAGGGGAGGTGCGCATGACCGCCCAGCCGCTGCTCGACGTCAGCGACCTCACGGTCGAGTTCACCACCCGCCGCGGCATCGTCAAGGCGGTGCAGCACGTCGACATATCGGTCGGCAAGGGCGAGACCGTCGGCATCGTCGGCGAGTCCGGCTCCGGCAAGTCGGTAACCTCCTATGCCGTGATGCGCATCCTCGATCGCGCCGGCCGGATCGCCGAGGGCTCGGTGATGTTCTCCGGCATCGACGTCAAGTCGGCCTCGGAGAGCCAGATGCGCGATCTGCGCGGCCGCGAAGTCTCGATGATCTTCCAGAATCCGCGCGCCGCGCTCAATCCGATCCGCAAGGTCGGTCACCAGATCGAGGACGTGCTGCGCCAGCATGTGCAGCAGGCGCAGGTCACCGATCGCGGCGAGACGGCGATCGAGGCGCTGGAGCGGGTCAAGATCGCGCGCGCACGCGAGCGCTACCACGCCTATCCGTTCGAGCTGTCCGGCGGCATGTGCCAGCGCGTCGTCATCGCGCTGGCGCTGGCCTGCAATCCGCAGCTTCTGATCGCCGACGAGCCGACCACCGGCCTCGACGTCACCACCCAGAAGGCGGTGATGGACCTGATCGTCGAGCTGACCCGGCGCCGGGCGATGTCGACGATCCTGATCACGCATGATCTCGGCCTCGCCGCCGCCTATTGCGACCGCGTCGTGGTGATGGAGAAGGGCCGCGTGGTCGAGACCGCCGTCTCGGCCGACATCTTCGCCGCGCCCCGGCATGCCTACACCCGGAAGCTGATGCGCGCGACGCCGCGGCTCGGGGTGTCGCTCCGGGATCTGTTGCCGGAGGAGGATTCGCTTGCCTCTCCCCGCGTGCGGGGAGAGGCCGACACGCTCGGCAGCGCACTCGCGCGCAAGAGCGTGGCGGGTGAGGGGGACCCTCCACGGGCCGTGCCTGCGGATGCGGCCCCTCACCCCAACCCTCTCCCCGTAAAGAGCGGGGAGAGGGGGCGGATGGAGCCTCTCCTATCAGTCGAAAAGCTCGTCAAGGAATACCCGCGCCAGGGCGCGGGCGGGATGCTGGCAAAGTTGTTCGGGCGCAAGCCGCCGGTCGAGGAAGAGACCTTCCGTGCGGTCGACGGTATCAGCTTCTCGATCGATCATGGCGAGAGTGTCGGGCTGGTCGGCGAATCCGGCTGCGGCAAGTCGACGACGTCGATGATGGTGATGCGGCTGCTGGACCAGACCTCCGGCCGCATCATGTTCGACGGCGAGGACATCGGCGGCATCACGCCGCAGTCGTTCGCGCGGCTGCCGCGGCGCAGCCAGATCCAGATGGTGTTTCAGGATCCGACCGACAGCCTCAATCCGCGCTTCACCGCGGCGCGCGCCATCGCGGATCCGATCATGCAGCTGGGTGACATCAGCGGGCGCGACGCGCTCCGCGCCCGCTGTGAGGAGCTCGCGCGGCTGGTCGGCCTGCCGGTCAATCTGTTGGACCGCTTCCCGCACCAGCTCTCCGGCGGCCAGAAGGCCCGCGTCGGCATCGCACGCGCCATCGCGCTGCACCCGAAGCTCGTCATCCTCGACGAGCCGACCGCGGCACTTGATGTCTCGGTGCAGGCGGTGGTGCTCAATTTGCTGCAGGACCTCAAGCATTCGATGGGCATGAGCTATTTGTTCGTGTCGCACGACCTCAACGTCGTACGTCTGCTGTGTGATCGCGTCATCGTGATGCGCGCCGGTCGCATCGTGGAGCAGGGCACATCCGAACACGTCTTGGGCAATCCGCAGGATGCCTATACAAGGGAGCTGCTGACGGCGATCCCGCATCCGCCGCTGCCGGTGTCTTGACGCATGATCCGGAAAAGTGGGGACCGGTTTTCCTCGCGACAAACGCGGAATGCGTTTGCGCGGAGATCATGCGCAAAATCGTTATTGGGAGCGAAATGACCGATCATCTCGACGACTATATGAACGCCGTCGCCGGCGCGATGGCGTTGCCGCTGGAGGACGCGTGGCGTCCGGCGGTGCGCGCCAATCTCGACGTCTCGCTGCGACTGGCGCGGCTGGTCGATGATTTCCCGCTGCCGGACGACGTCGTGTCGGCCGCCGTCTATTCGACCTGAGACCCCGATGTCCGAAACTCCCGCTTCCATGTCGGCCGCCGAGATCGCGCAGGCCGTATCGAGCCGCAAGATCACGGCTCTTGCCGCGACCGAGGCTGCGCTGGCGCGCATCGCCGCGCATGACAAGGTCCTCAATGCCTTCACCGACGTCACCGCCGATCGCGCGCGCGCCAGGGCCAGCGCGGTCGATGCCGCGATCGCCGCCGGTCAACCGGTCGGCCCGCTCGCCGGCGTGCCGTTCGCGGTCAAGAACCTGTTCGATGTGCAGGGCCTTCCGACCAGCGCCGGCTCGAAGATCAACCGCGATCTGCCGCCGTCGCCGCGCGATGCGACGCTGATCGAGCGGATGGAAGCGGCCGGTGCGGTGCTGGTCGGCGCGCTCAACATGGGCGAATACGCCTACGACTTCACCGGCGAGAATGTGCATGACGGCCCGTCGCGCAATCCGCATGATCCGGCGCGGATGACCGGCGGCTCCTCCGGCGGCTCGGGCAGCGCCGTCGGCGGCGCGCTGGTGCCGATCGCGCTCGGCTCCGATACCAACGGCTCGATCCGCGTGCCGTCGTCATTCTGCGGCACGTTCGGTTTGAAGCCGACCTACGGCCGGCTGTCGCGCGCGCGGTCCTATCCGTTCGTCGCCAGCCTCGATCATCTCGGCCCGCTGGCGCGCAGCGTGAAGGACCTCGCGCTCGCCTACGACGCCATGCAGGGGCCTGATGCCGATGATCCGGCCTGCATTGTGCAGTCGGTCGAGCCGACCGTGCCGTTGCTTGCCAACGATATTGGCGGGTTGCGGGTTGCGATCGCCGGCGGCTATTTCCAGCAAAATCTGTTTCCGGAGGCGGCAGAGGCGGTCGCGCGTGTCGCGAAGGCGCTCGGTGCCGCGCGGATCGTGGAGCTTCCCGAAGCTGCGCGCGCTCGCGCCGCGGCCTACATCATCACCACGACCGAGGGTGCTGCGCTGCATCTCGATCGCCTGCGCAAGCGTCCCAACGATTTCGATCCGGCGGTGCGCGACCGTCTCATTGCGGGCGCGATGGTCCCGGCGGTCTATGTCGACAAGGCGCAGAAATTCCGCCGCTGGTATCGCGCGAAGGTGCTGGAGCTGTTCCAGTCGGTCGACGTGATCCTGGCGCCGGCGACGCCGTGCACCGCGCCGAAGATCGGTCAGGCCAGTTTCACGCTCGACGGCGTCGAGCTTCCGGTGCGCGCCAATATCGGCATCCACACCCAGCCGATCTCCTTCATCGGTCTGCCGGTGGTCGCCGTGCCGGTGCCGCTTGAGCCGCTGCCGATCGGCGTGCAGATCATCGCGGCGCCCTGGCGCGAGGACGTCGCGCTGCGGGTCGCCTATGCGCTGGAACAGATGGGCGTTGCGGCCGCGCCGGCGCCGAGAGGACTCTGATATGGAAATCGATATTCCCGACGTCGTCGCCGAGGTCACCGCGCAGTTCCAGCGATATGAGAGAGCGCTGGTCTCGAACGATGTTGCGGTGCTCGACGAGCTGTTCCGCGACGACCGCCGCACGCTGCGTTACGGCATTGGCGAGAACCTCTATGGCTATGCCGAGATCATGGCGTTTCGCGCCGGGCGCTCGCCGGTCGGGCTGATGCGCAAGATCGAGCGGACCGTGATCACGACCTATGGCCGCGACACCGCGATCGCCTCGACGCTGTTCTACCGGGACAGCGCGCCGGGTAGAGTGGGGCGGCAGATGCAGACGTGGATTCGCTTCCCCGAGGGCTGGAGAATCGTCGCCGCCCATGTCAGCGTCATCGACGAACCCAAAGGTGCTTGAAGGGCGCTTGAGGATGAGCCTGGAAGATCTGCCGCAGGGCGCAGAATCCGAGATGACGGTGCGCCGCATCGATCGGCCGTCGTCGCTGGTCGACAAGGTTACCCGTGCCGAAGAGCTGCGGCTGCAACTCGCCGACGAGATCGTGCGTGGCACGCTGCCGCCGGGGGCCGGGCTCGATGAAACCGACCTTGCGCGGCGCTTCAACGTCTCGCGCACCCCGGTGCGCGAAGCGCTGCGGCAGCTTGCCGCCAGCGGCCTGATCGATGCCCGAGCGCATCGCGGCGCCGTGGTGGCGCGGCCCTCGCTTGAACGGCTCACCGGCATGTTCGAGGCGATGGCCGAGCTGGAGGCGATCTGTGCCGGCCTCGCCGCCGAGCGGATGACGGCGGCGGAGCGCCACGCGCTGGAAGCGATCCACGAGGAGTTGCGGGTGCTGAGCTACACCGGCAATCCCGAGCGCTTCCATGAGGTCAATGAGCGCTTCCACAACGCGATCTATGCCGGGTCGCAGAACGCCTACATCGCCGAGATCACCTTGGCGACGCGGGTGCGCGTGCAGCCGTTCCGCCGCGCCCAGTTCCGCAACCTCGGCCGTCTGGCAAAATCCCACGCCGAGCACGACCGCGTCGTCGTCGCCATCATGCGCGGCGACAAGACAGGCGCCGCCGCGGCGATGCGCGCCCATATCGAGCAGGTGCGCGGGGAGTACGAGACCTACGCGGTGTCGGTGTAGCTTCTCCTTAGCTCTCCCCCGAGAGAGCGGGGCGAGGGAGTGCGCCGCCGGAGCGGCTAGGCTTTCGCCCTCTCCGCCATGAATGCGCGCCAGCCGCCATAGGCGGAAATGTCCTTCGCGCCCTGGATCGCGGCGGGCTCGACGATGAAGCCCTTGGCCTGCCGTCCGTCGGCGAGCCTGATCGTGCCGATCGACAGCGGCGGCGGGATCGCGGCGACAAATTTTCCGAATGCTGCCGGTGACATCGCCCACAGTTCGAGCTTGATCGCTGCGCCGGCACCGGCCTCGATGCGCAGCATGCCGGGCTTCGGCGGCGTGGTGTCGAGCGCGTAGAGCCTGTAGTCCGGTGCGGTGACCGCCTCTTCCAGCAGGCGCGCATCGAGCGTCGTCAGCTCGTGGTTCAGCGCCATGCCGGAGAGATGCGCACCGACCACCGCGATGGTGATGTCGTCGGAGCCGGCCTGCGTCGGCGCGACGGTGAGCGGCGGCTGCGGAAGTGAATTGGCGCCGAGTGTAAGTCCGGTGTCGGCGTGAAACACGCGGCCGATGCCGGCAAGCTCGGCGTCGCGGCCGGCGCGCGCGAGCAGCGTGATGCCGAACGGCGCGCCGTCGGGCCGCATCGCTGCCGGCAGCGCCAGGCCGCACATATCGAGCAGGTTGACGAAATTGGTGTAGGTGCCGAGCCGCGAGTTCAGCTCGATCGGATTGGCGAGCACGTCAGCGGTAGAATACACGGTCGGGGCGGTCGGCAGCACGATCGCATCGAGTTGCGCAAGGCTGCGCTCGGCGATGCGGCGCAGCGCCTCGAGGCGGTACAGCGCCGAGAAGGTGTCCGCAGCGGTGGGGCGCGATCCGCCGACGGTGATCTCGCGCGTCACCGGATGGACCGCCTCGGGCGACGACGCGAGCAGGTCGCGGATCACGAGATACCGTTCCGCCACCCACGGGCCCTCATAGAGCAGCCGCGCGGTCTCGTAGAACGGCGCGAGGTCGAACTCGACGAGGTTGGCGCCGAGCGCCTGCCAGCGCTTGCACGCCTCGCCATAGGCCTCCTCGGCCTCGCGATCGCCGAAGAATTTCAACTGGCCGGTTTGGGGAATGCCGAGCTTCAGCTTGGCCGGAAAGCTCGCCAGCGGGGCCAGCGCCCGGTCGCGCGAATACGGATCGGACTGATCGGGCCCGGACATGACGGCGAGCGCGGCCAGCGCGTCGTCGGCGGTGAGCGAGAAGATCGAGACGCAGTCGAGCGTCCGGCACGCCGGCACGACTCCGGTGGTCGAGATCAGCCCAAGGCTCGGCTTGAGCCCGACGATGTTGTTGAGCATCGCCGGCACGCGGCCGCTGCCCGCGGTGTCGGTGCCGAGCGACAGCGGCACCAGGCCCGCGGAGACCGCGACCGCGGAGCCCGAGCTCGACCCGCCCGGCACCAGATCGCCGCGCACCGGGTTCCTGGGAATGCCGTAGGGCGAGCGCACGCCGACCAGGCCGGTGGCGAACTGGTCGAGATTGGTCTTGCCGATGATGATGGCGCCGGCCGCGCGCAGTTTGGCGACCGCGGTGGAATCCCGCGCGGGCAGATAGGAGAACGCCGGGCAGGCGGCGGTGGTCGGCAGGCCCGCGACATCGATATTGTCCTTCACCGCGACCGGCACGCTATAGAGCGGCAACGTCGGATCGGCGAGCCGCCCGGCCTCGGCAAGCGCATCCTTCTCGTCGCGCAGGCTGATGAAGATGGCGGGGTCGTTGTGCTCGCGGATGCGCTGGTAGCTGCGCGCCACGGTTTGGGCCGGCGTCATGGTCCCGGCGCGGTGCGCGGCGACGATCGCGGCGACAGTTTCAGTCACGTGCTTGGCCTCATCTCGTGAGCGGGAGGCGTCGGATGCCATCCGCAAGGGAATTGCAGCCTGGTCGAAGCAAGCAATGTGCCATTGTGTACAATTCACCCGCGTCCGTCGCGCGGCGGATTATTGCACAATATCAGTTGCTTGAAATGCTCGTCGGGAACGGACGTAGGCCGGTATGAGAGAGTATCTGCCCAATTTAAAGGCAAATCCGGTCAAGCCGAAATCTCGGTCGAAAGGTCAGGTGAAGGAGGCGAGGATGCGCAACAAATGCTCGCGGTTTTCCTTGCCGATCTTCTCGGCCACATGCCGCTCATGCTCGGCGGCGAGCCGCTTGAACTGCGCCAGCGCGGTCTTGCCGCGCGCCGTCAGATGCAGCGCATGGGAGCGGCGGTCGGTCGCGGAGGGGACGCGGCTGACGAAGTCGCGGTCTTCCAGGCTGTCGAGCAGATGCACCAGCCGCGCGCGCTCGATCCCGAGCCGCTTTGCCACCGCCATCTGGCTGAGGCCCGGATTGGTCCCGATCACGGTCATCACCGAATACTGGGTTGGACGGATATCGACCGTCGCCAGCGTCTTGATGAAGTCCTGAAAGATCCAGAGCTGGAAGCGCCGCACCGCATAGCCGGCGTGACCGACCAGCGCGTCGAGGCCGATGTCGTCGCCGGCCTCGCCGCCGGGCGCCCCGCCATTTGCTCCATGCGATCGGGGGCGGCGGATTGCTGCTACCGTTCCTGCCGCCTTGCGCGATGTCTTTTGCTGGCTCGCCATGAGCTCAGGCTAGCGCGCCCAAGGCGAGAGGGAAAGATTGTTGTTGACGACAACAATTGATGTCCGCAACATTATCACCAAAGAACCCGGCCAGGACCGCGGCGCCGCACCATGTTGCGGCGCAATCCCGCAAAGACACGGGCGAGGAGGAAACCATGACGATGGCCGCCGCCGGCGGAGACAATCCGAGCAGCCTGTTTGCGACGCCCGCGATCGTTGCGGATCGCCGCGACGACGGCAGCATCCTGGTTCGCTCCACCACGCCGCTGAGGCAAGGCGCCCGCTGCGTCGGCGACTGGCTGGAGCATTGGGCGCGGCAGGCGCCGGATCGCATCTTTCTCGGCGAGCGCGCCAATGCCGATGCGCCCTGGAGCACCGTCAGCTATCGCGACGCGCTCGGCATCGTGCGGCGGGCCGCATCGTGGGTGCTGGCGCAAGGGCTGAGCACGGAACGTCCACTCGTCATCCTCTCCGACAACGGCATCGATCACGCGTTGTTCGCGCTCGCCGCGCAGCATGTCGGCGTGCCCTCGGCCGCGATCTCGCCGGCCTATTCCTTGATGTCGAAAGACTTCGACAAGCTGAAGAGCATGATCGAGCTGCTCGACCCCGGCGCGATCTACGTCGCAAGCACAAGGCCGTTCGCGGCGGCGCTTGCCGCAATCAAGTCGCTGCATCGCGCAACCATCGTCAGCGGCAATCCGGACGACGCCGACGCATTGTCGTTCCGTACCGTCGCTGCCACGCCGGAAGCGCCCGGGGTCGCCAAGGCGTTCGCGGCGGTGACGGCGGACACGATCGCAAAATTCCTGTTCACCTCGGGCTCGACGGGCACGCCGAAGGCCGTGATCAACACCCAGCGCATGCTGACCTCGAGCCAGCAAGCCAAGGCGCAGACCTGGACGTTCCTGGAGCAAGCGGGCGAGGAACTGGTGATCCTGGACTGGCTGCCGTGGAGCCACACCTTCGGCGCCAACCACAACTTCAACCTGGTGCTGCGCAACGGCGGCACGCTCTATATCGACGGCGGCAAGCCGGCGCCCGGGCTGTTCGCGACCTCGCTGGCCAACCTGCGCAGCGTGGTGCCGACGGTCTATTTCAACGTGCCGCGCGGCTTCGACATGCTGATCGCGGCGCTGCGCACCGACGACGAACTGCGCAGAAAATTCTTCGAGGGCACCAAATTCGCCTTCTATGCCGGCGCGGCGCTGCCGCAGAATCTGTGGGACGCGCTGGAGGACTTGTCGTTGCGGACGGTCGGCCGCCGGCTGCCGATGGTGTCGGCCTGGGGTTCGACCGAGACCTCGCCGCTCGCGACCGATTGCCACTTCCTGGCCAAGCGCTCCGGCAATATCGGCGTGCCGATCCCCGGCACCGAGCTCAAGCTGGTGCCGTCGGGCGACAAGCTCGAGGTGCGCGTGCGCGGGCCCAACGTCACGCCGGGCTACTGGAAGGCGCCCGAGCTGACCGCTGAGGCCTTCGATGCCGAGGGTTTTTACAAGATCGGCGACGCCGTCACCTTCGCCGATCCCGCACGGCCCGATCTCGGCCTGTTCTTCGACGGCCGCGTGGCGGAGGATTTCAAGCTCAATTCCGGCACCTGGGTCAGCGTCGGCACCTTGCGCGTCGCCGGCATCACGGCGCTGGCGCCGCTCGCGCAAGACATCGTCGTCACCGGCCATGGCCGCGACGAGGTGCGCTTCCTGGTGTTCCCGAACCTCGCCGCCTGCCGTTCGCTGGCAGGGCTGCCCGAGGGCGCCGATCCGCGGGAGGTGATCGGCCATCCGGCGGTTCGTGCTGCGGTTGGGCGGGGGCTGGCGACGCTGAAGGCGCAAGGCGGCCATTCCTCCGGCCATGCCACGCGCGCGTTGCTGCTGGCCGAGCCTGCCTCGGTCGACGGCGGGGAGATCACCGACAAGGGCTACATCAACCAGCGCGCCGTGCTGACGCGCCGCGCCGCAGCAGTGGCGGTATTGGAGGACGACGGGTCGGGTGAGGCGATCGCCTGCGCGGGCGTGTGAGGCGATTTGTGCATCTGACGCGCCAGCAGCGAGCCGCGTACACTGCCGTCGTCCCTGCGGAAGCAGGCACCCATACTCCGCGGCCGTAATTGTGAACAAAGTTCGTCGTTCCGCCGACATGCGATAATCAGCATTTGTGGTTATGGGTCACGGCTCGGAGGCCGGGACGACACCGCGTTTGTGGCACGGATCATCCAAGTTTCAGCTGTCCAACCCGCCAGGTCCCCGCTGCTTCCACTTGCCGCGCTGCACGCGGCTGCGTTTTTAGTTGCCATAGCAACTAAGCTGTGCGAGTTTCCGCACCCATAGGGATAGGGCCGGTCAACGGCCACGCGTTTGGGAGGAGAATGTTGCGCAGCACGGCGCGAACGGCACGCATGGAAGATCGGGCGAATACCGTGGGGGCGCAGCGCGCCGCCCGTGGCCTGGCTTCGCCTTCAGGTCGTGCTTTGCCCGGTCACGGCGCCGAGATTCTCGTGCAGCCGGCGCAGCAGCTCGATCAGCACCTCGCGCTCGTCCTTCTTCAGGCAGGCCAGCAGCCGCCGCTCGCGCTCCAGCGCCGCGACGATGACCTTGTCGTGGACGGCGCGGCCGCGCGCGGTCAGCGTGATCGAATGGGTGCGGCCGTCGTCCGGCGCGGTACGGATGGTCAGCAGGCCGCGCTTCTGCAATGCCGCGAGGTTGCGGCTGACCGGCCCCTTGTCGAAGCCGATCACCTGGCAGATCCGGGAGGCGGGAATGCCGGGCTCGATCGCCAGTTGCGAAATGATCCGCCACTCGGTGACGTTGACGCCGAAATTCTTCTGGTAAAACGCGGTGGCGCTGTTCGACAGCTTGTTGCCGATGAAGGTGATGAACGCCGGCACATAGCGATCAAGGTCCAGCAGCGGGCCGTCACTGGCGTCTGCGGGATCGGCCGGTCTCGGCCGGCGGGGCTTTCGGGGGAGGGGCTGGCTGCTCATCTCTCAAATCATCGCTGCGAAACTGTCCGGGAGCAATAGATATGCGGCCCGTGTTGACAAGATCAAACCTCGGGAGGTCCCGATGACTGCAACAGAAGCTGCGTCCGTCCCGCATCTCGATATCGATCCGTTCGCGCTCGAGTTCTTCGCCGACCCATTCCCGACCCATGAGCGGCTGCGCGAGGCCGGGCCGGTGGTCTATCTCGACAAGTGGAATGTCTATGGAGTGGCGCGCTACGCCGAGGTCCATGCGGTGCTGAACGACCCCGCGACCTTCTGCTCCAGCCGCGGCGTCGGCCTCAGCGACTTTTCCAAGGAGAAGCCGTGGCGGCCGGCGAGCCTGATCCTGGAGGCCGACCCGCCCGCCCATACCCGGACCCGCGCCGTGCTGAGCACGGTGTTGTCGGCGACTGTGATGAAGCAGCTTCGCGGGCAATTTGCCGCCGCCGCGGAGGCCCGTCTCGACGCGCTGCTGGAGAAGCGCCGCTTCGACGCGATCGCGGACCTTGCGGAAGCCTATCCGTTGTCGATCTTCCCGGATGCGCTCGGCCTGAGGCCGGAGGGCCGCGAGCATCTGCTGCCCTACGCCAGTCTGGTGTTCAATGCCTTCGGCCCGCCGAACGAGCTCCGCAAGGAGGCGATCGAGCGCTCGGCGCCGCATCAGGCCTATGTTGCCGAGCAATGCCAGCGCGACAATCTCACCCCGGGCGGCATCGGCGCCTGCATTCACGCCCATGTCGATACCGGCGCCATTACCGCGACCGAAGCGCCGCTGCTGGTGCGCTCGTTGCTGTCGGCCGGTCTCGATACCACCGTCAACGGCATCGGCGCCGCCGTCTACTGCCTCGCCCGCTTCCCCGACCAATTCCAGAAACTACTCGCCGATCCGACGCTGGCGCGCAACGCCTTCGAGGAAGCCGTGCGGTTCGAAAGTCCGGTCCAGACTTTCTTCCGCACCACGACGCGCGACGTCGAGCTCAGTGGGGCCGGCATTCCTGAAGGCGAGAAGGTGCTGATGTTCCTCGCTGCGGCCAATCGTGATCCGCGCCGCTGGGAAGCGCCCGACAGCTACGACATCACCCGTCGTACGTCGGGCCACGTCGGCTACGGTTCGGGCATCCATATGTGTGTCGGCCAGCTCGTCGCCCGTCTCGAAGGCGAGGTGATGCTGGCGGCACTGGCGCGTCGTGTCGCCAGGATCGACATCACCGGCGAGCCGAAGCGCCTTTTCAACAACACGCTGCGCGGGCTCAGCAGCCTGCCGGTCGAGATCACGCCGGCCTGACGAGACGCTCAAGACCAGCAAAAGGTCGATTGAGGAAACATGGGAGGGAGACGATGAGGGGCTTCGGGGTTGGGCGATCTAGGATTGGACTTGCGCTGGCATTGGCCTGCGCCGCGGGCAGCGCACGCGCGGAGATTTCCGGCGACGTGGTCCGCGTCGGCGTGCTCAACGACATTTCCGGCATCTTCCAGGACACCAACGGCATGGGTTCGGTGGAAGCCGCGCGCATGGCCGCGGAAGATTTTGGCGGCGGCGGCAAGGGCATCAAGGTCGAGATCGTCTATGCCGATCACCAGAACAAGGCCGACGTGGGCTCTGCGATCGCGCGCAAATGGCTCGATGTCGAAGGCGTCGATGCCATCGTCGACGTGCCGAACTCGGCGGTCGGGCTCGCCATCAACACCATCCTGCGCGATAGCCGGATGACGTTCCTGGCGTCGTCGACCGCAAGCTCCGATCTCACCGGCAAGGCCTGCTCGCCGAACACCATTCAATGGGTCAACGACGCCTGGGCCACCGGCAACACCACCGCGGCCGCGATGATGCAGCGCGGCGGCAAGGACTGGTATTTCGTGACCGTCGATTATGCGCTCGGCAAAGGCATTGAGGCCGAGGCGACGAACTACATCGAGAAGCACGGCGGCAAGGTTTTGGGCTCGAGCAAGCATCCGCTCGGCACGTCGGACTTCGCGTCGTTCCTGCTGCAGGCGCAGAGCTCGAAAGCAAAAGTGATCGGGCTCGCCAATGCCGGCGGCGACACCATCAATGCGGTGAAGCAGGCGGCCGAGTTCGGCATCCAGCAGGGCGGCCAGACCATGGTGGCGTTCCTGCTGTTCGTGAACGACATCCACGGCATGGGCCTAAAGGTCGCGCAGGGCCTGCAGCTGCTGGAAGCCTTCTACTGGGACATGAACGACGACACCCGCGCGTTCGCAAAGCGCTTCGCCGCGCGTCCCGGTATGAACGGCAAAATGCCGAGCGGCAACCAGGCCGGCGTCTACGCCTCGACGCTCGCCTACCTCAACGCGGTTGCCGCCACCGGCAGCGACGACGCCAAGGCGGTGGTGCCGCAGATGAAGACCTTCAAGGGCAAGGACAAACTGTTCGGCGACACCACGATCCGCCAGGACGGCCGCGTCATCCACCCGATGTATCTGTTCGAGGTGAAGAAGCCCGAGGAGTCGAAGTACCCCTACGACTATTACAAGCTGATCGCGACCATCCCGGCCGACCAGGCGTTCCGCCCGCTGGCCGATGGCGGCTGCTCACTGGTGAAGTGAGCTCTTCGCCGCGAATGCTGCTGCGCTCCCTCTCCCCTTGTGGGAGAGGGCTGGGGTGAGGGGTATCTCTGCACACGGCGTACGGACCGGAGAGACCGCAACCCCTCACCCGGATCGCATTGCGCTTCGCTTCATGCGATCCGGCCTCTCCCACAAGGGGAGAGGCAGACCGAATGTGCGATGCGCTGTTCGTGAACTCGCTATGCCGCCTTCGAACCCGCCACCTTCACTCGCCCCAGCATCTCGGCCGCCGTCATCACATGCGCGGTTGAGAATGCGAGGATCGTCAGCGTGGCGCGGTGCACCTCCTCGGCGGACAGCGCGCCCTGGCCGACATCGGGATAGTCGAACGTGCCGGTCGCGTCCGACAGGAAGACGACCTTGTAATTGTGGAACATGGCGTCGCGCGCGGTGGCGTGGCAGCAGTTCTCGGTCGTGGTCCCCGAGATGATCACCGTGGTGGTGCCCCATTCACGCAGGATGAGATCGAGATCGGTGGCGAAGAACGCGCTGTAGCGGTGCTTCTTGATGACGTGCTCGCCGGGGGCGGGCGCGAGGTCGTTGAAGATCTCGACGCCCTCGCTGCCGTCGACCAGCGACGACCGGTCGGCGATCGGCGAATAGAGATCGTCATAGAGCCCCATGTCGCTGCCGTCGCTGCGATGCACATGCGCGGTGTAGACGACGCGGATGCCCTTGTCGCGGCAGGCCTTCAGGGTCTGCGCCAGCCGCGGCACCATGGCAGCGGCCTGGGCTGAACGCAGCTTGGCGCCCTCGGCCACGAAATCGTTCTGCATGTCGACAACGATCATGACGGTTCGCGCCGGATCGATGATTTCGCATTGGTAGCCCATGTGGTGTCTCCTCCTGGTGAGAGACAATTTCTACGCCGGTTCCCGCGATCGTTCTTGGCTGCGCCGGCCAGTCGCTGGTCTCTGCTTGCCAGAAGGGAGGGCTGGACGCAGAATGTCCCGCTGCCGGGTTGGGCGGGAGCAAGGTCCGATGCAGACCCTAGATCACACAGTCGTCGCGCAAACGCTTGTTGCGCCGGGTGACAGTTTCGACCGCTGGCATCACGTCACCTGCCGCGAATTCTCGCTGACCGAATGCCGCCGCGTCGCCAACGAGGCGTTCCAGGCGTCGATCTCGATCCGCCATCTCGGCCCGCTGGCCATCAACGACATCTGGTCGTCGACGCCGGCCGCCGACCGCATCCGGGTGATGCGCAGCGCGAGCGATGTCCGCAGGGATCCGCGCGACTATTTCATGCTGTGGCTCACGCTGCGCGGCGAGGTCAGCTTCGCCCAGGGCGGCCGCGACGTGCGCATGCGCCGGGGCGATCTGATGCTGCATGACCAGGCGCAGCCGTTCACGCTCGAATTCGCCCCGAGCGCGCGCGCGATCATGGTGTCGATCCCGCGGCCGCTGCTGCTCGCACGCCTGCCGGATGCGCAGCGCCTGACGGCGCGGCGGGTCGGCAACGCGTCGAAAGTGGGAGCGCTGGCGGGATCGCTGATCCGCCGGCTGACGCGGCTCGATGACGCGGCCGGACCTGCGGCGATACGGCTTGGCGCGGCGGCGCTCGATATTTTCGCAACCACGCTGCAGACCGAGCTGACGGACGACGGGCCGCAGCGCGGCGACGAAAGGCTGGCGCGGGTCAAGGCCTACATGCTGGCCAATCTCGACGATCCCGGGCTCGATCTCGATGCGATCGCCACCGCGCAGAACATGGCGCCGCGCACGCTCAATCGCCTGTTTGCGCGCGAAGGCACGACCCCGATCCGATGGCTGTGGCAGCAGCGCCTCGCCGCCGCCTATCAGGCGCTGGCGGAGCGGCGCTTCAGCCATGTCACCGATGTCGCGCTGAGCTTCGGCTTCAGCGACGTCTCGCATTTCAGCCGCGCCTTCAAGGCCGCGTTCGGCCGCTCGCCGCACCAGGTGATGGGGTGAGAATGCGTACAGCGCTGAGAGGCTAAGACAGATTGTTATCCGTCATCCTGAGGTGCGAGCCTTGCGGCGCAATTGCGGCGCTGGGCGAGCCTCGAAGGATGTACGGCCACTAGCGGGGCCGTCGATCCTTCGAGACGCGCGTGCCGCGCTCCTCCAGCGACAAAGGCGGAGCCTTTGCGCGGGGATGACGGATAATAGGATAGCGCAGTGCCGAGCCACCTACTGCGCGACCTTGCTGCTGCCTTGCGTGATCAGCCGCGCGGCGCGCTGGTCGCGGGTGTGGATCCAGAGCCAGTTCATCGCCACCGCAATCCGATGCCGCACGCCGATCAGGAAGTAGATGTGGGCGAGGCCCCAAATCCACCATGCCAGCGAGCCGCGCAGCTTGAGCCAGCCGAAATCGATCACCGCCTTCTTCTTGCCGATCTGCGCGAGGCTGCCGGCATGCTTGTAGCGGAACGGCGGCAGCGTCTTGCCGTCGAGCCGGGCCTTGATCAGCGCGGCGACATAGCGTCCCTCCTGCTTGGCGGCCGGCGCGATGCCGGGCACCGGATTGCCGTCGGGATCCTTGATCGTGACGGTGTCGCCGACGGCGAAGACATCGGGATGGCCGGGCACGGTGAGATCCGGCTCGACCTGCAGCCGATGGGCGCGATCGGCCGGGGCGTTCAACCATTCGGCTGCGCGCGAGGCGCGCACGCCGGCGGCCCAGACGATGGTGCGCGCCTCCAGCCTCTTGCCGCCGAACACCACGCCGTCGGCCGAGCATTCGGTGACCGGCTCGCCCAGCATCACCTCGACGCCGAGCTTTTCCAGCGACGCTTGCGCATAGGCCGAGAGATCGTCCGGGAAGCCGGCCAGCACGCGCGGGCCGGCCTCGATCAGCACCACGCGCGCCTTGCGCGTGTCGATGTGACGGAAGTCTTGCGGCAGCGTGTCCTTGGCGAGGTCGGCGATGGTGCCGGCCATCTCGACGCCGGTCGGGCCGGCGCCGATGATGACGAAGGTCAGCAGCGCCGCGCGCTTCTCCGGATCGGTCTCGCGCTCGGCGCGCTCGAAGGCGACCAGGATGCGCCGCCGCAGCGTCGTCGCGTCCTCCAGCGTCTTCAGGCCGGGCGCGAACGGCTCCCATTCGTCGTGGCCGAAATAGGCGTGGCGCGCGCCGGTGGCGAGGACCAGCGTGTCGTAGGGAATGCTGCCGCCGTCGTCGAGCGCTACCCGCTTCGCCGCGGCGTCGATGCCGCAGACATTGGCGAACAGCGTCGTCACCTCGGGCCGGTCGCGCAAGAGATAGCGGATCGGCCAGGCGATCTCGCTGGTGGCAAGCGAAGCGGTCGCGACCTGATAGAGCAGCGGCTGGAACAGATGGTGGTTGCGGCGGTCGATCAGCGTGATCTCGACCGGCGCCCCTCTGAGACCGAAAGCGGCTTCCAGGCCGCCGAAGCCGGCGCCGACGATCACCACGCGATGAGGTTTGGCCGGCGTTTGCGTCATCTGATGTCGCTCTCGGTTTCGAACGGCTTCGTCGTTTGATTATGTATTCATTCGCAGCCCCATTCCAACACGAAATGCCCGATCGCCCGATAGTAAAACCCGATCGCCGCAAGCCTCACGCATCCTGCGGCGCGGCCGCGGCGACGGCCCGCCGCCGCATCGGCAGGAACAGTCCCGCGACCGCGCCGGCGAATGACAGCGTTGCGGCAAGGCTCATCGCCGACGCGAATCCGTTTGCGAAATGACCGGATGAATCGGCTGCGCCATTGGCGGAAAAGCTCGCCACCAGCGCCGCGATACCGAACATGCCGCCGAGGAAGCGGCCCATGTTGAAGACGCCCGAGGCCTTGCCCATCTCGCTGACGGCGACCGCGCCCAGCACCGCGTTCTGCGCGGCCGGCATCGCCATCGACACGCCGACGCCGGCGAGCACCAGCGGCGCGACCAGCGCCGAATAATGCACTGTGGGGCTCACGATCTCGCTGATCCAGCCGAGCCCGATCGCCTGCATCAGGAGGCCGGTGACGACCAGCGTGCGCTCGCCGAACCGGTTGACCGCGGCGCCGGCGATCGGCGCGGTGACGAACAGCGTCGCCGTCCACGGCAGCAGACGAAGCCCGGCGCCGAAGGCGTCGAAGCCGAGCGCGATCTGCAGGAACTGCGGCAGCAGGAACAGCACGCCATACATCGCGGCGTAGAACAGCACGCTTGCGGCCATGCCTGACGCAAACGGCCGTGCCGCGAACAGCCGCATCGGCACCATCGGGCTTGTGGCACGCAGCTCCCACAGCACGAACAGCGCCGCCAGCGCCACGCCGGCGATCAGCGCGCCCGTCACTTCCGCGCTGGCCCAGCCGACGCCGTTGCCGCGCAGCAGGCCCCAGACCAGCGCCAGCGCCGCGAGCGCGACCAGCGTGAGGCCGGTGATGTCGAGCGGCGCCGTCGGCCCAGAACTTTCGCGCAGGCGCGTGATCACAAGGGCGATCGCGATCAGGCCGACCGGTAAGTTGATCCAGAAAATCCAGCGCCAGCCGAGATGCTCGGTGATGAAGCCGCCGATCGCGGGACCTATGATCAGCGCGCATCCGGTGATGCCGCTGAAAATGCCGAGCGCGCGGGCGCGCTCCTCCCGGCCGAACGCGCCGCTCAGGATCGCCATCGCCAGCGGCATCACCAGCGCCGCGCCCGCGCCCTGCAGGGCGCGGGCCGCGATCAGGGCCGCGGCGTTGCCGGCCAGCGCGCAGGCCGCCGACGCCACGACGAACAGGCCGATCCCGGCCGCGAACATCCTGCGCCGCCCGAAACGGTCGCCGAGCGCCGCGCCGGTCAGGAGCAGCACCGCGAAGGTCAGGTTGAAGGCGTTGACGGTCCACTGCAGCGTCTCCACGGCGCTTCCGAAATCGGCGCGGATGGTGGCGAAGGCCGTGGTCATGATCATGGCGTCCAGCGCCATCATGAAGGATGCCAGCGCGGTGAGGCCGAGCACCCAGCGCTGTTCGGCGCGCTGCTGAGGGGTCTGCATGGTCGTTCTCCGTTGCCATGCCGCGAGATTGCGGCGCGCTTCGCCGGCAAGGACGAACCGGAACGGGCAAAGGATGCGGCCGAAGTTTATTTTTGCCGGACCGCATCCTTTGGCGGTTCGCGAACGTCCTTGGGTCTGAGGCGGCCGATTCAGGCCGCAGAACCAGGCCAAGGAGGCTGCGATGAGACGGACCCTGATCAGGTACAAGGCGAAGCCGGAGATGGCGGAGAAGAATGCCGCGCTGGTGTCGGCCGTGTTCGCCGAGCTGAAGGCGGCGAGGCCCGACGGCGTGCGCTATCTGACCCTGCGGCTGGAGGACGATACCTTCATCCACATGGTCGAGACCACGGCCGAGGACGGTTCGAGCCCGATCCCGAAACTGGCCGCGTTCCAGGCGTTCCAGGACGGCATCCGCGATCGTTGCGCCGAGCCGCCGCTGGTTCGCAGTGCGGTGATTGTCGGGAATTATCGTATGCTGGATGAGCCGTGAACCGGCGGGCAGTGCACCGATCTGGCGGAGCCATCATGACGTCACCACACCAAGCGCCGGCCGCGACCGACGTCGACACGCTGTTGGCGGCGATGCGGCCGAGGCTGCATCGCTACTGCGCCCGCATGGTCGGATCCGTCATCGACGGCGAGGATGTGCTGCAGGACGCGCTGATCAAGGCGGTGGAAGCCTTCGGGTCCGCCGCGCCGATCCAGAATCCGCAAGCCTGGCTGTTCCGGATCGCGCACAACACCGCGCTCGATTTCCTCAGGCGGCGCAACCGCCAGGAAGCGCTCCACGCGCCGGAGGAGGTGGACATGATGGCCGGAGAGCTCGATGACGTCGGCCGCCGCGAGATCGCCGCGACCAGCCTGCGCACCTTCATGCGCCTGCCGGTGGCGCAGCGTTCCAGCGTGATCCTGATGGATGTGCTCGGCTGCTCCCTGCAGGAGATCTGCGGCATCATGGATTTCAGCCTGCCCGCGGTGAAAGCCGCGCTGCACCGTGGACGCACGCAGCTGCGCGAGTTTGCCAGCGAGCCGGACGACGCGCCGCGGCCCGGCCTGTCGCCGGCCGATCGCGTCAGGCTCAACGCCTATGTCAGCCATTTCAACGCCCGCGACTTCGACGCCATCCGCGCCATGATCGCCGATGACATCAGGCTCGAGCTCGTCAACCGCACGCGGCTGAACGGCAAGGCCGAGGTGTCGCGCTACTTCGGCAATTATTCGAAGATCGACGACTGGCACCTGGTGACCGGACAGGTCGAGGGACGCCCCGCGATCTTGGTGTTCGATCCGACCGCTCTGGACGCGCCGCCGCGATCGTTCATGCTGCTCGACTGGTCGGCCGACAAGGTTGCGACGATCAGGGATTTCCGCCACGCGTCCTATGCGATCGACGGCGCCGAATGGGCGGTGGACAAGGGGTAATCGGCCCTCGCCGCCAGCCTTTGGCTCGGTGATCGCGCGGCAAATTCCGCGTCGTCCCGGACAAGCGAACGGGTCGGCGCGAAGCGCCGCCCGATGACAGGCTCCGCGCGATCCGGGACCCATAACCACGAATGGGAATCGTCTTGTATCGCTCGGGCCCCAGCGCTCTTCAACAATCTGATCCTGTGGTTATGGGTCCCTGCTTTCGCAGGGACGACGGCTGCTACCGCGTCTTGCCGCCGAACTCGCCGTTGGCGATCCGCGCGACGCGGCTGCCGCCTGCGGCCGGCGTACTGCGTCTTTCAAACAGGCCATCGTCGCCGGTCTCGCGCTGCGATGGCGGGGCTTCTTCGTAATAGCCGCCGCTCCGCCAGACCAGCAGGACGATGTTCATTGCGCCATTGACGGCGGCGCCGACCACCGTTTCGGTGTGCTGATAGGTCAGCGCATATTCGGGAAATCGCCCGGCAATGGCCCTGTCGAGCACGAGGAGGGCGATCCATGCCGCCATCACGCAGACCGGATCCCAGCCCATGTCGCGCACCCGCATCGATTGCAGCATGAAGCAGATGACGAGCATGCCGTAGAAGGCAATGACCAGCACGGAGTTGCTCGATGCCTGCGCCAGCAGCACGTCCATACTGCCGCTCGCCGGTGCGTTGCCGGTGACGCCGTAGACCAGCATCATAAAGCCGAGGCCCACCACGAAGGTGCAGAAGAAGAAAGCCAGTCGGCCCATCCGGGCATTGAAGCCGAAGATGTAATTCAGCATGTGACGCACCCCTTTGGCGGCAGCGTCGGCCAGGGATGCTTTCCGGACCATGAAGCCCGCAGGCGCTTGCCGGCCTGTGGTTTCCGGGTGCTTTACCGGATCGTTAAAGCCTGCTGCAGTGCGGGCGTGGGTCGTTGCGGAAGGCCGGTGCCTGCGACAATCGTTGCCCACGCAACCGGCATTATATTTCTTGCCATGGTCGATTTAGACGAATTATGATGCAAGGTGCTGGGGTATGCGCCGAAGGTTCTAAGTCAGCGCCGTCGGTTCATGCTTGCTGCAGACTTGCGATATCGCGCACAAAATACGTCACAGAACGACGCGCGCAAAGCGTGACCCCCCGGGCCCTCGTGATCGAGCCTCGTGGGATCTTTGGTTGAGGAGGGGAGTGAATATGAAAAAGGCATTTTGGCTGGCAGGCGCCATGGCTATGGCGCTGGCGCAGCCCGCGATGGCGGCTGACAGCGTCAAGATCGGCTTCGTCTCGACCTTCAGCGGTCCGACCGCCGTGATCGGCAACGACATGCGCAATTCCTTCGAGCTCGCGCTCGACCATCTCGGCCGCAAGATCGACGGCAAGCCGGTCGAGGTGATCTACGAGGACGACCAGCAGAAGCCGGATGTCGGCAAGCAGAAGACCGAGAAGCTGGTGCAGTCCGACAAGGTCGACTTCATCGTCGGCTACATCTGGTCGAACGTGCTGCTGGCGTCGCTGAAGACCGCGGTCGATTCCAAGACCTTCCTGATCTCGGCCAATGCCGGTCCGTCGCAGCTCGCCGGCGAACTGTGCTCGCCTTACGTGTTCTCGACCTCCTGGCAGAACGACCAGACCCCGCAAGCGGTAGGCACCTACATGAACCAGAAGGGCGTCAAGTCGGTGTTCCTGATCGGCCCGAACTACGCCGCGGGCAAGGACATGCTGGCCGGCGTCAAGAGCACGTTCAAGGGCCAGGTCGTCGGCGAGGAATATACGGTGTGGCCGAGCCAGCTCGACTTCTCCGCCGAGCTCACCAAGGCGAAGAACTCCAAGGCCGAGTCGATCTTCGTGTTCTATCCGGGCGCGGCCGGCGTGCAGTTCCTGAACCAGTATGCGCAGGCCGGCATCAAGCAGCAGATTCCGCTCTACACCGCCTTCACCATCGACGAATTGTCGCTGCCGTTGCAGAAGGACAATGCGCTCGGCGTTCCCGGCGCGCAGCAATGGGTCAACGACCTGCCCAACGAGGAGAACAAGAAGTTCGTCGCCGACTACCGCAAGAAGTATCCGGGCCTGCGGCCGACCTTCTACGGCGCCCAGTCCTACGACGCTGCCAACCTGATCAACAGCGCCGTGGTCGCGGTGAAGGGCGACCTGACGAAGAAGGACGCGATGAAGGCCGAGATGGAGAAGGTGAACTTCAAATCGGTGCGCGGTCCGTTCAAGTACGGCAACAACCACATTCCGATCCAGAACTTCTATCTGCAGGACGTGGTCAAGGACGCCGAGGGCCAGCTCTCGCTGAAGACGGTCGCGACCATCGTCAAGGACGACCAGGACCGCTTCCACGACAAGTGTCCGATGAAGTGATTGTCGGGCGTCTTTTTGGCGCGCGGCTTGCTTCTCTTTACCTCGCCCCGCTCTTGCGGGGAGAGGTCAATCGCGAAGCGATTGGGTGAGGGGCTCTTTCCCGGCATTCGGTTTGCGGAAAGAGCCCCTCACCCCAACCCCTCCCCGCAAGAGCGGGGCGAGGGAGAACCCGCAATGTGCAATGCGGCGGCGTGCTTGCGCTGCCGCTGTTTTGTTTCAGCCCGGTATGAAGGATCCATGTATCTCGTCGTCGAACAACTGCTGAACGGCCTGCAATTCGGCCTCCTGCTGTTCCTGCTGGCGGCCGGGCTGACGCTGGTGTTCGGCATCATGGACTTCGTCAATCTGGCGCACGGCTCGCTCTACATGATGGGCGCCTATTTCGCGGCGACCTTCGTGGCCTGGACCGGTAGCTTCGTGCTCGGCGCGCTGATGGCGCTGGGCGCCACGCTGCTGCTCGGCATCGCGCTGGAATATGTCGCGCTCAGGCATCTCTATGGCCGCGACCATCTCGACCAGGTGCTGGCGACGTTCGGTCTGATCCTGTTCTTCAACGACGCCGTCCGGCTGATCTGGGGCCCGGCGGGCCTCGCGCTGCCGCTGCCGGCCTGGCTCACCGTGCCGGTGCAGATCATTCCCGGCGTTTACTATCCGGCCTACCGCCTCATGATCATCGTGGTCGCGCTGGCGGTCGCAGCAATGCTCTATCTCGTCGTGATGCGTACCCGCATCGGCATGCTGATCCGCGCCGGGGCCTCCAACCGCGAGATGATCGGGGCGCTCGGCATCAACATCAAGCTGCTGTTCACGCTGGTGTTCGGCCTTGGCGCGGCGCTCGCCGGCCTCGCCGGGCTGATGCAGGCACCGATCCTCACCGTGCAGATCGGCATGGGCGAGAACATCTTGATCCTGGCCTTCGTCATCATCGTGATCGGCGGCATCGGCTCGATCCGCGGCGCGTTCATGGCCGCGATCTTCGTCGGCATCATCGACACGATGGGCCGCGCCTTCCTGCCGGACCTGCTGCGCAAGGTGCTGAGCGGGGCGGCGGCGTCCACCGCGGCGCCGGCGCTGTCCTCGATGCTGATCTACCTCCTGATGGCCATCATCCTTGTGCTGCGGCCCGAGGGGCTGTTCCCGGCGGCCAAACGATGATGCGAAAGCTCAACGTCTCCAATGCGGTCGCGGCGCTGATGTGTGCCGCCCTGATGCTGCTGCCGTTCTATTCGGCGGTCACGGGCAATATCTTCATCCTCACGCTGTTCACCCGGATCGTGATCTTCGCGCTCGCCGCCGCGAGCCTCAATCTGATCATGGGCTATGGCGGCATGATGAGCTTTGGCCACGCCGCCTATCTCGGCATCGGCGGCTATGCCGTCGGCATCCTCGCCGCCGAGGGGGTCGGCTCCGGCTTCATCCAGTGGCCGGTGGCGCTCGCCGTCTCGGCGCTGTTTGCGCTGCTGATCGGCGCGCTCTCGCTGCGCACCCGCGGCGTCTACTTCATCATGATCACGCTGGCCTTTGCGCAGATGGCCTACTACATCGCCTCCGCGCTGTCGCGCTACGGCGGCGACGACGGGCTCACCGTCTACAAGCGCAGCGATTTCGCCGGTCTGATCAACCTGTCGGATCGCAACCAGTTCTATTACCTCTGCCTGGCCTGCCTGTTCGGTAGCCTTTATCTGATCTGGCGCATCGTCAATTCGCGCTTCGGCCTCGTGGTGCAGGGCGTCCGCTCCAACGAGCAGCGCATGCAGGCGATCGGTTTCCATGCCAATCGCTACCGCTTGGTCTGTTTCGTGATATCAGGCACGATCTGCGGCCTGGCCGGCGCGCTGCTTGCCAACAACACCGATTTCGTCAGCCCCGCCGTGATGTACTGGACCCGCTCCGGCGATCTCATGGTGATGGTGATCCTCGGCGGCATGGGCTCGCTGTTCGGTCCCGTCATCGGCGCGATCGTCTATCTCCTGCTCGAGGAGCTGCTGTCGCAGTTCACCGAATATTCTGGGCTGATCCTGGGCCCGGTGCTGCTCCTGATCGTGCTGTTCGCGCGCGGCGGCATCATGGGCCTGCTCGGGAGGATGCGCCGTGGTTGATTCCTTGCCTGATCCCTTGCTCCGCGTCGACAATCTGGTCCGCCGCTTCGGCGGCATCACCGCGACCGACAACCTCTCGATGGAGGTGGTGCCGGGCGAATTGCACGCCATCATCGGCCCCAACGGCGCCGGCAAGACCACGCTGATCAGCCAGCTCACCGGGCAAGTGATGCCGAACTCCGGCACCATCCGCTTTGCCGGCCGCGACGTCACGAACCTGCCGTCCTACAAGCGCAGCCGCCTCGGGCTGGCGCGCTCGTTCCAGATCACCTCGCTGCTGAAGGATTTTTCCGCGATCGACAATGTCGCGCTGGCGGCGCAGGCGCATGACGGCCACTCGTTCCGCTTCTGGGGCAGTGCGCGCAAGGAACGGCATCTGCGCGAGGCCGCGCGCGCGGCGCTCGAGCGCGTCGGCCTCGGCACGCGCGCCGATATCGTGGTGTCGCAGTTGAGCCATGGCGAGCAGCGCGAGCTCGAGCTCGCGGTCGCGCTCGCCACCAGGCCGCAACTGTTGCTGCTGGACGAGCCGATGGCCGGGCTCGGCGTCACCGAATCGACGCGGATGGTTGCGCTGCTGAAGGAGCTGCGCAAGGAAGTCACCATCGTGCTGGTCGAGCACGACATGGAGGCGGTGTTCGCGCTGGCCGACCGCATCACGGTCTTGGTTTATGGCCGCGTCATCGCCTGCGACGTGCCGGACGCGATCCGCAAGCACGACGAGGTCAAGCGCGCCTATCTCGGCGAACAGCATGCGGTGACGCGCCATGGCTGAGACCAAAATGACTGAAACCTTGCTTGAAGTGGATGGCATCGAGACCTGCTACGGGCTGAGCCAGGTGCTGTTCGGCCTGTCGCTCAAGATCAAGTCGGGCGAGATGGTCGCGCTGATGGGCCGCAATGGCATGGGCAAGACCACGACGATCCGCTCGATCATGGGCCTGACGCCGGCGCGGTCAGGCGCCATCCGCTTCGCCGGCGAGGCGGTGCGCGGCCTGCCGTCCTACAAGATCGCAAAGCTCGGCATCGGCCTGGTGCCGGAAGGCCGCCAGATCTTCCCCAACCTCACGGTGCGCGAAAATCTCGTCGCCGCGTCGGGCAATCGCTTCAGTGCCTCCGATCCGTGGACCATCGACAAGATCCACGCGCTGTTTCCTCGGCTCGCCGAACGCACGAATAATATGGGCGTCACGCTGTCGGGCGGCGAGCAGCAGATGCTGGCGATCGGCCGCGCGCTGATGACCAATCCGAAATTGCTGATCCTCGACGAGGCGACCGAGGGTCTTGCGCCCCTAATCCGCGACGAGATCTGGAGCTGCCTGTCGATGCTGAAGGAGCGCGGGCAGTCGGTGCTGGTGATCGACAAGAACGTCGGAAACCTCGCCCGCATCGCCGACCGCCATTACATCATCGAGCGCGGCCGCACCGTGTGGAGCGGCACCAGCGAGGAGCTGATCGCCGAGCCGGATCTGCAGCACAAGTATCTGGGGATTTGAGCAGCAAGCATTGCCGTATCGCCGTCATCCTGAGGAGCCTGCGTTGCAGGCGTCTCGAAGGATCGATGGCCCGGCTGGTGGCCGTGCATCCTTCGAGACGCGCTACGCGCTCCTCAGGATGACGGATCAGAGAGGCGGGCTGCCGCGGCTTACCGTGAAGAGCCTCGCAGCAGTCGTTTCGCTGCGTCGGCCGCTGCTGCGGCATAGGCGCGATCGCCATGCACCAACATCAGGGAGATCGCGCCCTCGGACAGCAGCCAGATCTCGCGCGCACGGCGGTGAGCGTCGCGGACACCGGCCCGCTTCAGCAGCGCGCCGAGATGGGTTTCGAGCAAGGCCTTGTGCCGGCGCGCAATTGCGCGTGCGGGATGGCCAGGGAGATCGGCCAACTCGATGACCAGCCTGGTGAATCCCGAGCCGGCCCATCGCGGCCTGTCCGCCCAGACCGCCAGGTCGCGGAACAGGCCGTCGATGATCGCCGCCGGCGAACCGGACAGCTTGTCGCCGAACGTTGCAAACGCGGCCAGGGCCAGTTCGTTCTGAGCTTCGAGCACGAAGGCGAGCAGCTGATCCTTGCTTTGAAAATGATTGTAGAGCGTGCGCTTCGTCACCCTCGTCGCCGATGCGATTTCGTCCATGCTCACGCGGCTATATCCGCGCTGTCGAAACAGGACGTATGCGGCAGCAAGGATGCGCCGCCGTGTCGGTTCTGCAGATCGCGCCATGCAGTCACCTCTTAAATATACCGGGTAGTGAATTTACATCGGTTGAAAAACCAATTGGAATGGCTTCCGGGATTTTTCGGCCCGCGCCAGCCAGCTTCCTCGCGCTGCGAAAGCCATTGCCATGCCCGATTCGTTGACGCTCAGAGAAATCAAAGCTCGTCCGGTGGTGCTCAAGCTGAAGCGGCCCGTGGTCGCGCGCATTGTCACGATATCGGAGTGGCCGCTCGTCCTCATCGATCTGGTGACGGAGGAGGGCATTGTCGGGCGAAGCTATCTCGAGCCTTACATCGTGAAATCGCTGCGATATCTGGTTCCGGCGTTGCATGATCTCGGCGAATTGCTCAGAGGTCGGAGCGTGGCGCCTGTCGAGTTGTTCGAGGCGGCGCGCAAATCGCTTCACTTTGTCGGCTATGAGGGATTGTCGATGATCGCGGCGTCGGGCCTCGACATGGCCGCGTGGGACGCGTTGGCGAAAGCCGCAAACAAGCCGCTGTGCGTGCTGTTGGGGGCGACGGTCGGTGCCGTGAGATCCTACAATAGCAACGGCCTTTGGCTGAAGGAGCCGGCCGCCGTCGCGGCCGAGGCTTTGGAATTGCGCGACGAAGGAGGGTTCTCAGCCCTGAAATTGCGCCTCGGCAGAAGCGATCCGCGCGAGGATCTGGCGACCCTCGACGCCGTTCGAAAAGCAGTCGGGGATCGCATGCATTTGATGGTGGACTACAACCAGGGGCTAAATCTCGCCGAAGCCATCGAGCGGTGCCATACGATCGATGACTATGGCCTCGACTGGATCGAGGAGCCCGTCGTCTATGACAATCTTGACGGGCACGCCCGACTGGCGGCGGAGCTGAAGACACCGATCCAGATCGGCGAGAACTTCTATGGTCCGAGGGAGATGCATAAGGCGATCGCGAGAAAGGCCTGCGACCTGGTGATGCCGGATTTCATGCGTATCGGCGGAGTGACGGGCTGGATGCGGGCGGCTGCGATCGCCGGCGCCGCGGGTATCCCCATCTCAACGCATCTTTATCCGGAAGTCGCCGCTCACGTCATGCGCGCAACCGAGACCGCTCACTGGTTGGAATGGCAGGACTGGGCCGATCCGATTCTCGAACGGCCGTATGAAATCAAGGATGGTCTTTTGCATATTCCCGACACGCCTGGTGTCGGTCTGGAATGGAACGAAGCGGCCGTCGCGGCTCACCTTGCAAGCGTCTAAAGCGCGATGAGATTGGGTTGAATCGTCATCGCGCTTTAGCTCTTTGTTTGAGCATGATCTTTGCGGAAAATCGCTTCACACTTTTCCGGATCATGCTCTAGAGCGGCGGAGCGCCTGCGCCGACGCTTCCGTCAAAACATCTCGAAATATTCGCGGTGCTCCCAGTCCGACACCTCGGCCTGGAAGCGTTCGATCTCCGCGTTCTTGATGAAGACGTAATAGTCCACGAACTCCGGCCCCAGCGCCTGACGGAAGAACGGATCGTCGTTGAGCGCGAACACGGCCTCGCGCAGCGACTTCGGCAGCAGCGCGGCCTTGGCCTCGTAGGGCGTGCCGGCCGACGGGCCGGGGTCGAGCTTGCGGTCGACGCCGTCGAGGCCGGAGAGGATCTGGCTTGCCATGTAGAGATAGGGATTGGCGGCTGGTTCGCCGATCCGGTTCTCCAGCCGGGTTGCCGGATCGCCGGCGCCGCCGAGCACGCGGATCATCACGCCGCGGTTGTCGCGGCCCCAGATCGCGCGGTCCGGCGCCAGCGAATAGGAGCGGTAGCGCTTGTAGCCGTTGATGGTCGGCGTCGTGAACACGGTCGAGGCCCGGGCGTGCTCGATCAGGCCGGCGAGCCAGCCGCGGCCGAGCGCACTGAGCGGCTCGCCGGTCTCCTTGGCCATGAAGACGTTCTCGCCATTGGCGCGCGACACCAGCGACTGGTGCAGGTGCCAGCCGCTCGCGAACACGTTCGGCAGTTTCGGCCGGCACATGAAGGTCGCGTGATAGCCGTGGCGGCGCGCGATCTGCTTCACTGCCGAACGAAACAGTACCATGGTGTCGGCCGGCGCAAGACCGACAGTCGGTGCGAAAGTGAATTCGCACTGGCTCGGACCGAATTCGACCTCGACCGAGCGCAACGGCAGGTCGAGCGCGATGATGTCGCGGCGGATGATCTCGAGCGCCGGCTCCATCAGATCGTAGCGCTGCTCGGTGAGGTACTGATAGCCGTGCGACAGCAGGCTGACCGACGGCGGCCGTCCGGGCTGGCCGGCATCCTCCGGCGCCATGTGGGCGTCGTCGAGCTTGAACAGATGGAATTCGACCTCGAGGCCGGCGACGAAATCGTAGCCGCGGCTTCCGAGCTGATCGAGCACCTTGCGATAGAGGTTGCGGGTCGCGAACGGCACCGGCCGGCCGTCGCTGAAATAGAGGTCGCAGAGTAGCCAGCCGGTGTTTTGCGCCCAAGGCAGCACGCGGAAGGTGGTGGGGTCGGCGACCATCAGCACGTCGGCCGCGCCTTCCATCTCCTTCATGCCGAAGCCGCCGCCTGATGTGAACACCGGAAACACCGTCTTGTGCGAGGTGTCCTTGGCGAGCATCGTCGTGGTGATGGAGCAGCCGCTTTCCAGCGAGCGCACCGCTTCGCCGGCGATCAGCGTCTTGCCGCGCAGGATGCCGTGCTGGTCGGGGAACGACAGGCGGATGACTTCGAGGTTCTTCTCCTCGACGACGCGGCGGAGGCGTTGTGCGGCCTCCTTCTGCTCATCCGACCACAGGCCGTGACGCTCGACGAAGCTCACCGCGTCACTCCTTCACTTCTCCCTCGCCCCGCTCTTCGCGGGGAGAGGGTCGGGGTGAGGGGCTCTCTCCGCCGACTCGATATGCCGATAGACCTGTACCCCCTCACCCGGATCGCTAACGCGATCCGACCTCTCCCCGCAAGCGGGGCGAGGTGAAGGATACAATGCGGAGCCATTGATACCATCTTCACTCCGCCGCCGTCAGATGATGCACCTTGCCGGCGATCTCGCGCGGCACGGGAGCTGCCCATGGTGCGCCGCGGCGGCGCTTGACGTCGACTGCCATCCAGTAGAGCTCCCAGCCCTGGGTCGGGCCGATGCCGTCCATCGTGGCCGGGCCCTGGATACTGCGCGCGGAGGCGTCGTCGAGGAACAGCATCGGCTTCTCGCCGCCGGAGACCTTCTCGATCTCCTGCCGCAGCAGGCGGCGGTACTGCACGATCGCCTTGTCGCTCTGGCCGAGATGCTCGTTGGTGCGGTCCTGGATCGCCCCCATCGACTCCACTGCCCACTGGTCGTGGACATTGATGTCGGTGCCCATGCCGGTATAGGTCTCGGTCGCCTGCTCGTGCGGATCGAAGCCGTAATCGTTGCTCTTGTTCTTGCGCGACTTGTAGTCCGGCAGCGTATAGAGCTCGAGCCGCTGGTCGCGCATCTTCTGCTTGTCGACCGGCGCCGCATAGCTGGTGAAGATCGCGTACCAGTAGCAGTTCTCGTCGTCGACCGGCACGTGCCACTGCGTGATCGTCATCTCGGTCGACATCGGGATGACGAAGCCGTGCGGGAACAGCTGGTTGGTGACGCGCACATGGGTGCGCTCCGCGTCGAGCTCGCGCAGCGCAATCAGGCGCAGGCCATATTCGGTGTGCTCGACATTGATGATCGGCCGGTCATATTCGCGCAGGATCTTGGTCATCGGCATGTCGCTGCCGGCCGAGGCGCCGCGGAACTGCTTGCCGTAAGCCGCCGAGGTGTCCTCGTCCTCGAAGAAGCGGTGCAGAAAGGAGGCGTGCGCCGGATCGATGCCGACCTCGAGCGCCTGCAGCCAGTTGCAGTTCATGTGGCCCTTGAACGCAAACGTATGGCTTCCGGGCGCAACGAAGCAGTCGAGCTCCGGAAAGGCGGGCGGGGCGCCTTCGCCGAGCCAGGCCCACAGGATGCCGCTCTTCTCGACTACCGAATAGGAGCGCTGCCTGATGCCCTTGCAGAGCTGCGAGCCGGCTGGCTCCGCCGGCGTCTCGATGCATTGGCCTGATGTGTCGAACAGCCAGCCGTGGAAGGCGCAGCGCAGCCCGCCATTCTCGAGCCGGCCGAAGGCGAGATCGGCGCCGCGATGCGCGCAGTGGCGATCGATCAGCCCGTAGCTTCCCTCCTCGCCGCGGAACAACACCAGGTTTTCGCCAAGCAGCCGCACCGGCCGAACCGGGCGCGGTCCTTCCAGCTCGTCGACCAGCGCCGCCGGCTGCCAGTAACTCCGCATCAGCCTGCCACACGGGTCCTTGCGGCCGGTGCGGGTGATCAGATCGTTCGCTTCCTGGCTCATCATGGCGGCGTCTCCCGGATTGGATTTGTTCGCCTATTGAACGAATGTGCGAATTATGCCATGTCTTGTTTGGACAGCAAGTGCAATTTTTGAACCGTTCAAAGCCGCGACCCAACCTAAAACGCCATGCCCAAGCTGAAGCGGACCGACCAGGACGAGCGCGCCACCGACTTCGTCGAGGCGCTCGATCGCGGCCTGCGCCTGCTGCAGGTGTTCGGCACCGTGTCGGGTCCTGCGACGCTGAGCGATCTGGCGCGCGCCGCCGATCTGCCGCGCGCCACCGCGCGCCGCATCCTGTTCACGCTCGCGCATGGCGGTTTCGTCGCGACCGACGGCAAGCTGTTCACGCTGACGCCGCATGTGCTGACGCTCGCGGGCTCGTTCCTGCAATCCAACCAGGTGGTGACGGTGCTGCAGCCGGTGCTCGATCGCATCGCGAGCGCGGCACAGGAGATCGCCTCGCTCGCCTTGCTCGACGGCGACGATGTCGTGTTCGTGGCGCGTTCGAGCCCGACCCGGGTGTTCTCCGCCGGTCTCGACATCGGCTACCGGCTGCCGGCATTCTGCACCTCGGTCGGCCGCACCATGCTCGGCCGCCTCACTGATGCCGAACTCGCGACGCGGCTGAAGGCGATGCGCCGCGATCCGGTGACGCCGCAGACCACGACCGATCCGAAGAGGCTGCTCGCCACCATCATCGCCGATCGCGCGCAGGGTTATTCACTGGTCGACCGCGAGGCCGAGCCGCATTTCCGCTCCATCTCGGTGCCGGTGCGCCGCTACGACGGCACCATCGTCGCCGCGATCAACATGGGCGCGCATGTCGATCGCGTACCGATGCAGGAATTGATCGACCGCTTCCTGCCGCTGCTGCGGGATGGTGCTGATGATGTGAAGAGCCGGCTGCTCTAAGGTAGTTCAACTTCGCTGACGATTTTCGTCATTGCGAGGAGCGATAGCGACGAAGCAATCCATGCATCCACGCGCGCGGAGAGATGGATTGCTTCGCTTCGCTCGCAATGACGGGGGTAGTGTTTCTTTTTGTGCTGTGAGATTACAGCGCCACGCTGCGCAGACCGAACGAGCGCGCCTCGTTCTGCAGTACCGGCCGCACGGAATCGATCAGCCGCGCGGCGGCGGCGTCGACCGAGAGGCCGGCGGTGTCGACCACCGCCGATGCGCGGGCGTAGAGCGGCTCGCGGCTGACCAGGATGTTGCGCAATTCCGCCATCGCCGAGCGGTCGTCGGCCATCGGGCGCAGATCGCCTTGGCGGCGCACGCGCGCCATGTGCTCCTCCGGCTCGGCCTTCAGCCAGATCGTGTAGAACGACGACAAGATCAAATCGAAGGTCAGCGCCTCGGAGACGATGCCGCCGCCGGTCGCCAGCACCATCAATTCCTTCCGCGCCAACAGCTGCGTCAGCGCGGCCTGCTCCATGCGGCGGAAGCCTTCCTGGCCGTACAGCGCGATGATCTCGGCGACCGAGAGGCCGTTCTGCGCCTCGATCTCCTTGTTGAGCTCGACAAAGCTCCAGCCGATCTTCTTCGCCAGCATCCGGCCGAGCGTGGTCTTGCCGGCGCCGCGCAGGCCGATCAGCGCAATGCCGGAGAACGAGGCGCGCCGCGGCGCCAACGGGCTGCTGCCGGCGAGCATGTCCTTGGCCTGCGCGATCTGGTTCGGCGACGCCTTGCGCAGCAGGTCGCGGATCACGGCCCAGTCCGGCACGGGCTCGCTGGAGGGGATCAGGTCCTCGAGATGCGCACCCATCGCGCCTGCGACACGGCGCAGCAGCACGATCGAGACATTGCCTTTGCCGCTTTCGAGCTGGGCGATGTAGCGTTCGGAAATGCCGGAAACCTTGGCGAGCACCTTGCGCGACATGCCGCGCAGGGCGCGCATCGTGCGCACGCGCTGGCCGAGCTGTTCAAGGAAGTCGGTTTCCGGGTCGTTGGCTGCGGTCATGATCCCTGTGCGACGCGCGGTCCTGACTGAATCAGACCGAGGTTCTAGGAAACATAGTGCCGATAAGGATTGACAGCAAGCCAACGTGGTGGCTTTGTATGAATTATAATTCTTAAATTCACAGGAGAGGGAAGCGTGGCACGTCCGGGTCCGAGGAGCGGAGCATGACTTACAACGCGGTCTCCTGGCTGCTCGACCGCAACGTCGATGAAGGCCGCGGCGACAAGGTCGTGTTCGACGATACGGTGTCGCAAATCACCTATGGCCAGTTGCAGCAGCAGACCCGCCGCGTCGGCAACATGCTGCGCCAGCTCGGCGTCCGCCGCGAAGAGCGGGTCGCCATGATCATGCTGGACACGGTCGATTTCCCGATCGTGTTCCTCGGCGCGATCCGCGCCGGCGTGGTGCCGGTGCCGCTCAACACGCTGCTGACCGCGGAGCAATACGCCTACATCCTCGGTGATTGCCGCGCCCGCGTGCTGTTCGTGTCGGAAGCGCTGCTGCCGGTCGTGAAGGACATCATCGCGCGGATGCCCGACCTCGAGCATGTCGTGGTCTCCGGCAAGGATGCGCATGGCCACAAGAAGCTGTCCGATGAGATCGCGCGCGAGAGCGACGTGTTCGCCACCGCGCCGACCCATGCCGACGAGCCGGCATTCTGGCTCTATTCGTCGGGCTCGACCGGCATGCCGAAGGGCGTGCGCCATCTGCATTCCAATCTCGCGGCGACCGCGGAGACCTATGCCAAGCAGGTGCTCGGGATCCGCGAGGATGATGTCGGCCTCTCGGCGGCAAAGCTGTTCTTCGCCTACGGGCTCGGCAATGCGCTGACCTTCCCGATGTCGGTCGGCGCCACCACGGTGTTGAACTCCGAGCGGCCGACGCCGGCGGTGATGTTCGCGCTGATGAACAAATATCATCCCAGCATCTTCTTCGGCGTGCCGACCCTGTTCGCGGCGATGCTGAACGACGAGGCGACCAAGGCGCAGTCCGGCGGCAACCGTTTGCGCGTTTGCACCTCGGCCGGCGAGGCGCTGCCGGAATCTGTCGGCAATGCCTGGAAGACGCGGTTCGGCGTCGACATCCTCGATGGCGTCGGCTCGACCGAGCTGCTGCACATCTTCCTGTCGAATGCGCCCGGCGACATCAAATACGGCTCGTCCGGCCGTCCGGTGCCCGGCTACAAGGTGAGGCTGGTCAATGAGGCCGGCGCCGACGTCGCGGACGGCGAGGTCGGCGAACTCTTGGTCGATGCGCCCTCGGCCGGCGAGAGCTACTGGAATCAACGGGCCAAGAGCCGCGCCACCTTCGAGGGCGCCTGGACCCGCACCGGCGACAAATACACGCGCGATGCCGACGGCCGTTACACTTTCTGCGGCCGCGCCGACGACATGTTCAAGGTCTCCGGCATCTGGGTGTCACCGTTCGAGGTCGAGAGCGCGCTGATCACCCATCCCGCGGTGCTGGAGGCGGCGGTCGTGCCGGAGGCCGACCCGGAAGGGCTGCTCAAGCCGAAGGCCTATGTGGTGCTGCGGCCCGACAGTTCAGCCGCCGGCCTGCACGAGGCGCTGAAGGAGCACGTCAAGCAGAAGATCGGCCCGTGGAAATATCCGCGCTGGATCGATGTGGTCGACAATCTGCCGAAGACGGCGACCGGAAAGATCCAGCGGTTCAAATTGCGGGAACACGAGCACTAGCTCCCCGCGTCGTCCCGGCCTAGTGCGCAATTGCGCACGGGAGCCGGGACCCATACGCCGCGGCCTTCGTTTCGAGAGACGCTGTTCAACAGCTTTGCGCAACAACTAACGCCTGTGGTTATGGGTCCCGGCTTTCGCCGGGACGACGATGAGGAAGGCCTACCATGACAAACTTGAAACCCTCCGGCTTCCTCAGCATCGACGGCGCCGAGCTCGAATACCGCATGATCGGTCCCTCGCCGGACGCGGCGCCGACCATCGTGATGCTGCATGAAGGCCTCGGCTGCGTCGGGCTGTGGGGCGACTTCCCCGAGAAGCTGCAGGCGGCGACCGGCGCCGGCGTGTTCGCCTATTCGCGCGCGGGTTATGGCGCCTCGTCGCCGGCGAAGCTGCCGCGTCCGGTCGACTACATGCACCGCGAGGCGCTCGACGTGCTGCCGAAGCTGCTCGATCGGATCGGCTTTCGCCGCGGCTTGCTGCTCGGTCATTCCGACGGCGCGTCGATTGCCGCGATCTATGCCGGCGCGCAACAGGATCATCGCCTGCACGGCTTGGCGCTGCTGGCGCCGCACTTCATCGTGGAGGACATTTCGGTGAAGTCGATCGCCGAGATCAAGACCGCATACGAGACCACCAATCTGAAGGAGAAGCTGGCGCGCTGGCACAAGGATGTCGACAACGCCTTTTATGGCTGGAACGGCGCCTGGCTCGATCCGGCATTCCGCGACTGGGATATCTCCGACTATCTCGCCTATATCCGCGTGCCGGTGCTGATCGTGCAGGGCGCGGCCGACCAGTACGGCACCATGCGCCAGGTCGAGATCGCCCAGGAGGAGTGCTACTGCCCGGTCGATGTCACGGCCATCGCCGGTGCCGGCCATTCGCCGCATCGCGAGGCGCCCGCGGTGACGCTCGAGGCGGTCGCCGAATTCGCCAAAGCGGCGCTGCGCGACGACCCGGCACTGGCGGCCTGACCTTTGGTGCCGATGCCAGGTCATTGGCCGAGCGTGTGAATTTCGCGAACATGAAACAAAATGCATGTTTTTGCGTTTTGAACTAGACCAGATCAAAAAC
This sequence comes from Bradyrhizobium sp. KZN70725, assembly GCF_055264925.1. NCBI lineage: Bacteria > Pseudomonadati > Pseudomonadota > Alphaproteobacteria > Hyphomicrobiales > Nitrobacteraceae > Bradyrhizobium > Bradyrhizobium sp. KZN70725. Next base: position 82,217 of record NZ_JBUYWT010000028.1, read on the forward strand.
ATGCATTATTGTGCATGAAGACCTCGACGACGAACCTTCAAACGAACAACAGCAAGACAACAGATAAGGGTGGCCCATGGCTGGTGACGAGCGCGTCCTTGCAGGCGGGGCGAAGTACATCGACTTCCAGACCGACCCGTCGCGCTACCGGCACTGGAAGCTCGACGCTGCGGGCGACGTCGCGACGCTGACCATGGACGTCGACGAGAACGCCGGCCTGTTCGAAGGCTACCAGCTCAAGCTCAATTCCTATGACCTCGGCGTCGACATCGAGCTTGCCGACGCCGTGCAGCGGCTGCGCTTCGAGCATCCCGAGGTCAAGGTGGTGCTGATGCGCTCGGGCAAGAACCGGGTGTTCTGCGCCGGCGCCAACATCCGCATGCTGGCGGGCTCGACCCATGCCCACAAGGTCAACTTCTGCAAATTCACCAACGAGACCCGCAACGGCCTGGAAGACTCCAGCGAGAATTCCGGGCAGAGCTTCATCACCGTCGTCAACGGTACCGCGGCCGGCGGCGGCTATGAACTGGCGCTCGCGACCGACCACATCATGATGGCCGACGACGGCGCTGCCGCCGTCGCGCTGCCGGAAGTGCCGCTGCTCGCGGTGCTGCCGGGCACCGGCGGGCTCACGCGCGTCGTCGACAAGCGCAAGGTGCGCCGCGACCATGCCGATTTCTTCTGCACCATCGAGGAAGGCATCAAGGGCAAGCGCGCCGTTTCCTGGCGCCTGGTCGACGAGATCGCGCCGAACTCCAAGCTCGAGGGCAAGCTGGCCGAGCGCGTCAAGGAATTCGCCGCGAAGTCGAAGCGCAACGGCGCCGGCAAGGGCATCGCATTGGCGCCGCTGACGCGCACCATCGACGACAGCGCCATCCGCTATGGCTTCGTCAGCGTCGACATCGATCGCGCGGCGCGCATCGCCACCATCTCGATCAAGGCGCCGGAAACCACGGCGCCCGCCGACATCGACGGCATGATCGCGCAGGGCGCTGCGTTCTGGCCGCTGCAGGTCGCCCGCGAGCTCGATGACGCGATCCTGCATCTGCGCATCAACGAGCTCGAGATCGCGATGCTGGTGTTCAAGAGCCATGGCGACCGCGCCAATGTCGTGTCCTATGATGCGTTCCTGGAGGCCAACAAGGCGCACTGGCTGGTCAACGAGGTCAGGCATTACTGGAAGCGCGTGCTCAAGCGCATCGACGTCACCTCGCGCACGCTGGTGACGCTGGTCGAGCCCGGCTCCTGCTTCGTCGGCACGCTGGCCGAGCTCGTGTTCGCCGCCGACCGCTCGTACATGCTGATCGGCCAGAAGCAGGGCGACAACCGTCCGCCGCCGGCGATCGAGCTGACGGCGATGAATTTCGGGCCCTATCCGATGAGCCACGGCCTGACCCGGCTGCAATCGCGCTTCCAGGCCGATCCGTCGGATCTGGAGCGCGCGCAAGGCTCGATCGGCAAGGCGCTCGACGCGGAGGAGGCCGAGGAGCTCGGTCTCGTCACCTTCGCGCTCGACGACATCGACTGGGACGACGAGGTCCGCGTGTTCTTCGAGGAGCGCACCTCGTTCTCGCCCGACGGTCTCACCGGCATGGAAGCCAATCTGCGCTTCGTCGGCCCGGAGACCATGGAATCGAAGATCTTCTCCCGCCTCACGGCGTGGCAGAACTGGATATTCCAGCGGCCGAACGCGGTCGGTGAGGACGGCGCACTGCGCCGCTACGGCACCGGCCAGAAGGCGCAATTCGACATGACGCGAGTTTAAGGGAGCACGGCCATGAACATCATGAACGTCGATTACTCGACCAAGATTCCGAACAATGTGAATCTCGCCGAGGACCGCCAGGTGCTCAAGGCGCTGGAAGGCTGGCACCCCGGCTACATGGACTGGTGGAGCGACATGGGGCCGGACGGCTTCCAGGAATCGCTGGTCTATCTGCGCACCGCCTATTCGGTCGATCCGCGCGGCTGGGCCAAGTTCGACTACGTGCGGATGCCCGAATATCGCTGGGGCATCCTGCTCGCGCCGCAGGAAGAGAACCGCGTCATTCCGTTCGGCGAGGACTATGGCAAGCCGGCCTGGCAGGAAGTCCCCGGTGAGCACCGCGCCATGCTGCGCCGCCTGATCGTGATCCAGGGCGACACCGAGCCGGCCTCGGTCGAGCAGCAGCGCCATCTCGGCAAGACCGCGCCCTCGCTCTACGACATGCGCAACCTGTTCCAGGTCAATGTCGAGGAAGGCCGCCATCTCTGGGCGATGGTCTACCTCTTGCAGAAGTATTTCGGCCGCGACGGCCGCGAGGAGGCGGATGATTTGTTGCGCCGCCGCTCGGGCGACGCGGATAGCCCGCGCATGTTAGGGGCCTTCAACGAGGCGACGCCGGACTGGCTGTCGTTCTTCATGTTCACCTACTTCACCGACCGCGACGGCAAGATGCAGCTGCACTCGCTGGCGCAGTCGGGCTTCGATCCGCTGTCGCGCACCTGCCGCTTCATGCTGACAGAAGAAGCCCACCACATGTTCGTCGGCGAGACCGGCATCACCCGCGTTGTGCAGCGCACCTGCGATGCGATGAAGGAAGCCGGCATCACCGATCCGAACGACATCGCCAAGATCCGCGCGCTTGGCGTGATCGACCTGCCGACCATCCAGAAGAAGCTGAACCTGCACTATTCGCTGTCGCTCGACCTGTTCGGCTCGGAAGTGTCGACCAACGCGGCCAATGCCTTCAACGCCGGCATCAAAGGCCGCTACAAGGAGACCACGATCGACGACGACCACCAGCTCAAGAGCTCGACCTATCCGGTCATGAAGATGGTGGACGGCCAGATCAAGATGGTCGACGAGCCGGCGCTGACCGCGCTCAACATGCGGCTGCGCGACGACTACACGCAGGATTGCGTCAAGGGCATGCTGCGCTGGAACAAGGTGATCTCGACATCGGGCATCGACTACAAGCTCGCGGTGCCGAACACCGCCTTCCACCGCCAGATCGGCGAGTTCAAGGACGTCCATGCGACGCCCGATGGCCTCTTGATCGACGACGCCACCTGGGCCAAGCGCAAGAACGACTGGCTGCCGTCGACCGCGGACGGCGACTTCATCGCCTCGCTGATGAAACCGGTGACCGAACCCGGCCAGTTCGCCTCCTGGATCTCGCCGCCCAAGGTCGGCATCGACAACAAGCCGGGCGACTTCGAGTATGTGAGGATCGAGAGCTGATCGGCGCGAGCATGATCCGGAAAAGTGTGAAGCGGTTTTCCGAAGAGATCATGCTCAAACAACGGATAGGTCATGATGCGAAAATCGCATCGTGACCTAACAGTTTCTTTCCGCAGGGAGAGAACAGGAAGGGGCGAGCCGAAAAGGTCCCGGGGCTCGTCCCTTTCTTTTTGGTCAGATGCCGGTACGGAGGCGCGGCCTCAATCGTCATTTGTAAGTTCGTCGGGCCACATCTGCGCACCGTGAAGCACGCGCAAGATGCGAACAGTCTCACCGTCAACAAGGTACGCCGTGACATAAGGTGTGCGCGGGATGACCAACTCGCGCGTGCCGGCAACACGCCCGGGCCGGCCATAGGAAAGTCGAGCAGGCGCCGCGCAGCATCGGCAATCTGTTCGTCAACATGGACCGCCGCGCGAGGATTCTCGGCCTCGATGTAGCTGAAAATGTCGTCGCGATCGGATAACGCGAAGCGCGACCAGACGAGTTTCACCGCTTACGCCTTGTCGCTTTTCGAAGCGCGGCGGCGCGGCGTTGCGCGAAATGCGCTTCGACCTCGGAATCATCGAGACCGGGCCGGGCATCCGCCAACGCCTGGTGCACCTTCTCGCGAAACCAGCTGTCGTAAGCCTGGCTGTTGCTCACGAGTTCCAAGCATTCCTTCATTGGCCGTGCGTGTCAGCAGAATCCGCACGGCGCCGGATACCGTGAGACCCATGTTCTCCAGAACCTCGGTGGCCTTTTCCTTTACGTCCGCATCGATGCGGGTTTGGACCAGGGCATTCGAAGCCATAGCGATCTCCTTCACTCGCATCCAATGTAATGCATTTGAATGACAAGCGCCCACAGCCCTATGGAAGCAGGTGAGCCAGCGACGAAAACGGCCCCGCCCTTCGGCGGAGCCGTTGCCGTAGGTCGGTCGCGCGGCTGCTTAGCCCGCGATCTCCAGCCCCGCGGTCGCGTAGACCACGCCGCCATCGACCGCGATGGTGTTGCCCACGACATAGTCGCCGGCGCGCGAGGCGAGGTAGATCGCGGTGCCCGCCATGTCCTCGTCGGTACCGACGCGCTTCGCCGGCACGCGCTTGGCGACTTCGTCGGCGTGGTCGCGCGCGGCGCGGTTCATGTCCGACTTGAAGGCGCCCGGTGCGATCGCGGTGACGTTGATGTTGTCCTTGATCAGGCGTGTCGCCATGCGGCGCGTCAGATGGATCACCGCAGCCTTGCTGGCGGCATAGGAATAGGTCTCCATCGGGTTGACGAAGATGCCGTCGATCGAGGCAATGTTGATCACCTTGCCCGGCCTGTCGTGCGTCGCCGCCGCACGCAGCGGCTTGGCCAGCGCCTTGGTCAGGAAGAAGATCGACTTGACGTTGAGGTTCATCACCTTGTCCCAGCCGCTCTCCGGAAATTCGTCGAAATCCGCGCCCCAGGCCGCGCCGGCATTGTTGACGAGGATGTCGAGCTTCGGCTCGCGCTTGATGATCTCGCCCGCGAGCTTCTCGCAGCCCTCGACGGTCGAGATGTCGATCGGCAGCGCGATGCATTCGCCGTCATAGGCGGCGGACAGCTCCTGGGCGGTCGCCTCGCAGGGACCTGCCTTGCGCGCGGTGATGTAGACCCTGGCGGCACCCTGCGCGAGGAAGCCGGCCGCGATCATCTTGCCGATGCCGCGCGATCCCCCGGTCACCAATGCGACGCGGCCTTTCAGCGAGAACAGATCCTTGAACATGCGCTCCTCCTTTGCGTTGCCAGTGGTTCTGGGCGCGCCCGGGGAGCGAGTCAAGGAGAGGGAAGGGATCGGTAGCCCGGATGCAGTGAAGCGAAATCCGGGAAAATGCTATCCGCGGATGCGACGGCCCCGGATTACGCTTCGCTGCATCCGGGCTACGAAGAGTAGCTTACGCCGCGTCGATGCGGCGAAAGCCGTTCCACACCGCTGTAGCGGCGCCTGATGTCAGCACCGGCAGCAGGCGCGCGTCCTGGTAATTGCCGTTCAGCGAGACCCGCTGCAAGGCGGTCAGATGGTCGGCGCTTTCGGGAAACAGCATGCCCGGCCGCGTCGTCACCGCGGTCCGAAAGCCGATCGACCGGGCGAGGGCGAATTCACGCTGCCCGGCGGCGATCCGGTCGCCATAGGGATAGGCGAGATGCAATGCCGGCCGCTGCAGCGCATCCTCGATCCGCGCCCGGCTGGTCGCGAGCTCGAACGATGCGATGGTCTCGCTCTGCTTGGCGAGATTGCAATGGGTGATGGTGTGCGCGCCGATCGTCACCAGCGGATCCTCGGCGAAGCCGCGCAACTCGTCCCAGGACATGCAGAGCTCGCGCACGATGCCGGTCTCGTCGACCCCGTGACGGGCGCACAGCGCGGATATCTCGGCCTGCATCGCCTGCTCGCCGGGCAGTGAACGCAGCCAGTCGTGGATGCGGCCGAAGGCAGTCCGCTTGGCCTGCGCTGTCGCGGTGTCGATCCGCGTCATGGTGCCGTCGATCGGCACCTCGATCGCGGACGCCGCCGCGATCACCCGCTCCAGTGCGATCCACCACAATCTGCCGCAGCCCTCGGCGAAATCGCTCGCGACATAGACCGTGAACGGGGCGCCGAACTCGCGCATCACGGGCAGCGCGAAATCGCGGTTGTCGCGATAGCCGTCATCGAAGGTAAAGCAGGCGAAGCGCCGTGCGAAATTCCGTTCGGCGAGACGGCGATGCGCCTCGTCGATGCTGATCACGTCGACGTCGAGCGCGCGCAGATGTGTCAGCATCGCGCGCAGGAAGTCCGGCGTGACCTCGAGATGATGGTTCGGCTGGAACGCGTCGCCGCGCCGCGGACGGACGTGGTGCAGCATGAAGATGGCGCCGACGCCGGCGAAGATCGGCCGCAGCAGGATATGCGCACCCGAGAAATACAACGCCTCCATCCCGGCACGGATCACGGTGTTGCGGAGTTGTTTCATGAGGGCGCGGGCCGGCCGATTTGCATTCCGCGGCAAACTTAGCGAAAGACCACTGAAGAAACTGTTATCCCGGTCCGACATGGCGCCCCCGCCATGGCGCGTCATTTGGGGTTTGACAGTCAGCCAAGGGTTTGTTTTCTCTCTGGTTCCCGACCCCGCAGGACGCTGAATGCACGGACTTTTCAAGTGGAGTAGCAAGTGGTGGCCGGGGGTGATTCCACTGGTCGTGCTTTGGGGTATCGCGGCCTGGACGAGCACCACAACGGTCGAAGCGGACCTTGCCGCGCGCTCCAATGCCGCACTGAAGGACACAGTCCTCGACAAGCGCCGCATCAGCGTCGACGGCCGCGACGTTACGTTCGCGGCCAACGCCTTCTCCGAAGACGGCCGCCTCAGCGCGGTGGCGTCGGTCGAAGCCGTGCCCGGCGTGCGGCTGGTCAACGACGAGACCCGCCTTGTTCCCGAAGCCAAGCCCTTTGTCTGGTCCGCCGAACGCGACGTCGTGCGGGTCACGCTCGGCGGCAATGCGCCGCTGCCGTCGAGCAAGGGCAAGTTGACCGAAGCCGCGAAGGCCGGTCTCGGCGGCGTTGAGGTGGTGGATCAGATGGTGCTCGCCCGCGGCGCGCCGCTGCGGTTCGACGCGGCGGCGCTGCTGTTGCTCGACCAGATCGGCAAGCTGAAGGAAGGCAAGATCACGCTGACCGACAACAAGGTCAATCTCGCCGGCATGGCGCGCGAGCTCGGCGGACGCGAAGCGGTCGCCGCGGCGCTGAAGAACCTGCCGGAAGGCTATTCGATCGCCGCCAACGACATCAAGGCGCCGCCTTACGTGTTCCAGGCCTACAAGGACCCGGTTTCGGTGACGCTGACGCTGACCGGCTACGTGCCCGACAACAACGTGCATGCCGCGCTGGTCGCCGCCGCCGGCCGCAAGTTCTTCAGCGAGAAGGTGGTCGACAATCTCAAGGCCAGCATCGGCGCGCCGTCGGGTTTCGCGGCCGCGGTGGTGCCCGCGCTCGGCGCGCTGTCGCGGCTATCGACCGGAACGCTGGTGGTATCGGACCGCGAGGTGAAGCTGTCGGGCGATGCGCTCTACGATGCTGCCGCCGGCCAGATCCGCGACGGGCTCGGCAAGGATTTTCCGCAGGGCTGGCAGTACAAGGCCGAGGTCACGGTCAAGCCGGCGGCTGCCCCGGTCGATCCCACGGTGTGCCAGCAGCTGTTTTCCGAAATTCTCTCGAAGGGCAAGATCCGCTTCGAGTCCGGCAAGGCCGACATCGTGCCGGATTCCGCCGGCCTGCTCGACCGCCTGATCGAGACCGCGTTGCGCTGCCCCAATGCGACGATCGAGATCGCCGGCCATACCGACAGCGACGGCGAGGAGGCCGCCAACCAGGCACTGTCGGAACGCCGCGCGCAGGCCGTGGTGGATTACCTCGTGCGCGCCGGGCTGCCTGCCAGCCGCTTCACGCCGATCGGCTATGGCAGCACGCAGCCGCTGGCCGGCAACGAGAGTGAAGACGGCAAGGCGCAGAACCGCCGCATCGAATTCGTGGTGAAGTAGCGATGACCGTGCTCGCGACATTCTTCTGGGGTTGGCTGCTCGGCGCGGCGCTGCTCGGCTTTTGCATGGGCTGGATCGCGGTGGTGCATCGGGCGCGGGGGGTCTCGAAGGTCTGGATGCGCTGGCTGGCGCTGCTCGCCGCCGCGCTGGTGGCGGCGTCGTTCGCGCGAATCGTGCCCGGCCGGTTCGGCTACTGGCTCGATCTCTTCCTGGTCATGTTCGCGCTCTATCTCGTCGGCTGCGCGATCGGCTCCTGGCTGCGCGACTGGGTGGTTTCGCGCAGCAAGCCCGCGAGCTGACCTCAATCCCCTGATCCGACAGGCCTGAGCGGCGTCGCCAAGCGCAGGGCGAACTGCATTCGTTTTAGCGCTTGACATCAATACGTACGTACGTATTAAATCCTGTCCATGCCAAAACCCTCTCTCCGCGATGCCATCCTCGACGCCGGCCTGACGGAAATGTTCCGGACCGGCTATCACGGCACCAGCGTGCGCGACGTCACTGCCGCAGCCGGCGCGCCGCAGGGCTCCTTCACCAACCATTTCCGCTCGAAGGAGCTGTTCGCGTCAGAGGTGCTGGACCGCTACTTCCTCTATGTCCGCGGCCTCGTCGCCGAGGCGCTGGGCGACCTGACGCTGACGCCGCGCGAAAGGCTGAGAAGCTATCTCGATCTGATCACCGGCAAGCTCGCGCGTGACGGTTTCACCCGCGGCTGCCTGATCGGCGACTTCAGCCTCGAGGCATCGGGCTCGAGCGAGATGCTGCGCGAGCAGCTCGACGACATCTTCCGGGAATGGCGCGCGCCGTTTGCGGCCTGCATCGCCGAGGCTCAGGCCACCGGCGAGATCGCCTCCGACTTCGATCCCGATCAGCTGGCCGATTTCCTGCTCGCATCCTGGCAGGGCGCGATGCTGCGCATGAAGGTCGAACGCAGCGAAGCGGCGCTGACGCGTTTCAAGACGATCGCATTCCAAACCGTGTTCAAGGAGTTGCCATGACCAGATCCCCCGATATCAGCCTGCATCATCGCGCCGTGCTTGGGTCTACGATGGCCTATCGCGAGACCGGCCGTAGCGACGCGCCGCACGTGCTGTTCCTGCACGGCAATCCGACGTCGTCCTACATCTGGCGCAACATCATGCCGCTGGTCGCCCCCGTCGGGCACTGCATCGCGCCCGACCTGATCGGCTACGGCCAGTCCGGCAAACCCGACATCGGCTATCGCTTCTTCGACCAGGCGGACTATCTCGATGCGCTGATCGACGAGCTGGGCATTGCCTCGGCCTATCTCGTCGCCCAGGATTGGGGCACGGCGCTCGCCTTCCACCTCGCGGTACGCCGTCCGCAACTGGTGCGCGGGCTCGCCTTCATTGAGTTCATCCGCCCGATGCGCGATTGGTCGGACTTCCACCAGCACGACGCCGCGCGGGAGACGTTCCGGAAATTCCGCACGCCGGGCGAGGGCGAAGCGATGATCCTCGACAACAATGCGTTCGTCGAACGCGTGCTGCCCGGCTCGATCCTGCGCACGCTCGGCGAGGAGGAGATGGCCGCCTACCGCGCGCCGTTTGCGACGCGCGAGAGCCGCAAGCCGACCCTGATGCTGCCGCGCGAGCTGCCGATCGCGGGCGAGCCGGCCGATGTCACTGAGGCGCTCACGGTGGCGCATGCGGCGCTCGTGGCATCGACCTATCCGAAGCTGCTGTTCGCGGCGACGCCCGGGGCACTGGTGTCACCAGCCTTTGCCGCCGAATTCGCCAAGACGCTCAAGCATTGCGCGGTCATTCAACTCGGCGCGGGCGCGCACTATCTGCAGGAGGATCATCCGGAGGCGATCGGCCGTTCTGTGGCCGGCTGGATCGCCGGCGTCGAGGCTGCCTCCGCGCAGCGCCACGCCGCATGAGGGGCACGGAGCGCGTGACATGAGGGATGTCTCGATCACCTATTGCCGGCCGTGCGGCTATGAGAAGCGTGCCAAAGAGGCCGCGGCGCTGTTGCGCGAGCGCCTCGGCGTCGATGCGACGCTGATCCCCGGCAAGGGCGGCATCTTCCAGGTCAAGCTCGGCGACGAGGTTGTCGCCAGGCGCACGAAGGGACATTTTCCCGATGCCGCCGAGATCGTCGCCGCGGTCACGGCCGCGCGGGATTGATGATCGGCGGAGCGCCTCCCGGCGGGTACCGGAAGATCATTCTCTATTCGGCCGTGCCGGTACTTCACCGTAGTTTTCCGGATGGCCTTGCAGACCGTTCGGCGGGCTAACTGCCGCACGCGCATGTCAAGTCTTGTCGAAGGCGGCGGGAAACGCGCATATTTGTGCACCCGCTGTCATGAATCATCCGTAATATCTTGAAGATGCGCGTTTTATTGTCTTTTGACGAATTCCACTCCGGTTTAAAACGCGCTACACGGGCCAGGGCACAGCGAAGCGCCGGCGGAGATCGCCCGGGAGCCGTCGTCGCGGGATCGCAATTCGAGGTCTAGATGCTGGAAGCAATACGCAGGGCGATGGCGTTTCTGCGCCAGAAGCAAATCCTGCATCGGCTGGGTGTTGTCATCAGCATCGCCGTCATCGGCATCGCCTGCTACGTCCTTTATCACATGCTGCGCGGCATCGACACCAACGAGGTGCTCGAGGCCATCAAGAGCACCGAGCCGCGGCAGATTGCCCTGGCGGGACTGTTCGTCGCGGCGGGCTACTTCACGTTGACCTTCTACGATCTGTTCGCGGTGCGCGCGATCGGCCACGCCCATGTGCCCTATCGCATCAACGCGCTCGCGGCCTTCACCTCCTATTCGATCGGCCACAATGTCGGCGCCAGCGTCTTCACCGGCGGCGCGGTGCGCTACCGGATCTATTCGGCGTGGGGGTTGAACGCGATCGACGTCGCCAAGATCTGCTTTCTCGCCGGGCTCACCTTCTGGCTCGGCAATGCCGCGGTGCTCGGGCTCGGCATCGCCTACCACCCCGAGGCCGCCGCCAACATCGACCAGCTGCCGCCCTGGCTCAACCGGGCGCTGGCATTCGCGATCATCACCGCGCTGGTCGCCTATGTGGTCTGGGTCTGGACCCAGCCGCGGGTGGTCGGCCGCGGCCCCTGGACGGTGACCCTGCCGGGTGGCCCGCTGACGCTGCTGCAGATCGCAATCGGCATCCTCGACCTCGGCTTCTGCGCGCTGGCGATGTACGTGCTGGTGCCGGACGAGCCAAATCTCGGCTTCGTCGTGGTCGCCGTCATCTTCGTGTCGGCGACCCTGCTCGGCTTCGCCAGCCACTCCCCCGGCGGCCTCGGGGTGTTCGACGCCGCTATGCTGGTCGGCCTCTGGCAGATGGACCGCGAGGACCTGCTCGGCGGTATGCTGCTGTTCCGGCTGCTCTACTATATTGCGCCGTTCGTCATATCTGTAATCTTGCTGACGTTTCGGGAGGTTATTGTCGGCGCCCGACTCAAACGGCTGCCGCAGGCTGATTCGGGTCCCCGCGCCGAGCCGCACCATGAGGCGGTTCTGGTTCGCAAGCGCGGTGACTCCGGGGTCTGATGAAGCGGCCCGATGCCTCCCGAGGGAAGGTCGCTATGACCGCGCCTGGGCGAGACATGAACCGACGGGATGAAAGCCGCCGCGATGGCAATTGACGATTCGCATTCCTCCATCTTCTCGCCCTGGCCCGACCGGTTGCGCCACTCCGCGCTGATCCTGCTTGCCGCAGCGCTGGCCTTGAGCGTGGTGGTCGCGCTCGGCGAATTGTCGCTGGTGCGCGCCTGCGCCGTGTTCGTCTGCATCGCGGCCGCGGCGCTGGTGCCGTGGCGGCTGCATGATGCCGGAACCTCGCGCGAGGATGTCCGCGGCGTCAATCCGGTCGAGGCCGCCGCCGTCAGCGCGGTCGTCGCCGGCATGCCGGATCCGGCCGTATTGCTCGATCGCGCCGGCCGCGTCATCCATCTCAACGCCGCAGCGGCGCAGCTCGCGCCTGCGCTGCGCAAGAACGAACTGGCGCAATTTGCCCTGCGCTCGCCGGAGATCATCACCGCGCTGCGCGAGGCGATCGCGACCACCGAGCCACGCCGCGCCACCTACACCGACCACGTTCCGGTCGATCGCTGGATGGAACTGGTGATCACGCCGGTGCCGGTGCCGACCCAGTTCGGCGGCACCGAGAAGTGCATGCTGATGACCTTCCACGACCTGACGCCGCTGCGCCGGGTCGAGGAGATGCGAGCCGACTTCGTCGCCAATGCCAGCCACGAGCTGCGCACGCCGCTCGCCGCCTTGTCCGGCTTCATCGACACGCTGCAGGGGCCGGCGCGCGAGGACGCGCGGGCGCGCGAGCGCTTCCTCGGCATCATGCACACCCAGGCGACCCGCATGGCGCGGCTGATCGACGATTTGCTGTCGCTGTCGCGGGTCGAGTTGTCGGCCCATGTGCGGCCCGAGGCCTCGATCGACATCGTGCCGATCATCCGCCAGGTCGCCGACGGGCTCGAGGCACTGGCCAGCGAGCGCCAGGTCGAGATCGAGGTCGACCTGCCTCAGGCTCCGGTCATGATCGCCGGCGACCGCGAGGAACTGCTCCGCCTGTTCGAGAACCTGATCGAGAATGCCCTCAAATACGGCGCCTCCGGGGGGCGCGTCATAGTGTCGCTGAATCAGGCCGTTTCGGGTGCATCGGGCGAAGGGGCCCCCGAAATCCGTGTCATGGTACGGGATTTCGGCCCCGGCATCGCCCCCGAGCACCTGCCGCGGCTGACCGAGCGCTTCTACCGGGTCGACGTCGGCGACAGCCGCAACCAGGGCGGAACGGGCCTCGGATTATCGTTGGTGAAACATATTCTTAACCGTCATCGCGGGCGTCTTTTGATCGAGAGCGTGCCGAAGAACGGGGCCACTTTTACCGCCTGTTTTCCCCGGCCGAAGACCCCGTTGCCAACTCAGAGCTAAGCGTTTTCAGAAGCTTAGTACTGTCATCCAACTGTCATCCAACCTTCGTAAAAGCAGCACCGACCGCTCCTAGATGGACCGGCGTGAGCGCGATCGGGCGCATTCGGCGCTTCGCTCACTGGATGGAGAGCACCCATGAATTTCATCAAAGCAATCGTCGCAGCCGGCGTGATCGCCGCTTCGACGTCGGCCTTCGCTGCCGATATTACCGGCGCGGGCGCGACGTTTCCGTTCCCGATCTATTCGAAGTGGGCTGACGCCTACAAGAAGGAGACCGGCAACGGTCTGAACTACCAGTCGATCGGCTCCGGCGCCGGCATCAAGCAGATCCAGGCCAAGACCGTGACCTTCGGCGCCACCGACGCGCCGCTCAAGCACGAGCAACTCGAGAAGGACGGCCTCGTGCAGTGGCCGATGGTGATGGGTGCGATCGTCCCGGTCGTGAACCTCGAAGGCATCAAGCCGGGTGACCTGATCCTGTCGGGCGAAGTGCTCGGCGACATCTATCTCGGCAAGATCACCAAGTGGAATGACGCGGCGATCGCCAAACTCAATCCGAAGCTGACCCTGCCGGGCGATGCCATCACCGTCGTGCGCCGTTCGGACGGTTCGGGCACCACCTTCAACTTCACCGACTATCTCTCCAAGTCGAACGCCGACTGGAAGTCCAAGGTCGGTTCCGGCACCGCGGTCGAGTGGCCGGTCGGCGTCGGCGCCAAGGGCAACGAAGGCGTTGCCGGCAACATCAGCCAGACCAAGAACGCTATCGGCTATGTCGAGTATGCCTACGCCAAGCAGAACAAGCTGACCTACACCGGGCTGGTCAACAAGGCCGGCAAGACCGTGCAGCCGACCATGGCTGCCTTCCAGGCTGCCGCTTCGAATGCCGACTGGGCCAAGGCTCCCGGCTACTACGTGATCCTGACCGACCAGCCGGGCGAGGCCTCCTGGCCGATCACCGCGGCGACCTTCATCCTGATGCACAAGGACTCGACCGACAAGGCGGCCTCGCAGGAAGCGCTCAAGTTCTTCAAGTACGCCTTCGAGAAGGGCGACAAGGCGGCCGAAGAGCTCGACTACATCCCGATGCCGGACTCGGTCGTCAAGCTGATCGAGAAGACCTGGTCGTCGGACATCAAGAGCTAAGTCCGACGCTGCGACAGGGCCTGTGCCGACTCGATCGCGGCCCAGGTTGAGCGACCAAGACCCGGTCTCCATCACCGCGGCAACAAGCGCGCGATCGAGGCCGGGTTCGCGCCTCAAGGGGCGTGGCTGGAACGACGACGCCCGGCCAAATGCGTCAGTGAAGATCGCTTCGGGGCGTAGCGGTTTGCGTGGCTTTTGCATACTAAAGAGGGGATTGGCGTGGCAGACATGGCTGTTCAGAGCGATGTGATGGAAGCCGCGGGACCTTACGATCGCGCCAAGGCCCTCAGCGCCTTCAAGCTCGGTGACCTCACCTTCTATTGGATCACCCGTATCTCGGCGATTTCGGTTCTGTTGATCCTCGGCGGCATCATCCTGTCGCTGATCGTCGGCGCCTGGCCGGCGATGAAGGAATACGGCTTCGCCTTCCTCTGGACGCAGCGCTGGGCGCCCTCGGCCGATCCACCGGTGCTCGGCGCGCTCGGCCCGATCTACGGCACGCTGATCACCTCGGTCATCGCGATGCTGATTGCCATTCCGGTCGGCATCGGCATCGCCGTGTTCCTCACCGAGCTCTGCCCGCAAATGCTGCGCCGCCCGATCGGCATCGCGATCGAGCTGCTCGCCGGCATCCCCTCGATCATCTACGGCATGTGGGGCTTCTTCGTGCTCGGCCCGTTCCTGGCCAACACGTTCCAGCCCTTCATGATCCGGATCTTCGAGGGCGTCCCGGTGCTGGGCGCGGTGTTCGCAGGCCCGCCGTCCTATCTCAGCCTGTTCAACGCCGCGCTGATCCTTGCGATCATGGTGCTGCCCTTCATCACCGCGATCTCGGTCGACGTGTTCAAGACCGTGCCGCCGGTGCTGAAAGAGGCCGCCTACGGCATGGGCTGCACCACCTGGGAAGTCGTCCGCAGCGTCGTGATCCCCTACACCCGCGTCGGCGTGATCGGCGGCATCATGCTGGCGCTCGGCCGCGCCCTCGGCGAGACCATGGCGGTGACCTTCATCATCGGCAACTCGTTCCGGATCTCGTCGTCGATCTTCGCGCCGGGCACCACGATCTCGGCGGCGATCGCCAGCGAATTCGCCGAGAGCGACGGCCTGCACCAGTCCGGCCTGATCCTGCTCGGCCTGCTGTTGTTCGTGCTGACCTTCTTCGTGCTCGCCGGCGCGCGGCTGATGCTGATGCGGCTTGAAAAGAAGGCGGGGAAGTAACGCCATGAACCCGATCTACAAATCCCGCCGCCGCAGCGACATCGTCATCCGCGCACTCTGTGTCGGCGCGGCGCTGTTCGGCGTTACCTGGCTGGCGCTGATCCTGATCACGCTGCTTTATAACGGCCTTGCCGGCCTCAGCGTGCAGCTGTTCACCCAGAACACGCCGCCGCCCGGCTCGACCGAAGGCGGCTTGCTCAACGCCATCGTCGGCTCGGTCATCATGACCGTGATCGGCGTCGGCATCGGCGCGCCGCTTGGCCTGTTCGCCGGCACCTACCTCGCCGAATACGGCAAGCACGACAAGCTGACCTCGGTGATCCGCTTCATCAACGACATCCTGCTCAGCGCGCCCTCGATCATCATCGGCCTGTTCATCTATGGTGCGGTGGTGGTGCCGATGCGCGGCTTCTCGGCGATCGCAGGCAGCCTTGCGCTCGCGGTGATCGTGATCCCGGTCGTGCTGCGCACCACCGAGGACATGCTGCTCTTGGTGCCCAATCCGCTGCGCGAGGCCGCCTCCGCGCTCGGCCTGCCGCGTTCGCTGGTGATCAAGCGGATCGCTTATCGTGCCGCGCGATCGGGTCTGATCACCGGTGTGCTGCTGGCGACCGCCCGCGTCGCCGGCGAGACCGCGCCGCTGCTGTTCACCGCGCTGTCGAACCAGTTCTTCAGCCTGGATCTGACCAAGACGATGGCCAACCTGCCAGTGACCATCAACAACTTCGTGCAGAGCCCCTACGCCTACTGGAAAGAGCTGGCGTGGAGCGGCGCGCTGCTCATCACATTCACCGTGCTCGCGTTGAATATCGGCGCGCGTATCCTTGGTGCCGAAAGGGCCGCAAAATGACCGAGCTTTCCGTCTCCACGACTGCCGCAGGCCACATTCCCCAGGTTCCGCTGCCGGAAGCGCCGCCGAAAGTCACGGTGCGCAACCTCAACTTCTATTACGGCGAGCACCACGCGCTGAAGAACATCAACCTGGCGCTCGGCACCAACCGCGTCACGGCGTTCATCGGCCCGTCCGGCTGCGGCAAGTCGACCCTGCTGCGCATTTTCAACCGGATGTACGACCTGTATCCGGGTCAGCGCGCGGTCGGCCAGCTGATGCTGGACCAGACCAACATTCTCGACCCCAAGCTCGACCTCAACTTGCTGCGCGCGCGGGTCGGCATGGTGTTCCAGAAGCCGACGCCGTTCCCGATGACGATCTACGAGAACATCGCCTTCGGCATCCGCCTCTATGAGAAGATCTCGAAGTCCGAGATGGACGACCGGGTCGAGAAGGCGCTGCGCGGCGGCGCGCTGTGGAACGAGGTCAAGGACAAGCTGAACGCCTCCGGCCTGTCGCTCTCCGGTGGCCAGCAGCAGCGCCTGTGCATCGCACGCACCGTGGCGGTGCGCCCCGAGGTGATCCTGTTCGACGAGCCGTGCTCGGCGCTCGACCCGATCTCGACCGCCAAGGTCGAGGAGCTGATCCAGGAACTCTCCGAGGACTACACGATCGCGATCGTCACCCACAACATGCAGCAGGCGGCGCGCGTCTCCGACAAGACCGCCTTCATGTATCTCGGCGAGCTGATCGAGTTCGACGACACCAACAAGATCTTCACCTCACCGAGCGATCGGCGCACCCAGGACTACATCACCGGCCGGTTCGGTTGACCGGCGCATGATCCGGAAAAGTGGAAACCGGTTTTCCGATCAGGTCATGCTAAAATTCAGGACACGAAGCCATGATCCCCGGGATCATGGTTGAGGGAGACAAGCGATGGCTTCTGAACATACCGCCAAGGCATTCGACAGCGACCTGCAGGAGTTGACCCGCCTGGTCGCCGAGATGGGCGGCCTGGTCGAACGAATGATCACCGAGTCGGTCGACGCGCTGATCCGTCGCGACGTCGCGCTCGGCAAGCGCGTGGTCGCCGCCGACATCGAGATCGACAATCTGCAGCGCAACATCGAAGAGCGCGCGGTGCTGACGATCGCGCGCCGCCAGCCGATGGCGATCGACCTGCGTGAGATCGTCAGCGCGATGCGCGTCGCCACTGATCTCGAGCGGATCGGCGACCTCGCCAAGAACATGGGCAAGCGCGTCGCGGCGCTGGAGAGCGATTTCCAGCCGCTGAAGTTGATCCGCGGCCTCGAGCACATGACCGACCTCGTGCTGTCGCAGGTCAAGTCGGTGCTCGACGCCTATGCCGCGCACGACCTGCCGGCGGCGATGAACGTCTGGAAGGGCGACGAGGAGGTCGATGCGATCTGCACCTCGCTGTTCCGCGAACTGCTCACCTACATGATGGAAGATCCGCGCAACATCTCGTTCTGCATCCATCTGATGTTCTGCGCCAAGAACATCGAGCGGATCGGCGATCACGCCACCAATATCGCCGAGACCGTGTTCTACATGATCGAGGGCCAGCAGATCACCGACAAGCGCCCGAAGGGCGACATGACCACTTTTGCCACCACGGTGCCGGGCAACTGAGGCATGATCGGCAAGCACGGAACCGGCAAGAGCGAAACTGGACGATCCTCGCGACAAATCGTTTCCGCGGGGACTATGCTCAAGGAAGTAAGCGTTTCGGTTTGCGTCTGGGCAACGGATCACCACAGAGAAAGAACTTAAACCGATGAGCGCACGCATTCTGGTAGTCGAAGACGAGGAAGCGCTGACGACGCTGTTGCGCTACAATCTCGATGCGGAAGGCTACGATGTCGAGACGGTGGGGCGCGGCGACGATGCGGATACAAGGCTGAAGGAGCGCGTCCCCGACCTCGTGGTGCTGGACTGGATGCTGCCGGGCCTGTCCGGCATCGAACTGTGCCGCCGCCTGCGGGCGCGGCCCGAGACCAAGCAGCTTCCGATCATCATGCTGACCGCGCGCGGCGAGGAAAGCGAGCGCGTGCGCGGGCTTGCCACCGGCGCGGACGATTACATCGTCAAGCCGTTCTCGGTGCCGGAGCTGCTGGCGCGGGTGAAGGGCCTGTTGCGCCGCGCCAGCCCGGAGCGGCTTGCGACCGTGCTGACCTACGGCGACATCGAGCTCGACCGCGAGAAGCGCCGCGTGGCGCGCTCGGGCCGTCCGATCGATCTCGGGCCGACCGAGTATCGCCTGCTCGAATTCTTCCTCGAGCATCCCGGCCGCGTGTTCAGCCGCGAGCAATTGCTCGACAGCGTCTGGGGCCGCGACATCTACATCGATGAGCGCACCGTCGACGTGCATATCGGCCGCCTGCGCAAGCTGCTCAATCCGGGCCGCGAGCAGGATCCGATCCGCACTGTGCGCGGCGCCGGCTACGCGCTCGACGACCGCTTTGCCAAGGCCGAGCCGCAGCCGTAACGGCCATGCGGCATTCATAAACCGCAACACGGCGTCGTCCCGGCGAAAGCCCATAGGCGCTAAAATAGTTTGATCATAGTCTGATAGTGGCGCTTATGTCTGGGTGGCTCGCGTAGATGTCGCCGGAGAGCGTGACTGGCTCT
>NZ_JBUYWT010000029.1:0-100404 GCF_055264925.1 Bradyrhizobium sp. KZN70725
GGTCGTCGCGCAATGCATAGCGTCGCATCGGCCGGCCCCTCCAAAAGCCGACCACCCATGAATCACTTATCCCCTGATTTGGGAATCCCTCAACTGAAGACAGGCTCTAGCTTGTTGGGGACAATTCGGCGCATGCCGATCGATCGAATGAACAGGGGGCTCGCGGCCGCAGTGCTGCTCGCGTCGTTGGTGGCGCTGAGCGGGTGCTCGAGCACGATCGCCGATATGACGATGCCGGCCGATGCGCCGGCGCGCGAGAAGGACGCCGGCGGCTACCTGCCGGTCCATGATCTTCCGCCCGACCGCGCCGATCCGACGATCAAGCCGGCGGACCAGGCCAAGATCGAGCAGGAGCTGATTGCCGCGCGCGCGCGCCAGGCCTCGACGGCTGCCCAAAGCGGGAAGTAGCGCCCGACAAACGGCCGATCAGCGCTGGCGCCGCCCGGTGTCCGTGCTAAAAGAAACCCAGTTCAACCGCAGATCCGGCCGCAGCCCCCAGATCGTGCGCCTGAATTCGCTCTAAGTCATTGATTCAGTGCGATTTCTGTCAGAGGCCGAGCCGGCTTCCGCAAACTACGCCAAGGGGGTCGATTCTGGCATCGCGGTTGTCGGAGCAAGGATCCCATGGAAGATTTTTACCGCATTCGCCGTCTGCCGCCTTATGTCTTTGAGAAGGTCAACCAGGCCAAGGCGGCCGCGCGCAACGCCGGGGCCGACATCATCGACATGGGTATGGGGAACCCGGACCTGCCGACCCCGCCGCATGTGATCGAGAAGCTCAAGGAGACGCTGGGCAAGCCGCGGACCGACCGCTACTCGGCCTCGCGCGGCATCAACGGCCTGCGCAAGGCCCAGGCCGCCTATTATGCGCGCCGCTTCGGCGTCAAGCTCAACCCCGACACCCAGGTGGTTGCGACGCTCGGCTCGAAGGAGGGGTTTGCCAACGTCGCGCAGGCGATCACGGCGCCCGGCGACGTCGTGCTGTGCCCCAATCCGAGCTACCCGATCCATGCCTTCGGCTTCCTGATGGCGGGCGGCGTGATCCGCTCGGTGCCCTCGGAGCCGACGCCGCAGTTCTTCGAGGCGGTCGAGCGGGCGATCATCCATTCGATCCCGAAGCCGATTGCGCTGATCGTCTGCTATCCGTCGAACCCGACCGCCTATGTCGCGGACCTCGACTTCTACAGGGACCTCGTCGCGTTCGCGAAGAAGCACGACATCTTCATCCTGTCCGATCTCGCCTACGCCGAGGTTTATTTCGACGAGAACAATCCGCCGCCGTCGGTGCTGCAGGTGCCCGGCGCGATCGACGTCACCGTCGAGTTCACCTCGATGTCGAAGACATTCTCGATGGCCGGCTGGCGCATGGGCTTCGCGGTCGGCAATGAGCGGATCATCGCGGCGCTGGCGCGGGTCAAATCCTATCTCGATTATGGCGCGTTCACGCCGGTCCAGGTGGCGGCGACCGCGGCGCTGAACGGTCCCGACGACTGTATCCGCGAGATGCGCGACACCTACCGCAAGCGCCGCGATGCGCTGGTCGAGTCATTCGGCCGCGCGGGCTGGGACATTCCGCCGCCGCAAGCCTCGATGTTCGCCTGGGCGCCGCTGCCCAAGGCGTTCGAGGCGGTCGGCAGCATGCAGTTCGCGACCCTGATGGTGGAGAAATCCGGTGTCGTGGTGTCGCCGGGCGTTGCGTTCGGCGAGCATGGCGAGGGCTATGTCCGCATCGCGATGGTGGAGAACGAGCAGCGCATCCGGCAGGCCGCGCGCGGTGTGCGCCGCTTCCTTGAAAGCGGCATCGAAACGTTGCACAACGTCGTTCCTCTCGCCAACCGACGCTAATCCTTCCAGGTTGCTTAATCTCCAGGTCCCTTAAATCCATGGTCGCACCCCTGAACGTGGGCATAGCGGGGCTCGGCACCGTCGGTGCCGATGTCGTCCGCCTCATCGAAACGCAAGGACGGGCGCTGGCCGAGCGCAGCGGCCGCGGCGTTCGCGTCGTCGCAGTCACGGCGCGCTCGAAAGCCAAGAAGCGTGGCCTCGACCTGCGCGGCATCGCCTGGGCGAAGAGCCCCGAGGCGCTCGCCGAGGATCCCGATATCGACTGCTTCGTCGAATTGATGGGCGGCGCCGGAGATCCCGCGCTGTCCGCGATCGAGACCGCGCTGAAGGCCGGCAAGTCGGTCGTCACCGCCAACAAGGCGCTGATCGCCAAGCATGGACTGCGTCTCGCCGCGGCTGCCGAAAAGCACGGCGGCGCGCTGAATTTCGAGGCGGCGGTCGGTGCGGCGATCCCGGTCATCAAGACGCTGCGCGAGGGCCTCGCGGGCACCAGCGTCAACCGCGTCTACGGCATCCTCAACGGCACCTGCAATTACATCCTGACCCGGATGGAGCAGGAGGGCCTGTCGTTCGAGGAGTGTCTCAAGGACGCCCAGCGTCTCGGCTATGCCGAAGCCAACCCGTCGTTCGACGTCGATGGTCACGACACCGCGCAGAAGCTCGCGATCCTGGCCAGCCTCGCCTTCGGAACCAAGGTTGCGGAAAGCGCGGTTTACGTCGAAGGCATCTCCTCGATCACGCCGGAAGACCTCAAGGCCGCCGCGGAACTCGGTTACCGGGTCAAGCTGCTCGGCGTCGCGGTGCGCACGGCAAAGGGCATTGAGCAGCGCGTGCACCCGACCATGGTGCCGAAATCATCGTCGATCGCGCAGGTGATGGGCGTCACCAATGCGGTCGCGATCGACGGCGAGGGGATTCCGCCGATCACGCTGGTGGGACCCGGCGCCGGCGGCGGCGCGACGGCCTCCGCCGTGGTCGCCGACATCGCCGACGTCGCCCGCGGCATCCGCGCCAAGCCGTTCGGCCGTCCGGTGGAGCGGTTGCGCGAGACCACCAAGGCGCCGATGGAACGCCATGAGGGTGGCTATTATATCCGCCTGATGGCGCGTGATCTTGCAGGCACTGCCGCAACAATCGCCACCCGGCTGGCGGAACAGAAGATATCTCTGGAATCCATCGTGCAACGGCACCCGGATGGCGTCGATGTGAACGGTGCGGCCAAAAAACCTTCACCGGTCCCGGTCATTCTGATTACCTATGCGACCAGCGAGGATGCCGTGCATCGTGCGCTGGCCGCAGTGCAGCGCGATAAGGTCATCAGCGGCCGGCCGCAGGTGATCCGGATCGAGAAAAACTAGCGCATGGCCTGAACGGGTCGGGCGTGAGACGATTGATGCGGGCAGGCTGGCCTGTCCCAGAGGCTTAAGGAGTACGCCGATGTCGACCCATATTTCCGTTCCGCCGCAGATGCTGCTCGAGCGCATCCTGACGCTCGAAATCGTGCGCGTGACGGAGCGCGCTGCGGTGTCGGCCGCGCGGCTGCGTGGCCACGGCCAGGAGAAGGCCGCCGACAAGGCCGCGGTCGACGCGATGCGGCGCGAGCTCAACAAGCTGCCGATCGAGGGGACGGTCGTAATCGGCGAGGGTGAGCGCGACGAGGCGCCGATGCTGTTCATCGGCGAGAAGGTCGGCCTCAATGCCGGCCCCAAGGTCGACATCGCGGTCGACCCGCTCGAGGGCACCACGTTGTGCGCCAAGAACATGCCGGGCTCGATCGCCACCATGGCGATGGCCGATGGCGGCACGCTGCTGCACGCGCCCGACGTCTACATGCAGAAGATCGCGATCGGCCCGGGCTACGCCAAGAATGTGATCGAACTCGACGCGCCGCCGGCCGACAATGTCCGCCGGCTCGCCAAGGCCAAGGGCGTCGACCCGACCGCCATCAACGTGCTGGTGCTCGATCGTCCGCGCCATGCCGACATCATCAACAGCGTGCGTTCGACCGGCGCTGCCGTGCAGCTGATCACCGACGGCGACGTCGCCGGCGTCATTCACTGCGCCAAGCCTGATGAGACCGGCGTCGACATGTATATCGGCACCGGCGGTGCGCCCGAGGGCGTGCTCGCGGCGGTCGCGCTGCGCTGCATTGGCGGCCAGATGCAGTGCCGCCTGATCCTCGACACCGAGGAGAAGCGCGAGCGCGCGCACAAGATGGGCGTCACCGATCCGAAGATGATCTACGGCATCGAGGACATGGCCAAGGGCGACTGCCTGTTCGCCGCTACCGGCGTCACCACCGGCTCGCTGCTGACCGGCGTGAAGTTCAAGAAGGACGTGATCGAGACCGAGACGGTCGTGATGCGCTCGGTCACCGGCACCGTGCGCTACATCAAGGCCGAACATCGGCAGCTTGAGAAATTCCACCTGGATTGAGGACGAGCCTACAACAACCGTCATTCCGGGGCGCGCGAAGCGCGAACCCGGAATCTCGAGGTTCCGGGTTCGATGCTTCGCATCGCCCCGGAACGACGGACCAAAAACAACAACAAGGGAGACGCGCATGTCCGATCTGTCCGGGGTCAAGGCGCTGGTGTTCGACGTGTTCGGGACCGTGGTCGACTGGCGCACCAGCCTGATCAACGACTTCACCAGATGGGGCGAGACGCGCGGTATCAAGGCCGATTGGACGGCGCTGGTCGACGGCTGGCGCGCGGTCTATGCGGCCTCGATGGACGAGGTGCGCAAGAACCCGCAGAACGGCTACGTCATCCTCGACGTATTGCACCGCCGCTCGCTGGAAAAACTCGTCGCGCAATTCGACATCAAGGGGCTGAGTGAGGCCGATTTGCAGCATCTGACGCTGGGCTGGCATCGCCTGCACGGGTGGCCCGACAGCGTCGCCGGCCTGACCCGGCTGAAGACCAAATACATCATCTCGCCGCTCTCCAACGGCAACGTCGCGCTGCTCACCAACATGGCGAAGTTCGCAGGCCTGCCCTGGGACCTCGTGATGTCGGCCGAACTGTTCGAGCACTACAAGCCCGATCCGGAAACCTATCTCGGCGCCGCGAAGCTGCTCTGTCTGCCGCCGGAGCAGGTGATGATGGTCGCCGCCCACAATTACGACCTGAAGCACGCGCAGAAGCTCGGCCTGAAGACCGCCTTCGTGGCGCGTCCGACCGAATACGGTCCGCTGCAGAAGTACGATTTCGAGGCCACCGGCGAGTGGGACATCGTGGCCAAGGATTTCGGGGAAATCGCCAGCCGAATGGGCTGCTAGAACTGGTCCACAAATCATCGAAGCGTTACGATTCCTGCCGGACGCATCGGCCCTGATTGGATCAGGACCGATGTTCCGGATTTTTGTTTGACGCGTTTTCTTCACGCGAACCGGTGCCCACTTCGCTTGAAAACGCTCTGTTCGGAAGGGCTCATGACGCTGCACGCATCCGCACTGCCCGTCGAGGCGCCACAGGCGTTCCTCGGCGTGACGCGGTCGCTGACCGGAAAACTCTGGCGCGACCGGCTGGATGCGCGCGGGGCGGCGCGGGCGCTCGCGATCGTGCAGCGCTATCAATTGCCGGAAATGCTGGCGCGCGTGCTGGCGGGGCGCGACGTCGGGATCGACGAGGTTCCCGACTTCCTCGACCCGACCATCCGCAAGCTGATGCCGGATCCTCACACGGTCACCGAGATGGAGCACGCGGCCAAGCGCATCGCGGATGCCGCGGTGCGCGGCGAGAAGGTTGCGATCTTCGGCGACTATGATGTCGACGGTGCGACCTCGGCCGCGCTGCTGACCTGGCATCTGCGCCACTGCGGGCTGGACCCGCTGATCCACATTCCCGACCGCATTTTCGAAGGCTACGGGCCGAACGTCGACGCCGTGCGTGCGCTGGCGGCGAAGGGCGCGACGCTGCTGGTCACGGTCGATTGCGGCACCACCAGCATCGAGCCGCTGGCGGAAGCCAGGAAGCTCGGCATGTCGGTCGTCGTGATCGATCATCACCAGACCGGCGATGTGTTGCCCGAGGTCGATGCACTGGTGAATCCGAACCGGCCCGACGATCTCTCCGGGCTCGGCCATCTCGCAGCGGTCGGCCTCGTGCTGGTGACCTTGGTCGCGGTGAATCGCGAACTGCGCCAGCGCGGCTTCTGGACCGGCGAGATGCCGGAGCCGGACCTGCTCAGCGTGCTGCATCACGTCGCGCTCGGCACCGTGGCCGACGTCGCGCCGCTGATCGGGCTCAACCGGGCCTTCGTCGCCAAGGGCCTGATCGCGATGCGTCGCCGCGACCATGTCGGCCACACCGCGCTGATGGATGTCGCGCGCCTGAACGGCCCGCCGGAGGCCTGGCATCTCGGCTTCATGCTGGGACCGCGCATCAATGCCGGCGGCCGGATCGGGCGCGCCGATCTCGGCGTGCGGCTATTGCTCGAAGGCGATATCTCGGAAGCTGCGCGGATCGCGGCCGAGCTCGATCGCCTCAATGCCGAACGGCGCGTGATCGAGCAGGCGGCCGAGGCGCAGGCCGAGGCCGAGGCGCTGGCTTCGCTCGGGCTCGAGGACAAGGGCGCTGTCATCGTCACCGCGGCGGAAGGCTGGCATCCCGGCGTGGTCGGGCTTGTGGCGGCGCGGCTGAAGGAGAAGTTCGCGCGTCCTGCGTTCGCGATCGCGCTGGAGCCCGGCGGCATCGGCACCGGATCGGGCCGCTCGATCGGCGGCGTCGATCTCGGCAAGGCGGTGCGGCAGGCGGTGCACGACGGCCTTTTGATGAAGGGCGGCGGGCACGCGATGGCGGCCGGCGTCACGCTGCGCAAGGAGAAGCTCGCCGAATTCCGCGCTTACATGGAGAGCGCGCTGGCGGCCGACGTCGCCAATTCGCGGCACGAGAACGAGCTGTTCATCGATGGCGCCGTGAGCGCGCGCGCGGTGACGCCGGAGTTCGCCGCGACGCTCAATCGCGCGGGTCCATTCGGCAGCGCCAATCCGGAGCCGGTGATCGCGCTGCCGTCGCATCAGCTGGTCTATGCCGACGAGCTCGGGCAGGCGCATCTGCGGCTGCGTTTCAAGTCCGGCGACGGCTCCATCGTCAACGGTATCGCGTTCCGTTCCGTCGGACAGAAGCTCGGCAGCGCCTTGACGCAAAATCGCGGCCAGCAATTGCACGTGGCGGGCTCTCTTGCGGTCGACCGTTGGCAAGGCACCGAACGTGTGCAATTCCGTGTCCTCGACGTCGCGGTGCCGGATCAGGGCCCGACGGTGATCCGATAAGAAACGTTGGGAGAGGACATGTCAGGACAGGTTGAAGGCAAGGTTGCGCTGGTGACCGGCGGCGCATCGGGCATTGGCGAGGCCATCGTTGAATTGCTCGCGCAGGAAGGCGCGACCGTTATTGCGACCGATATCGATGAGTTGAGGGGACCCGAGCTCGCCGCGCGGCTCACCAAGGCCGGGCGGAACGTGACCTTCTTGCCGCAGGACGTCACCAGCGAGGAGCGCTGGATCGAAATCATCAGTGAGATCGGCAAGCGCCATGGCCGCCTCGATATCATGGTCTCGAATGCCGGCATCGGCATCGGAGCGCCCTCGATTGTCGAGATGTCGCTCGCGGACTGGCGCCGCCAGACCGCCATCAATATCGACGGCGTATTCCTGTCGGTGAAGCACTCGCTGCCGCTGATGCGCAAGCATGGCGGCGGCTCCATCATCATGATGTCGTCGCTGGCCGGCCTGCGCGGCGCGGCGACGCTCTCCGGCTACAGCGCGACGAAGGGCGCGGTGCGGCTGTTCGCCAAGTCGATCGCGATGGAATGCGCGCAGATCGGCGACGGCATCCGCGTCAACTCGGTGCATCCCGGCATCATCGACACGCCGATCTGGGGCAAGATCCCGACCGGCGCGACCGGCGCCGGCCAGAACGCGCCGATCGATCCGGAGGAGCGCGCGAGGTTCGCCACACCGCTGGGCCGCGCCGGCCAGGCCATCGAGATCGCCCAGGGCGTGCTCTATCTCGCTTCCGACGCGTCGCGTTACGTCACAGGCAGCGAGCTCGTGATCGACGGCGGCATGAATGCCGGCGGCGTCGTGCGGCAGTCTGCGAGCCGGTAGGAGCGAACTGTCGTAGCCCGCATGAGCGGAGCGATATGCGGGAAATGCGTCCCCGGGTATCGCTTTCGCTCACCCGGGCTACGCGGATCGCATGATGGCTAGCCGCCTTGGCGCAACCGCGCCAGCACCTTGAGCCCGCCGTAACCATCGGCGGGCAACAGGCCCGTCTTGATTTGAAAATCCTTGATCGCCTTCATGGTGTCGTTGCCGACGCGGCCGTCGGTGCCGCCGGTGTCGAAGCCGGCCTTGGTCAGCCGCGTCTGCATCTCCTGCACCTCGGCGAGCGTCAGCGCGCGCTCCGAGCCCGGGAAGGGTTGGATGAAGGGCGGCCCGCCGAGGCAGCGATCGCCGAGATGGCAGATCGCCAGCGCGTAGTTCATCGACGGGTTGTAGCTCTTCACCGAATTGAAGTTCGGACCGAGCAAGAAGGCCGGGCCGCCCGAGACGGGGATCCACAGTTGCGCTGATGCGTTCGGCTGCGGAAACGGCTGGCCGTCGGCTCTGACGACGCCGGCGCTGGCCCAGGCCGCATAGGTGCGGCTGCCGCTGCCGCCGCCGCCGGGCGCGCGGACCTCGTAGCCCCAATGCTCGCCGCGGTGCCACTTGCCGCGGTTGACGAGATATTTCGCGGTCGAGCCCAGCGCGTCGTCGGGCCGGCCGAACGGCGAGACCTTGCCGTCGCCGTCATAGTCGAAGCCGACATTGAGCCAGACTTCCGGCATCCACTGCGAATGACCCATCGCGCCGGCCCAGGAGCCGTTCATCTCCTGGGGCGTGCTCCAGCCGCGCTGCACGATCTTCATCGCGTTGATCAACTCGGTCTCCCAATAGGCCTTGCGACGCGGCTCGTTCCAGGCGAGCGCCGCCAGCGAGGGAAACACCGGCGTCATGTGGTTCTGCTGCACCAGCGGATCGCCATAGGCCGACTCGACGCCCCACAGCGCGAGCAGCGTGCCGCGCTCGACGCCGAAATCGCGTTCGATCCGGCCGAACAGCGCCTCGTTCTTCTTCAGCGCCTCCTTGCCGTGAATGACCCGCCAGTCGGAGACGCGGCGGTTGATGTACTGCCAGATCTGCTCGTGGAATTCAGGCTGGTTGCGCATCTGCCTGAACACGCTCATGTCGGGCTCGATCCGGCCCATGCAGCGATTCCAGGTCTCCTCCGAAATGCCCTTGGCGAGCGCGCGAGCGCGAAAATTGTCGCGCCACTGGTCGAAGCCCGGAGGGGCGGCGGCGAGCGCGCCGAGCGGATTGACGAGCACCACGCCGGCCGCGAGCCCGGCCTTCAGGACGGCGCGGCGGGCAGGGGATTTCGGAGAATCAGGCTGTTTCATCGGGCCAGTGTAGCGGCGCCGATCGGGTGAGCCAAAAGCCACGCCGCCGCAGGAGCTATGTATCTTGCAAATCTGTGGCGATTTTTGACAGCCATTGCCGGACAATTTGCTCCGACCTCGCGTCGAGGCTAGCGGCGAGCCGCCGCTCCTGGGCCTGGGCGATCTGCCGGCATTTCTCCAGCAGCGCGGTTCCGTGGCCGGTCAGGGTCCATTGCAACACGCGGCCGTGGACGGGGTGCGGCGTCTTGCCGATCGCGCCGTCGCGCTCGAGGTTGTGGATGATCACGCTGACGGTCTGCGGCGTCAGCAGCGCGACGCGAGCCAGATCGGCGCCTGAGAGCCCCGGATAGGCCTTCAGCATCGTCAGCACGACGAATTGCGGCGAGGTGACGCCGAGCCGTCCCAGTTGGCGCTCCATCGACAGCCGCGAGGCCGCGTGGGCCTGACGCAGCAGATAGGCGAGATAGCCCTGCTCGCCGCGCTTGCCTTCGCCCGGCGCCGGAACGGAAGGGGCGAACACGACGTCGCCAGCGCTCGATCCCGCATTCGCTGCGGCCCTTCGGCCGGCGGCTTTTCCGACTGGACGCCGTTCGGCGGTGCCGAATTTGCCTCGTTTCTGCATTGCCGCCATGTCGCCTGCTGTCGCCTTGGCCGATGCCCGCATCTTGCCGATGATATCAGAGCTCTGATAACATCTCAGTACACTGATAACATGAGGCCGGACCAATGTCACATGCCCGCAAGGAATACACCGACTTCGAGAAGCTCGCGCCCGACGTCTTCGCCGCGGTGCGCGCACTCGGCCAGTTCGCGGCGAAGGCCGGCCTCGACAAGCAGCTGCTCGAACTCGTCAAGCTGCGCGCCTCGCAGATCAACGGCTGTGCGTTCTGCGTGCAGTATCACATCCTGCAGGGCGAGAGCCTCGGCGTGCCCGCCGACAAGCTGAACCTCGTCGTGGTGTGGCGCGAGGCGCCGCAGTTCACGCCGCGCGAGCGCGCCGCGCTGGCCTGGACCGAAGCGTTGACGACCCTGCCGAACGGCGTCAGCGACGAGGTCTATGCGCAGGCCACCACCGAATTTTCCGAGCAGGAGCTGACTTATCTGACCTCGGCGATCGCATCGATCAATGTCTGGAACCGGTTCGGCGCGGCCTATCGCTGGACGCCGCCGCCGCGCCGGCAGCGCGCGGACGCGGCGGCTTCGTAACGTCGAGACGGATCAAACGGCAACCGACAGGGAGAAAAACAATGACCTCGATGGCGATGACACCATCCCTTCCATTCGCGCGGCCGCCGCGGCCGGTCATGCTGGCCGTGATCGCGGGACTGGTCTCCGCCTTCGTGATCGGGAAGGCACTGCCGACCCCGATGGACGCGATCTCCTCCGTCATCGCTCCGCTGTGCGCCAGCGCCAATGCGGCGTCGCCGCTCGACAAGGTCGAGGTCATCAGCTCGCATGCGCTGCCCAACGTGGCGGGCAAGCGTGTCACGGTGGTGCGCGTGTTCTATGGTCCCGGTGGCTTCACGCCGCCGCACCGCCATTCCGGTTCGGTGACGGCCTACATCACCAAGGGAGAAATCCGCTCCCAGCTCGGTGGCGGGCCGGTCGAGACCTTCAAGGTCGGCCAGTCCTTCTTCGAGCCGCCGGGCTCGACCCACATGGTCTCGGCCAATGCGAGCACCACGGAGCCGGCGGAGCTGATCGCGGTGTTCGTGGCGGATGAGGGCGCGCAGCTGACCACGATGCTCGAATAGCGATCGGTTGGGCGCTAGTTCTGCAAGACGTGCGCACTGGACCAGTTTGGTGCCCAGTTCGCGTGAAACTGGACCTTGCGCGCAACGGGGCGTGTCGATTGATTGCACGACACGTTGCGGCGACGGTTGCCGACGAGGGACAAATCGATGATCAGCCTGAAGGGGCTCTCTGCCTTCCCGATAACGCCTTCGAACCGGGATGGGCGGGTTGACGTGGGTGCGCTCCGCGCCTTGCTCGACCCCTTGATTGCGGCGAAGGTGGATTCGGTCGGGCTGCTCGGAAGCACCGGCTCATATCCGTATTTCAGCCGCGATGAGCGGCGGCGCGCCGTGCAGGCGGCGACCGCCTTGGCGGACGGCAACACACCAATACTGGTTGGCATCGGCGCACTGCGCACCGACGATGCGGTGCGGCTGGCTCAAGATGCGCGTGATGCCGGCGCGACGGCGGGCCTGTTGGCAGCGGTTTCCTATACGCCGCTGACCGATGACGAGGTCTTTGAGCACTTCCAAACCGTGGCCCGCGAGAGCGGGTTGCCGATCTGCATCTATGACAATCCCGGAACGACTCATTTTCAATTCACGCCGGCTCTCATCGGCCGTCTGAGCCGGATCGAGGGAATCGTCGCGGTGAAAAGTCCGGCGCTGGATGCTTCGACCGTGGCGGGCCATCTCGGGGAATTGCGGGCTGTGGTTCCGGACAGCGTTGCGTTGGGATACAGCGCCGACTGGAATTGCACCGAGGCGCTGCTGGCGGGCGGAGACACCTGGTACAGCGTTCTCGCAGGAATCTTCCCGAAGGTCTGCGTGGACATCGTGCGCGCCGCGACGAGCGGCGATGCGGCCCGGGCGCGACAGCTCAACGCGCGTCTGCAGCCGATTTGGGATCTGTTCAGGACATATTCCAGTCTGCGTGTCGTCTACGCACTTGCCGATCTCAGAGGGGTCTGCACGGCCGAGCCTCCACGTCCGATATTGCCGCTGCCCGCGGACGCTCAGAGGCGGGTCAAGGAGACGTTGGCGGCGATGGAGATCGACTGATCGCAACCACGGCGGAGGGCGCTAGATGCCGGCGCGCGCTAGCGGGTCGCGGCCGAACCGGTTGTCACCCTTCGATCCCGGCAGCACGCTCAGCGTTGCAACGAGCGCCAGATAGGGGATCCAGTATTTGACGTGCAGCGCGGCGGCGAGGTGGGGAACGGCGAGGATCGTCAGCGCCCACCAGCCCGAGACGTTGAGGTCGTGCAGCCGCTTCACCAGGATCGCGGCGAACGGCCACAGTGACAGCATGAGCAGCAAGCGCAGGACGGATAGGTCGTCGGCGGGCGGGCTGCTGTCATAATACCGCGGACCGGGGTCGAGCCTTACGCCGATGCGAATGATGAACATGTCGACCAGCACGAGGCCGAAAAATCCCAGGCCGAATTCCTGCCGGCTGATGCGGCCTTTCACCGAAAGAAAGAACCAGCTGAAGGTCGAGAGCATGCTTGGTTGTGGTCCAGCCTGAATGGGCATCTGATAGAGACTTGCATCCGACGGTCAAAGCGGGACAGGTTCCCGCGGATTGCTGCTTCCATCATGATCATTCAAGCTGGCAATTGTCGCCGCGACATGGCGCGCATCGATGCGATTCCGGATGGAACCTGCGGTGGGCGTTTGCACAATTTCGGAATAATGGAATAATGCCGCTGATTTGCCCGACGTTCAAGTTGTCGTGTCGAACGACAGCAGCCGCCGGCTACTTTGCATGGGGTTGTTTTCGATATTTTGGCAGTGCGCTCCGAACCGGTGTCCCCTTCGCTCGACAACGCTCTAATTGCCGCCGCCTTCCTGGGTGTCGATGCGATGCACGACGTCGTCGGGCAGGGCATGGGCCACGGCGGCTGCAAGCCCGGGCTCCGGTCCGATCTCGCGGCCGCGGCCGCGGATCAGCCGCTCATAGGCCGACACCAGCGTGGTGTAGGGATTGACCCACAGCCAGCCGTCGCGCGTGAACAGCTGGACGTCGAAATGCAGATGCCGCGATGTGCCGTTGGGGTGGTCGAGATAGTTCGAGACCACGCCGATCTTTTCGCCCTCGCTGACGCGGCGCCCGTTGAGCAGGCCGTCGGCATCCATCACTGACGGGTTCATGTGCATGTAGCGGAAGCGGACATGCTCGGTGCGGGTGTTGACCTGCAACGTCGCGGCCTGCTGCTGCGCCGAGCGGATCACGATACTGTCGCGCACTGCAACGACCGCCTGCTGCTTGGGGTCGCAGCCATCCTTGCCGTCGGCCGGACATGCGCCGGGGCGGATGTCCTGGCCCTGATGGCCGTAGCCGCTGGCGCATTGGCCGACCTCGAAGCTGCGCGCCTCGCAGAAATTGTCTTGCCAGGGATACGTGTCGATGACCGCGCCGGGCTTGCGCTTGGCGAAGGATTGCGAGTGGGCGAAGGCCGGCGCCTTCTCGAGCGGAAAGCGGATCTGCGAATAGACGGTGAAGTCGGCGTGGCCGCCTTGTTGCCTGCGGCCGCCGCTGCCCGCGACGATGTCGCCGCTCGGGTGGTAGGTGAAGTCGGCGGATTGCACGGCCGGCCGCTCGGCGATATCGGAGGCGACGTCGCTGCGCGGCCGTGACGGCTGGCCGCCGGCGATGCGCAGGGCCTTCAGAAAGCGCTCGGCGACCGGATAGGCCTCGCGGCAGGCCAGCCGCTTCGGCCGCGGCGCGCTGTCGAGGCACTGGATCGAGACGACATAGGGAATTCCGAAGCGGGTGAAGGCGTAGCGGACATAGCCCTCGCGAATGAAGCGGCGCAGGTCCGGAAACTGCGCGGCCAGCGTCTTGACCGGCTCGCCCTTGCCGCCGAGCCGGTCGGCGAGGTCGTAGACGAGGATCGAGCCGGAAATCTGCACCTCGACCGGCTTTGCAAATGTCCGCGGCGGCAGGCCGTCGCCGGCGCCGGGGTCGAGCGAGAACACGGCATCGTAGCCCGATGCACCGGCATGGAAGAAATCGACCGCGTGGAAGTCGGCCTGGTAGCGCGCGATCGACAGGCTGTCCGGCGCACCGTTTTGCCGCGCTTCGAGATAGCTTGCGGGGTCGAGCGGCAGCAGCACCGGGATCGGGCTCTGCGCAATGCCGGGAAACAGCGGCGCTGTCACCGCGTTCAACTGCACCAGCGCAGGCGTCGCCCGCGGATCGGTGGCGGGCACGCGGCGCTGGCCTGCGAAAGTGAAGCCGGCGGCGATGGCCGGGCGGCTGCCGATCTCCTGCCGCAGCTGGTCGAGCACGGCGCGCCATTCGACCCGCATGGCCGAGATCGATGGCGTTCGGAATTCGTCGGCATGGGCGCCGGGAAGAGGCGAGAGCAGGGCTGCCAGCCAGCAACTGACGAAGCTGACCACCTTCCTGTTCACTGCACACCCCGGGCTCATGTCTGATCGCCCGTAAGACTAAAGCAAGTTCCGGAAAAGTGTGTAGCGGTTTTCGCTAAAGTTGATGCTTAACCAACAAGTTGAGGCGCGGTGACGATTCATTTCAAATCCCACCGCGCCTCAAGCGCTCAGTCCTTGGCGCGTTCGACGTAGGAACCGTCTTCGGTCATGACCACGATGCGCGTGCCCGTGGTGATGTGCGGCGGCACGCCGGTGCGCAGGCCGTTGGACAGCATGGCCGGCTTGTAGGACGAGGAGGCGGTCTGGCCCTTGGTCACGGGCTCGGTCTCGACCACTTCCAGCGTCACGCGCTGCGGCAGCTGGATCGCGACCGGGTTGCCCTCGTGCATCGAGAGCTTCACGGTCATGTTCTCCTGCAGATACGGCGCGGACGAGCCGACGATCTCCTTGGAGACCTGGACCTGGTCGTAGTTGTCGTTGTTCATGAAGTGGAAGCCGTCGCCATCTTCATAGAGGTAGTTGTAGTTGTGGTCCTCGACGGTGGCCTTCTCGACCTGGTCGGTGGTCTTGTAGCGCTCCGAGACCTTCACGCCGTCGCCGATGCGGCGCATTTCGATCTGGCTGACCGGGGTGCCCTTGCCGGGATGGATGTTCTCGGCGGACAGGACCACATAGAGCTTGCCGTCCTGCTCGATGACGTTGCCCTTGCGGATGGAACTGGCGATGACTTTCAAAGGTGTTTTCCTGAATTTGAGAGCCTAAGGGCGCCAACCGGATCGGCAGCCCCTCGGCCATGGCGGCGATTTCGGGCTGCAACATACTGATTTGTCCCTGAGATGCCAGTCTTTTGCGGCCGAATTCGCAAGGTTGCCAACCGTCCCGGCCGTCCCGATCGGCCCTATTTTTCGGCCATGGGCTCATCCGTTTCAGCGAAACTGCGGATGGGACGCGCGAGCCGTGGTTCAGGTTCAGCCACGCGCGCGCATGGACAAGGTGCGCGTCTTTCGACAAGAAGGGATCAGCCTCGCTGCGTTCCGCGGAGGCTCGGGCTGTGTAGGCTTATGAATTTGTGTGGAATCAATCGGTTGCGCGGGACTCTTGAGTGCGGATGGCGGCTCGTTGATGTTGAATCCGTGAGGATGCTCTGGCGATGACAGCTCATGACCGGCCGTCGCCCTGGTGGATGCCGCAGCGCTATGCCGACCGCAGGCCGTTCCTGCAGGCGCGGACGGCGATCACGCGAGCGCTGCGCGCCTGGTTCGAGGAGCAGGGATTTGCCGAGGTCGAGACCGCGATCCTGCAGATCTCGCCGGGCAACGAGACCCATCTGCACGCTCCTCGCACCGAGCTCAGGCAGGCCGATGGCTCACATGCGCCCCGCTATCTGCGCACCTCGCCGGAGTTCGCCTGCAAGAAGCTGCTCGCGGCCGGCGAGCCGAAGATCTACGAGTTCGCGCGGGTGTTCCGCGACCGCGAGCGCGGCGACCTGCATCTGCCCGAATTCACGATGCTGGAATGGTACCGCGCCAATGCCGGCTATGACGCCATCATGGCCGACACGATCGTGGTGATCGCCCATGCGGCTCAGGCGACCGGGATCGGCCGGTTTTCATTCCGCGGCAGGACGGCCGATCCGTTTGCGGAGCCGGAGTTGTTAACGGTCGCGGCAGGTTTCGAGCGCTTCGCCGGCATCGATCTGTTGGCGACGATCTCAGGCGGCGAAGGCGACCGCGAAGCGCTGGCGTCGGCTGCAGCAGCGCGGGTGCGGGTTGCAGATGACGACACCTGGTCCGATATCTTCAGCAAGGTGCTGGTCGAGCATATCGAGCCTCATCTGGGACAGGGCCGTCTGACGGTGCTGTTCGAATATCCGTCGCCAGAGGCCGCGCTGGCGCGCACCAAGGCCGGCGATCAGCGCGTCGCCGAGCGTTTCGAGGTCTATGCCTGCGGCGTCGAGCTCGCCAACGGCTTCGGCGAGCTGACCGACGCGGCCGAGCAGCGCCATCGTTTCACCGCAGCGATGGACGAGAAGGCCCGCCGTTATGGCGAGCGCTATCCGCTCGACGACGATTTCCTTGCCGCGGTCGGCCAGATGCCGGAAGCCAGCGGCGTCGCGCTCGGCTTCGACCGGCTGGTGATGCTCGCGAGCGGCGCGCCACGAATTGATCAGGTGGTCTGGACGCCGCCTGCGGGAGAGACATGAACAGGATCGATCCAAAACTGGCGGCGACGCTGCGACAGCCGCGCGAGCTGGTCGATGCCGGGCTCGCGCCGGTCGCAGCACTGGCCGGGCTCGAGCGGGTCGCTGCGCGCTACGCGGTCGCGGTGACGCCGGAGCTCGCCGCGCTGATTGATTCGGCCGATCCCGCCGACCCGATCGCGCGGCAGTTCATCCCGAGCGCCGACGAACTCGTCGAGCAGCCGGGCGAGAACGCCGATCCGATCGGCGACGATGCGCATTCGCCGGTCGCCGGAATCGTGCATCGCTATCCCGATCGGGTGTTGTTCAAGCTCGTCCATGTCTGCGCGGTGTATTGCCGGTTCTGTTTCCGGCGCGAAATGGTCGGGCCGGGAAAGGCCTCGGCCTTGTCCGATGACGCCTACCGTGCGGCGCTGGATTACATCCGCAGCCATCCGGAGATCTGGGAAGTCATCCTGACCGGCGGCGATCCCTTGATGCTGTCGCCGCGCAGGCTGACCGAGACCATGGCCGATCTCGCCGACATCGATCATGTGAAGATCGTTCGCCTCCACACCCGTGTTCCGATCGCCGATCCGGGCCGTATCAATCCCGAGATGATCGCGGCACTGCGGGTCGAAGGCGCGACGACCTGGATTGCGATCCATGCCAACCATCCGCGTGAGCTGAGCAACAATGCCCGCGCAGCGTGCGCGCGCCTTGCAGACGCCGGCATTCCCTTGGTAAGCCAGTCCGTCCTGCTGCGCGGCGTCAATGATGATGCTGCGACGCTCGAGGCGCTGATGCGCGGCTTCGTCGAGTGCCGGATCAAGCCCTATTATCTGCATCACGGCGACCTTGCGCCCGGCACAGCGCATTTGCGCACCACGATCGAAGCCGGGCAGGAACTGATGCGGGCGTTGCGCGGGCGTGTGTCCGGACTTTGTCAGCCGGATTATGTGCTCGACATCCCCGGCGGCCACGGCAAAGCGCCGATCGGCCCGAGCTATTTGTCGCAGCCGGCTTCCCGCGAACGTGAAGATCCGATGGAACGGCGCTACCGTATCGTCGATTATTGTGGTGACGTTCATCTTTACCCGCCGCAATCCTGAGGCGGCGATGAGCGGGGCCGGGGACGGACGGCAGGAGCCGCCCGAGGATGGGGGCAACCGCAGCATCGAAAATGCTGTGATGTTCGGCTTCTTTGTGGTGCTGGTCGCCGCGGGAATCTGGCTCCTTGGCACGATGGCCGATATACGGAAGGTACAGGATTGCGCAGCGCAGGGGCGACGCAACTGTGCTACCGTCGAGGTGCCGGAACGGGCGCGATAGGGTTGAGAAGCGGAGACGCGAGATGCGGAAGACAGTTTTGTTGATGGCTCTGATGATGGTTGCGGCCGGAGCGCCCCAGCTTGGCATCTCCCAAGCCTGGGCGCAGCAACAGGGCGGATCGTCCTCCATGCAGAAGGGCGGCACGGTCCCGGAGGCGCCGATCGGACATCGTCAGCCGCGCCGCGGCGACGTTGGCAGCGAGAAGAATATCAGCGATCCGAACAGTCAGGCCAACAAGGAAGACGCGGCGCTCGACAGGAAGATCAAGAGCATCTGCCGCGGTTGCTAACCCACGCAGCTGACCGGCGAGGCGCGATATTCGCCCCGCCGGCAACGCTCAATCCGTTCGGCCGCGTCAGGCCGAACGCTCCTGCAGGCCGTCACGCCGCACGCTGCGCCTTGCGTCGACGGCATCGGCCAGCTGCTTCAACACGTCAGCCGTCGTCCCGAGGTCGATGCAGCCATCCGTGATGCTCTGGCCGTAGGTCAGCGCCTTGCCTGGCACGACGTCCTGGCGTCCCGCGACAAGATTGCTCTCGATCATCACGCCGATGATGCGCTGTTCGCCGCCTGCGACCTGGCGCGCGATGTCGGAGGCAACCGCCGGCTGGTTCTCCGGCTTCTTGCTGCTGTTGGCGTGGCTGGTGTCGATCATCAGCCGCGCCGCGACACCGGCGCGGCCGAGCTCGGCGGCGGCAGCATCGACGCTCGCGGCATCATAGTTCGGCGCCCGGCCGCCACGCAGGATGACGTGGCAGTCTTCGTTGCCGCTGGTCGCGGCGATCGCTGAACGGCCGCCCTTGGTGACCGCCATGAAGTGATGCGGGTGCGAGGCCGACTTCACCGCGTCCGCCGCGATCCGCACGCCGCCGTCGGTGCTGTTCTTGAAGCCGACGGGGCAGGACAGGCCGGAAGCCAGCTCGCGATGGATCTGGCTCTCGGTGGTGCGCGCGCCGATCGCGGCCCAGGAAACCAGATCGGCGATGTATTGCGGCGTCGTCATGTCGAGGAATTCGGTGCCGGCCGGCAGGCCGAGATTGTTCACCGCCGACAGCACGTTGCGGGCGAGCCGCAGGCCCTTGTTGATGTCGAAGCTGCCGTCGAGATCGGGATCGTTGATCAGCCCCTTCCAGCCGACGGTGGTGCGCGGCTTCTCGAAATAGACCCGCAT
This sequence comes from Bradyrhizobium sp. KZN70725, assembly GCF_055264925.1. Taxonomy (NCBI): domain Bacteria; kingdom Pseudomonadati; phylum Pseudomonadota; class Alphaproteobacteria; order Hyphomicrobiales; family Nitrobacteraceae; genus Bradyrhizobium; species Bradyrhizobium sp. KZN70725. The sequence continues at coordinate 19,109 of NZ_JBUYWT010000029.1, forward strand.
CACGATCTCGAGGCGGTCGGCGAGCTGTTCGCGCAGGCTGGCGAGGCGCTCGGCGTAATCGACGGCCGCCGCGGGATCGTGGATGGAGCAGGGGCCGACGACGACCAGCAGGCGGTCATCGGTGCCGTTCAGGATCGCGTGGACGGCGTTGCGGGCGCCCATCACCACTCGGGTCGCCGTCAGGGTGCGCGGGACCTCCCGCATCACCTCCTCGGGCGTACTGAGCTCTTTCAATTCCTTGATGCGAAGATCGTCTGTCGTACTCAACACGGCTGGCTCCTTTGGATTTCGGGACCTGCCGGCACACAAAAAAGCCGCCAGGTCTGGCGGCTTGTTTTGGACGTTTGCTGCAATTCTTCAGATTGAGCGCGATCCTCCTGCCGCCAGCGAGCTGTCGTAGCTAAAGTACCAAAAATAGCTGGTGGCGACGGTGATCATGGGGCGGCTCTATAGCGCAGGGATTTGGGGCTGTCACCCCCCAAATGCAAGCCCCCCGCGGTTCGGCGTCAGGTGTTGCGCGCCGCCAACGCCATGCCGATCAGGGTCGCCCCGCCGAACATCAGATTGAGGCCGACGAGGAGGCCGATCGCCCATCCCGCGGATTCCGGCAAGCCCGCGATGATGAAGAAGGCGATCACGATGTCCATCAGGCCGGCGATCAGCAGCCAGGACCAGCGTCCCGACAATTCGCGGCGGTGCTCCAGCGCGTACATGACGGTGGCGACGCCCTCGGCGACGAAATAGGCGCCGACCACGATGGTCAGCGTCAGCACACCCTGCATCGGACGGGCGAGCAGCACCATGCCGGCCAGCACGGCGAGCGCGGCCGAAATCAGCGACCACCAGAAGCCCGGCATGTTGCGCGCCCAGAACGTCACGATCAGCCCGCCGATCCCTGAGATCAGGAACATCCAGCCGAGGAAGATGGTGACGGCGAGGCTCGCGAAGGTCGGCACGATCATCGCGGCGATGCCGAGGATCACCAGCAGGATGCCTTCGAACAGGAACGCCTTCCAGTGCGCCTTCACCGCGGCCTGCATTTTCGATCGCAGCTTGTCGAGGTCGTTGGACAGGGTCATCGCGGCTCTCCGGATCTGCGCGTGTGCAGTCTATCCTAACCGGTTATAAATGGTCAGCCCGTCAGTTGCGGCGGCAATAGCTGTGCGCTCATCTTTCTGCATGGCGGTTTTCGACAGCCAGAATCCTTGGCACAAGCCTGGCCGCCAGATATCGCGAGGCGCGCGGCGACAGATGCAGGAAGTCGGCCGATACCAGGTCGTTTGCGCTGGTCCCGACCCTCGTCAGACATCCGTCCGCGTTGCAGAGCTCGTCATAGGGCGACAGATATTCGATCCCGAGATCGGCGGCGATCTGCCCAATGCTGTCGTCAGTCTGCTTGGTCGATCGCACATCGTGGCTGCGTTCCGGGATCAATGTATGATGGCGCAGGAAATATTGCACCGTCAGATGGGGCACCGTGTCGGTCCAGACCGGGACAGGGCCGACCAGGATGACACGGGCGGCGCCGGCCTGTCTGAGGGCGACAATCGTCGGGCGGAGATCGTCGGCGGTGGGTTCTTTGCTCCACGCCAGGTGCAGAAGCACGACATCGGGGTGCGAGCGGGCAACCGCAGCAACGATGTGGCGATTGGTTTGAACACAAAACGGAATGGTCTCGGCCTGCGCGGTGAAGAGTGGCGGGCAGGAATTGACGGTGAACTGGGCTAACCCGAATTGATCGCCCTGGACTTGCCGCAGCCCGGCGGCAAGCATGCCGGCGGTCGAATCGCCCCATACGAAAACAAGCGGGCGCTTGCTGGCGTCAACGCAACTCGGATCAAACGCGGGATCGGCGGAAGCGGAGATATGGCATTCGCCGTATCTCAGGAAGTCCCTGGATACGGTCATGGCGCCGGCTTCGCGAACGATCGCCGGAAGCCGAAAGGCAAAGCCGTCGACGATCGCCAACGCTCCCACCGATGCAACGGCTACCATCGATGCCGCAAGGACCGGCGCCAACCGCCACTGCCCGAACCTGATTGGGCGCTCGACGTAGCGATAGGTTGCCCAGGCCAGAATGAAGCTGGCCCCAACGGCCAGCCCGTTCTCGGCCAAAGTCAGGGGACGACCTTTGAAGCTCGCCGCAAAAACCAGGATCGGCCAATGCCAGAGGTAGAGCGGATAGCTGATCAGCCCGATCGCGACCGCGGTACGGGTCGAGAGAAATCGATTGCGACCTGACATGATGAGGGCGGCAGCTGCGGCGACCGGCGCCACCGCTGCGATCCCGGGGTAGGTCATGGAGGGCGAATAGAACGCGGTTACCGCCGCGATCACTGCGAGCGCGGACCATCCGAGAAGGTCGCGCCCCGCGGAGAATCCGCTGGGCAGGCAGACGGCCACCAATGCTCCGGCCGCGAGTTCCCACGCCCGCGTGAACGGCTGGTAGAATGCGGCTTCAGGGTTGGTTCGAACGACCAGGATATTTGCGACAAGCGATGCGATGAAGATCAGGGCAAGGGGAGCGGCGGCGGCGATCCGCCATCGCATCAGCGCCCACAGCAGCAAGGGCCAGACAAGGTAGAACTGTTCCTCGATGCCGAGCGACCAGAGATGGAGCAGCGGCTTCGTTTGCGCGGCCGCATCGAAATAGCCACCCTCCGAATAGAACAGCAGGTTTGCCGAGAAACCCGCGCCCGCCGCAATCTCCTTTCCAAGGGCCACCAACTCGCTCGGCATCAGAAGTTGCCATCCGGCGATGAAGGCGGCGATCAAGACGACGATCAGGGCAGGAAAAATCCTGCGAATGCGACGCGCATAGAACGTCGCAAGGCTGAAGCTCCCGTTCTGAATGTCGCCATAGATGATCCCGGTGATCAGGTACCCGGAAATGACGAAGAAGATGTCGACCCCGACGAAACCCCCGGGAACATATTGCGGGAACGCGTGGCCGAGCACGACCAACGAGACGGCAACGGCCCGCAGGCCGTCGATATCCGGCCGATAATTCTTGTAGTTGTGCCCCATCGTCCTCTCGCGCCTGGTCTGTGTCTCTCCCTGAACCCGCCGAGGTTGTTTTGCAAGGGGAGCGGTGCCGGCCGGGGCGCTAGCTTTGACCGGGAGCGGACGGAAAGCCCTCCGAGGCGGTCCGCATCCGGTTGCGGCCGAGGAAGTAGACGGCGGTGGTCGCGATGAGCAGCGCCAGTCCGATCAGGATCGAGGTGAAGCCGATCGGGACCAGGATGAACGACGCATTGCGCTCGGGATTGACGTACCAATGATGCAGCGAGGTGAGCAGGAAGGAGACGCCGGCAAAGCCGGCGCCGCCGCCGATCAGCAGCAGCGCCCACATCCGCCGCAGCTGGCTGAGCCGCTCGCGCGCAACGTCGGTGCGCGGCGCATGATGCTTGCCGAGGCGTCGCACCAGGCGGATTGCAAAGCCGATCGAGGAGAAGCCGATCAGCACGCTGGCCGAGCCGAGCAGCAGCCGCGTGGTCGAGCCGAGATCGGGGATGCGCTGGAGCGCGAGCAGCGGAAAATCGAACGCCGCGTGCAGCGCGACCGGCGCGACCAGCACCAGCGCCCAATTCGTCATGCGCGCCCAGTCGCGGTGACCCCGGTAAGCGCCGAGCGCGCCACCGGAGCGCGCGATCGCAAGATAGGCGCCGGCGATGATGCCGAGCGCGCCGTGGAACGGCACCGTGAGCACGCTGCGCAATGCCGCGAGCGCGCGCCACATGTCCTTGTGCTGGACCAGATAGGCGAGGTTCTCATAGGCGGCAAATCCAAGTCCGGCGGCCGCGCCATAGACCACCGTATCCATCGGATCGGCGAAGGCGCGGCGCCGCGTCGAGATGACGACGATGACGAGCACCTTGACGATCTCCTCCGGTGCCGCGACTCCGAAAGCTGCACGCACCGCCTGCGTCGCCCAGGGATTGTCGGGAATGGCAAGCAGCGCATTGAACGGAATTCGCGCCAAGCCGAGCAGGGAGATGCTGGCCGCGCCGAGCACGAAGGCGAGCCACACCTGAACCGGCGGTCCGGGGCGCTCGTCAGCGGCGATGACCAGCCACAACACCAGCAATGCGGGGGCAATGGCGGCGGCGCCGATGACTGTTGGAAGCGACTCAAGCAACAACATGAGCCGGACGGGCCCCTTTAATGGCACCAAAGCGATGCGTGCCGAAGAAATGGCAGCAAGTTCAGCGGATTGCAAATCGGTCTGATGCCGTTCTCGTGACCAATATGCCACGGTGCCTTACGAAAGCGGGTTGGAAAGTGCCGTTGCGGACCTTGATCAGCTAAGGGCCTAGGGCGGCTCCCGGACAGGTTCCTGCCAAGCGCCAGGTCCATGGCGTTCCAGGCGCAGGAGCTTTGGTAGCCCGACGATTCCGGGATCGCGGCCTGTGGGTCCGATCAGCTTTCGGCACCGCGTCCCCGTCGTTGGGCTATAATGCCGTGGGCAAGGCGACTGATCCGGTAAAAGCCAGAGATGCTTTCGATTGATTTTGCTGCGATCGTTCTTGCCGTGATCGCGCTGTTTGCGGCGTTTGTAAATGGCGCGCTTGGTTACGGGTTTTCCTCGCTCACGGTGCCGGTCGCACTCGTCTTCTACACCAACCGCGTCCTCAATCCCGCGGTGGTCATCGTCGAAGTCTTCGTCAATCTGTATGTCCTGTGCATCAATCTGAGCGGCGTTCCGGCCGTGTGGCGGCGCGTGCTGCCTATTCTCATCGGCATGCTGCCCGGCATCGCGGTCGGAGCCTTTGCGCTGACGTCGTTTCAGCCCGGCTGGACCAAGTTCGCCACCTACTCGATCATTCTGCCGCTCATTCTGCTGCAGGCGGCCGGTTGGCGGAGGCCGATCCAGTCGAAATGGCTGGTCGGTTTGCCTTTCGGAACGATGCTCGGGATCTTGTACTCGGTCACGACCATTTCGGGCCCGCCGCTGGCGATCCTCTTCAACAATCAGGGCCTCGTCAAAGATGAGTTTCGGGCCGGTCTCGCACTGGTTCGGGTGACGGAGTCCAGCCTGACTGCAATCGCGTATTACAAGCTCGGTCTGTTCATCGACGAGAGCCGGAGCATCCTGTTTGTGCTGGTTCCCTGCGTTGTCCTCGGCATACCGCTCGGTGCCTGGCTGATCCGGCGGCTGGACGCCGAGACGTTTCGCCGGATCTGCATGAGCTTTGATGCGTGGGTCGTGGGATTCGGCCTGTCGCGCGTATTGATCGAAGTGAAGCTGATGGAAAGCCCGTGGGCCTACGGCGTCATGGCCGGCACGATCCTGATCGACATCTGCTTGCTGTACGTTTTCTTCACCGCGAGGAGAAGCACCGTGCAGGACTCGCACGCGTTGGCTTCGCTGAAGTCGGGCAACCGGGGCGGTCCGACCTGAAGGTGCTCTAACCTGCGAGCAGGCGCCGGCAGGTTTCGACAAAGACCTCGGCACCCGTGACGATATCGGCGTCGTCGGTGTTCTCGCTCCAGTGATGGCTGATGCCGCCGATCGACGGCACGAACAGCATCGCCGCCGGCATGATGGTGGCGAGGACCTGGGCGTCATGGCCGGCGCCGCTCGGCATGCGGATCGATTTGCCGCCGGCGCAGGCTGCGCTCGCGGCTTCGATCGCATCCTGGAATGCAGGCGTCATCATCGCGGGCACCCCGGTGCGGATGCGCTCAACCTTCACACCGCAACGGCCCTGAGCGGTGGCCTCGGCCGCCAGGCGATGCAGCTGTTGTTCGAGGCGGCCGATCACTTCGGGATTGTCGTCGCGAATCTGGAATAGCATCTCGGCGCCGCCTGGAATGATGCTCGGTGCGCCTGGGTCCAGCGTGATCCGGCCGGTGGTCCACACCGTGCGCGGTCCCGACAGGGCAGGGAAGCTGTCGTCGATCGCGACGCAGAACCGCGCCAGCCCGAGGCCGGCGTCCCTGCGCACCGCCATCCGCGTGGTGCCGGCGTGGTTCTGCTCGCCGGCGAACGTGATGCGGTACTGCCAGATGCCGACGATCGAGGTGACGACGCCGATCTTGAGTCCGCTACTCTCCAGCGTGTCGCCTTGCTCGATATGCGCTTCGAGATAGCCGATATGGCGGCCGGCCTCGGCATTAAGGCGCGGGCGGCCGGCGAAGCCTGCGTCGCGCAATGCATCGCGCATGGTGCGATCGCTGGAGCGGTCGCGGGCTGCGTCGATGTCGGCTTCGGTCACCGCGCCGACAAACGACCGGCTGCCGAGGAAACTGCCGAAATGTCCTTCCTCGTCGCACCACGCGGCGACCTCGACCGCGCCGTTCGCGTCCGGGTCGGTATTGATGACGCGCGCCGCCTCGAGCGCGTAGATCACGCCGAGCGGCCCATCGAGCCAGCCCGCATGGTTCTGGCTCTCCAGGTGCGAGCCGGCGAGCAGTTTTGGTCCCGCCTTCGCGCTGGAGCCGAGCACATTGCCGATGCCGTCGATCGTTGCGGTGAGATTGGCGTCGGGCAAACGCGTCGCGAGCCAGTCGAGCGAGCGCAGATGCGGTTCCGAGAATGTCGGCTTGTGCACGCCGGTCTTGTAGGTGCCGATCGCGCGCAACGCGTTGAGATCGGCGAGCACGCGCTTGCCGTCGAAGCGACCGTTGATGCCTGGCATGATTGGACTCCGGATTGCCGTCTTGATTTTACGTCTTGATTTGCGCCTTGGCGCCTCAATCCCGTCTTGATGCCGACGCGGTTGGATGCGACGGAACAATCAGGGCAAACGATTTCTTAGCGGTTCTGCTCTTAGGTCGCAGTACGAATAGCGTGAGAGTGTGATCATGTCTGCATTCCGGAACTGGGCTCGCAAGGCCGCTGTGCTGTTTCTTCCGATCGCGCTCGGCGCCTGCGCGCAGGTCTCGCAGCAATACAGCATGACCACGCCGCCGCCGGGGACAGGTCCGCTGGCCTGGGACGGTGCCGGACAGGATCCCAATCTCCCGCAGCCGCGGCGCCATGCGCGGAATGCGTCGCCTGCGGTGGCGGAGACATCGCCCGCGCAACTGTCGGAAGCGGATGCCGACGACCGGCTGGCGCGCAAGCTCGTGATCTGCAGCACCTGCATCAAGCGGACGCCTGTGGCGGCGCAGCCGAATAATCGTCAGGACGTCGCCAGCAATCACTAGCGGCTGGCGCTAAGCGCTGTTGCTGGACATCCAACCGGCTCGCAGGCCTTAGTTAGGCCACGATGTCGGTCGATGCGCAGGCCCATGTCGATCCGAAGATTCATTGTTCCCGTCGTCGTCGTCGCGCTTGCTGCCGCAATCCTGATTCACGTCGGGGGCTCGCGGGCGCATGCGCATGTGCCGACGCATTGCGGCTTCTGGACCTCGATCGAGGCCGGATTGTCCTGCAGGTGATGTCCTTCCGGTGATCCCAGCGGCAACCCGGGAAAAGCGTTCTGAACGCTTGCCCGCCCGGCCAATCGCCACTATACGTTCGCCCGTCGCGGCTTGAGGGCTGTGGCCGGTCCGGCGCATCTCACGTCTAACGTATTGATTTGCCGGGAGTTTTGCTCCCTTCGTCTATCGGTTAGGACGCCACCCTTTCACGGTGGAGAGAGCGGTTCGATTCCGCTAGGGAGCGCCATTACTGCCAGACTGGAAATCCAGCCAACTCAACGCATTGTGCTCGGACGGACGCTCTCGCCGCACCGTCTCGGCCCGTTGTGCACGGGTCGGCGGATCGCTGCAATCCGCAGCTGTTTCGCAACCCTTTGGTAAGTTAGCGGCGATACGGCTGGGCCCGGGAATGATGTGATGGCTCCAGGGACCAGGAAGCGCGAAACGCGCAAATCGCTGCGGCAATCCGGCTGGATCACGCTCGACGGCGGATTCGCCGCGCGGCCCTGCGTGGTCGAGGACATGTCCTCGTCGGGCGCCAAGATCACGGTCCAGGACAACAACACGCTGCCGGCCAAGCTGCGGCTGGCGTTCTCGCGCGACGCCCGCACCGGGCGCGCCTGCGAAGTGGTGTGGCGCGAAGGCAGGACGTTCGGCGTCAAGTTCGTGCGGTAGAGCATGATCCGGAAAAGTGGATCCGGTTTTCCGAACAGATCATGCTCAAGAAAAGAGCTAGCTCATGCTGCGATCCTTCCCGATCGCATCATGAGCTAGCCTCATCCGGTGGCGCGGGATAAAAGGCCGGATGCGCAAGACCTGCATTGCCATCATCGCCGTCCTGCTTCCCGCCGCCGCGTTCGCCCAGCAGGGCGACCGCCGCAATTTCCAGACGCCCGCTGACGCCGGCAAAACCTTGCCGTCGAAATCCGCGACGCGGAGCAATCCATGCGCATCGTACGGACCCGGCTTCGTCAAGGTGGAAGGCTCCGACACCTGCGTGAAGCTCGGTGGCGCCGTCAGCGTCGGTGGCGGGATGTCCAGCGGCGGGCGTTGAGCGGCTTGCCGCCCGCGCTCACGACATCGGCGGCGCGATGAACCGCACGAAGGCCGGCCGCCCCGCGATCTCACCGAACCAGCGTTCGAGATGGGGCAGCTTCGGCTTGGTGACGCCCTCGACGCCGAGCCAGCGCCGCGCAAAGGCGCCGAGCGCGATGTCGGCGATCGTGAACTGATCGCCCTCGATGAAGCGGCGCCTTGCAAGCTGCGCCTCGACGACGCGCCACACCACGCCCTCGGCATCGGCGTCCTTCTGGATCTGGACCATATCGCGCTTCTCCGGCGGCGTGCGCACCAGCCCCCAGAACACCGGCCGGTCGACCGGCTGCAGCGTCGACAGCGTCCAGTCGAGCCAGCGGTCGACGGCGGCGCGCGCCTTGGGCGCTTGCGGATAGAGCGGCGCGCCATGACCATAGGCCATGCAGAGATAACGCATCACCGAATTGGATTCCCACAGCACATAGTCGCCGTCGACCAGCGTCGGGACGCGGCCATTCGGATTCATCGCGAGATAGTCGGGCTGATCGTTCTTGCCGAACTGCATGCCGGCATCGATGCGCTGATAGGGGAGGTCGAGCTCGGCGAGACACCAGAGCACCTTCTGCACGTTGACCGAGTTCGCCCGACCCCAGATCGTCAGTTGCGGCTTACTGTCCATCACGCGTTTCTTCCCGCTGTTGTGCTTTGCGCGCGTTCATAGCTGAAGCGTCGGGGAAAAGCGCGGGGTGAATTGTACCGAGAGCAAAAAAAGGCTCCGCCGCATAGCGGCAGAGCCTCGCTGATCGCTATGCATCAAGACGCCGTCAGTGACCGAACAACAACCACAACACGATGATCACCGGGATCGGCACACCCAACAGCCAAAGCAAAATTCCTCTTCCCATCGTTGCCTCCTCGCATGCTTGTGAGGGAGCAACGTCAACGATCGTGTCGCGTTCCTCGCGATCGTTCGGCGCTTCAGCAAGGGCGAAACGCCGACAGGAACGTAGGAGCGGGCGCGGTGTTTACCAATGGCCGGTGTTCGGCATCGATGCCCACGGCTCGGCCGGAGCTTTCGGCTCGCCCTTTTGCAGGATCTCGATCGAGTGCAGGTCGGGCGAACGCACGAACGCCATGTTGCCGTCGCGCGGCGGACGATTGATGGTGACGCCCATCTTCATCAGCTTCTCGCAGGTCGCGTAGATGTCGTCGACCTCGTAGGCGAGATGGCCGAAATGGCGGTCCTCGCCGTATTTCTCCTCATCCCAATTGTAGGTCAGCTCGACCAGCGGCGCGCCGCGGGTCTGCGGCAGGGACTTGAGCAGATGGAGGTCTTCCTCTGCGCAGAGAAACACCAGCGTGAAGCGGCCCTTCTCATTGTCGATGCGGCGCACTTCCTTCAGCCCCAGCGCGTCCTGATAGAATTTCATCGCGACATCAAGATTGCGGACGCGCAGCATGGTGTGCAGATAGCGCATTTTCTTATCCTCCTGCAGATTCAGAGATTTTGTTTGGGCTCGGGCGAGACGGGGCAAGGAATAGCAGCAAAACGCGACGCGGGGCAGGGGTTAGCGCGAGTTTTGCCGATCGCATTTCGCCTTTGCATGCTCACGCCTTCGCGAGCGCTGGCTCCCGTTGCGCCGCGCGATCACGCGGCCGGATATGGACGGGACGTGCCGCGACACGCTTGCGCAGCAGCGGATCCAAGAAAGCCCCGCCCAGCGAAATTTCTGGGACGGGGCTTGTGGTCGAGCCTTGGAGGCGCGGCCTCTATCGCACCGATTGGCGATCACGGCCAATCAAGGACGCGCGAGGTTGGACGGCCTCTAAAGCGCTAAACCCCGCGAGTGGGCTCGCGAGGTCTGATGCCGACCGGCCTTGGGGAGATCGTGCCGGCAACCGGGCAGACAATGTCGCTGCGCGCGGAAGGTTCCTGGGGCCGGAAAATAGAAAGCCCCGCAGGCTGGATGCGGGGCTTTCCCAGCTGACGGACTGGGGATCTCTCAGGGCGTGAGCCGTCAACTGTTGGACACCAAACTTAAGGTTGAATTTGTAAAATGCAACAGCGCCGCGTAGACGGAGTATGTTCGTCCCACAGCGCTGCGCCGGATGCTGGGCCCTGAAATCCCCCAGCGCCCTTTATGTCTTCGCGGCGCGCGAAAGGTTCAAAGGAAAGACCCCGCGAGGGGAATTCGCGGGGCCTTCCAAAGCCGACAGGGCGGTGAGCTGTCGGCACCACGCGCGATGTGCATGTCGTTTCGGCCGGCTGGTTCCTCCAATTGGCTGACCGGCGTCAGGAACGGCCGGGTTTCCAATCGGGCTGCGGCTCGTATTCATCGACCCGCTCGACGCGATGTCCGGCAGGCACGATCTGGCCACCCAGTTCGTCTGCGACCGGAACATCCTCGACAAGACCGTCGATCAGCGCCGCCTCCCAAACTTCCTTCTCCGTCGCGAACGATCTTCCGAGCTGAGTCTTGCCGCGGAACAGGGCGTACATGGGCGCCTCCACAAAACAAAACCCCGCCAGTTACCGAAGTAAGCTGACGGGGCTTGTTGAGCTGATATTTCCGGTGGATTTCTCCCTCGTTGTACCGCTCGCCAAACTAACGGCGGAACGAGAGACTCGTTCCTTCCTTTTTTTGATGGTCGCGTCTTTTTTTCAAGGTCGCTTTTTAAGGTCGCAGCTTCCCGGACGTTCCGTCGTGGGAACCTACTTTTTTGCGTCGTCCCTTTTTGCCGCGCCCTTTGCCGTGTTCTTCATCTCGGATTTGTTGGCCCGCTTCACATCCATCCCCGTGGTGTCCATCGCGCCGCTCTGAGTGGCTCCGTTGGTGTTTTCAGGCCGTTCCATGCCGCTCTGCGGCGCTGGACCAATATCCTGGGCAAAGGCCCCGCCGCATATCAGGGTGAAGACGGTGACCGCGATCAGCTTGCACCTCCTGGCGTCACCAGAATGACCCGTGCGCAGTCGAGAGGTTCCTGTCGGCTACTGCCGCTCTCACACCTTGATGTCGAGGATGGTCTCGACCGCTTCACGGTCGGCCTGGTTCTTCGCGGCGAAGACATCCAGCACATCCTCATTGATGATGCGCGGCTGCTCCTTCGCCGTCTGGTCGACGACGAGCTGCACTCTGGCTTGCGTCACTTCGACAGGTACGGGGTATACGAGCATGGCTCTCTCCCTCTGGAGGATCGAACCTTGTCAGGGGTTTCTTAACGATTTGTAAGCGCCCGGGGAGCTGCCTTTTTGCGCCGATTCGGAGGGCCGGGCGGTATCGGCCTCGCACGCCGGCCGGATTGGAGCCATACTGCGGGCCGCCAGGACCGGGCGGCGCGATCGATGAAGAACGGGCTCTATTCGATCCACATCCACATGACCGACGGCGTGAGGGGCCGCGACAGCGGCATCCTGATCCTGCGCGACGGTCTCTTGATCGGCGGCGGGCCATATTTCTGGTCAATCGGGGCCTATACGGCCGGCGAGGGCACCTGGAAGGGACATCTCAGCACCAACCAGCATTCGCCCTTCGCGGACCCGTTCACCCGTCCGCTGTTCGCCGGACAGGAAGTGACGAGCGGGTTCTCCGGCACATTCAGCGGCGACGAGGCTGAGGTGTTCGGAACCGTGCTGGTTGGAACCCGCAGCCTGGGTTTCCGGGCCACCCTGAAATGGCTCGCCGATGCCTGAATGCGCGCACGCGGCGCGAGGCTGTGGACAAGCGCGCAGCAAGATCCGTATTTCGTTGGATAATTGGACCCGCTGGCGTTGTGGATTTGCTGCGGACAAGCAGGGGATATCGCTGTGAATCCCGCTGCGGCCGCCGATCGGAAGATCCGGACGAGGCGTTACCCGGCCACCGCTAACCCTACCTGGTTAGGTTAAGAGCAGCATCGTGTTGTCTCCACCTGCGATTGCGATTGGGATGGCTGCGGGTGACAGCCATGATGCCATCGTTCCACAGTGCTGATCGACCGACCCACCGGCGCGTGATGGTGGTGGGGCTGCTGTTCTGCTCGGCTTTTGTCGTGATCAGCTTCTGGCTGCGGCCGCAGCCGGAGAGCGGCAAAGTGCTGGTGAAGTCGGACCGGCTGGTCCGGACCGCGGGAGAGGCCCGGAAGGCAAACTGAAGACGGCAAGCCGGGGGAGCGGCAAGCCGAGACGCGCCGCCGACGCTCAGTCGGGCAGCTTCCCATTCGGATGCTTGTGATACATCGCGATGCCGATGAAGCCGGCAAAGCCCATCACGTTAAGCAGCAGTTCCATCCATGCCGGCATTGATGCCAACCTCGTTCACCGCCAAGCTAATCTCTGAGGTTGTATTTTTGTTCCAGCGCTAACCGATGGTAGCTTTGCGCTATCGTATGGCTGGCGCGTTTTCGAGCGATCCGATCGGAACGGAAAACGCTCGAGGGAACCGGAACTGCGTTTGCGGCAACCATCGCACGGCGGCACTGGCAATAGCCATAAGCCCGGAGCACGCCGCTCGGGGCTTTCTCACTTGCGCCTCATGGCGCCCGGACCATGAACGCGGTCGCCTGGCAAGGGCATCAAGCGGTCTTGCGTCAAGCGGTCTTGCGTTGAAATCCACTCCAGGCATTGCCGAGCGTGTTGTCGTAATATTCCTGGCGATCGCGCTCGAACTTCTGCTGCGTCGCCCTGAAGCTGGCAATGCGTGCGACGATCTCCTCGCGCTCGCGCGCGACGCGGTCTTCCTGATCGGTCATGCCCATCCTCCTGGCCGTGGTCCTGTCCCGGGCGCATTGGCGTCGGCGAATTGGGCGTCAATGCGGAGCAGCCAGTGCAGGAATGTGATGATGCTGAGGCGCTGGAAGAGCGACCAAGCGGAGGCGCCGACGCAGCTGATCGCAAGCCGATCGATCAAGACACGCCGCTCGCAGCCGATCGCTCGCGCAACGGTTGAGCTCGCAATCGGTCTGGCCGTGCTATAGTCGCTGCGGCCAACCGGATTGTTTTTAGTGATCGCAAAAGACTTGCGCAGCGGCGTCGAGCAGCTCGGCAACATGATTGCGGAGGCGTCGTCCATCGTGCCCTTCACCGGGGCGGGCATCTCCACCGAGTGCGGCATTCCCGATTTCCGCTCGCCCGGCGGGCTGTGGACCCGCAACCGACCGATTCCGTTCGACGAGTTCGTCGCCAGCCAGGACGCGCGCGACGAGTCCTGGCGGCGCCGCTTTGCGATGGAACAGACGTTTGCGGCGGCCAAACCCGGTCGCGGGCATCGCGCGCTTGCGTCGCTTTACCGGGCCGGCAAGGTTCCCGGCATCATCACGCAAAACATCGACAACCTGCATCAGGCGTCGGGCTTCAAGGCCGACGATGTGATCGAGCTGCACGGCAACACGACCTATGGCCGCTGCATCGGCTGCGGCAAGGACTACGAGCTGTCGTGGGTGAAGCAGCAGTTCGACAAGGCGGGCAGCGCGCCCGATTGCGCGGACTGCGGCGATCCGGTGAAGACCGCGACGATCTCGTTCGGGCAATCGATGCCCGAGGATGCGATGCGCCGCGCGGCGGAACTCTCCCGGCACTGCGACCTGTTTCTGGCGATCGGATCATCGCTTGTGGTGTGGCCCGCCGCAGGCTTTCCGATGATGGCGAAGGAGAGCGGTGCGCGGCTCGTGATCATCAACAACGAGCCGACCGATCAGGACGACATCGCCGATCTGGTGATCCGCCACGACATCGGCGACACGCTTGGTCCTTTCGTAGGCAATTGATGCCTGATTGATTCGCGGCTCTGCAAGTCTGTTCATAGTTCCCGCAAGAATCGTTTTTTAGCTATGCCCCGCAAGCGGGAGTGTTATCTTTTGGTTGAGAGATTCGCGCCGCGTCCAAATCAGTCCGAGTGAGTTGGTCATGGAGAGCAGCGTGTACAGGGTGCGCCGCAACGACGGCGATCTGCATTTGATGTGTGGGGTCCGGGGTCATGGGGTCGGACGGATTTGAGTCCAAGAAGCTCGGCGGACCGCCGATGGGCGGAGTTGGGCAAAGCAGGATTGGTCAAGGCGAGTATGGAAGCGCGCCACGCGATCCGGCGATGGATGCTTTCTCAGGCCTCGGCGACGCAGCGGCCAACCTCGTCGAAGTTTCCGGCGTCATCAAATGGTTCGACGCCTCGAAGGGATACGGCTTCATCGTCCCCGACAATGGCTGGCCCGACATCCTGCTGCACGTGACCGTGCTGCGGCGCGACGGTTATCAGACCGCCTATGAAGGCGCGCGGCTGGTCGTCGAATGCGTGCAGCGCGCGAAGGGCTACCAGGCTTTCCGCATCGTCTCGATGGACGAATCGACGGCAATCCATCCGGCGCAGATGCTGCCGCCGCGCACCCATGTCACGGTGACGGCAACAAGCGGGCTCGAGCGCGCGCAGGTCAAGTGGTTCAACCGGCTGCGCGGCTTCGGCTTCGTGACTTGCGGCGAGGGCACGCCCGACATCTTCGTGCATATGGAGACGCTGCGCCGCTTCGGCATGACCGAACTGCGCCCCGGCCAGTACGTGCTGGTGCGGTTTGGGCCCGGCTCCAAGGGCATGATGGCCGCCGAGATCCACCCGGAGACCGGTCCGTCGGCGCTGTCCTCGCACTGATCCGGGTCTGATCCTCCCTGACGGAAACGTGAGCCGCCGGCGAGCCGTCTCGGCTCTGGCATTTGCCGCAATCGTCGGGTTAGGGTCCGCCGGAAAATCTTCCCCGGTGTGAGTATTTGTCGATGAATTTCGTTCGCATTGTTGGACGCCATCGTTCGTGGCTGATGGCCTGCCTCGTGATCATGTTCGGTGCGTTGCTGGCTCCGGCCGCGCAGGCCGCCAGCGTCCAGCCGCTCGAGATCGTCACCAAATCGGGCGTGCACGTCTTCTCGGTCGAAATGGCAACCACAGAGCAGGAGAAGGAGACCGGCCTGATGTACCGGAAGGAGCTCGCGGACGGCAAAGGCATGCTGTTCGACTTCTCGCCGGAGCAGGAAGTGTCGATGTGGATGAAGAACACCTACATCTCGCTCGACATGATCTTCATCCGCGCCGACGGGCGCATCCTGCGGATCGCGGAAAACACCGAGCCGCTCTCGACCCGGATCATTCCGTCGCGCGGGCTCGCCAAGGGCGTGCTCGAGGTGATTGCCGGGACCGCGCAGAAATACGGCATTCAGCCCGGCGACCGGGTTGCCCATCCGCTGTTCGGCGGCCGTTAGCATCCGGTTTTGACGCGATTTCCGGCGGAAACCGGTGCCGGATTCGCCGCACGAAGTCCCGCACCGGTGCCTTGCTGGCGATGGCTGAAGCGTGTATCCACGGGGCTTCTCGGAAATGTCGGGGTATAGCGCAGCCTGGTAGCGCGGCAGTTTTGGGTACTGCAGGTCGTTGGTTCGAATCCAGCTGCCCCGACCATCCCAATCAAAGACTTAACAGAGACGCTCCGTCGGTAGATGAGGCGGACGCGATGTTCATGATCGGCGCGTGCTCGGCATTCGCGCATGACCTGGTCCACAAATCGCGGTCAGTTGGCACCCTGAAATAGCAAGCGCGGGACCGAAGCGCCCGCGCTCCACTGCTCGCAACTTCAGCCGCCCGGGCGCTGACCAGATCAACGAGCCGGCGGGTTGTAGCGATCTAGGATCACGGTTCTTGAGCCACTCTCCGGCGGTCGCGAGATGGGGTCGTCGAATTTGTGATAGCGGTCGAACTGCTGCTGCTCATCGCGCAGATGTGGCGCTTCGGCGGACGAGTAGGCTCTATTTGCACCGTTCCAGTGATCAAATCCCGACACGACGCAACCCCGTCTTGGTTCAGATGCAGGTTGGTTAGCATCGTTGCGGGGTTATCTCTGTATCGGCGTGGCAACACCACCAGCAATCCGCACGACATCAGCACACGTATTGTTTCCGTGGCTCTCTGTGCGTGAACAGCGTTCCGGCACGGGTAACCAAGCTTCGGCCGGATTGTCTCGCCTGAGGCAACAACGCCGCCTGGACGGAATATGCTCGTCCAGACGGCGCCGTCGAAATACTGGGCCCTGAAATCCCCAGTGCCAATGGGTCGTGCCGGCGGGGGATAGGTTCAACGTTGCGCCGCCTTGCCGCAGTCCAAGCCACGACATCGTGAGCTGCGCGATCTCGAGCGGATGTGGCTTGCCGATAACGCGCGCGCGCTGGCAGGGTAGTTCGGCCCGACAAGACCAATCCGCGAGAAAAGCACCATGGCGCGCAGACTGATCGATATCTCCGTTCCCCTGCAGAACGACGTTCCGGCCGATCCGCCCGGCAACCATCCGACCATCCAGTATATCGATCACCAGCAGGGGCTGCCGCGCATGCTGCAGTTCTTCGATGGACTGAAGGCGGAGGACCTGCCCGACGGACAGGGCTGGGCCGTCGAGCAGGTCTCGCTCTCCACCCACAACGGCACGCATCTCGATGCGCCCTGGCATTTCCATCCGACCATGAACCGCGGCGAGCGATCCTGGACCATCGACGAGGTGCCGCTGGAGTGGTGCTTCCAGCCGGGCGTGAAGCTCGACTTCCGCCATCTGGCTGACGGTTATGTCGCGACCGCCAAGGATGTCGAAGCCGAGCTGAAGCGCATCGGCCACACGCTGTCGCCGCTCGAGATCGTCGTCGTCAACACCAGCGCGGGCGCGAAATATGGCCAGCCCGACTACGTCAATTCGGGCTGCGGCATGGGCTACGAGGCGACGATGTATCTGCTCGAGCGCGGCGTGCGGCTGACCGGCATCGACGGCTGGAGCTGGGACGCGCCGTTCGTCTTCACCGCGAAGAGATACGCCGAGACCAGGGACGCCAGCCTGATCTGGGAAGGCCACAAGGCCGGGCGGCACATCGGTTACTGCCACATCGAGAAGCTGCACAATCTCGAGCAGCTGCCGTCGACCGGATTCATGGTGTCGTGCTTCCCGGTGAAGATCGAGCGCGCGTCGGCGGGCTGGACGAGGGCGGTCGCCATCCTCGACGGCTAGGCGCGCCGGGGTTGTGATCGGCCAGCTTCGGGAACCGGTGGACAGGCTGTGCATTACGGCGGGTTGTTGCGGCACGGCTACAGCCTGAGGCAGCCGAATCTGCTTTAATGCACGCAGTAGATGCATTGGGTGATCGGGCCGCCGGCTCGTCCTCGCGTCCCGATTTCGGAAGCGTTCTCTCCCGTGACTAGAGCCCCGGCGTCTCCGGGGCTCTTTCTTGCGTGCCGCAGCTGAGCCAAGCCCGGCAGGTGAACCAACCCCAAAAAGCAAATCAGGTGCGTCGGGACCGACGCACCTGATTTCATGTCTTTAATATCGCTTGTGTCGACCGGGCGGTTGTTACCACCGGCAAACGCGAACGCCACGCGGGGTCCACCAGCAACGGGGCCCACCACCGTAGTAGCCATAGCCGCGTCCGTATCCATAGCCGCGACCATAACCCCATCCGCGGCCGCGACCCCAGCCGCCGCCGCGATAGCCCCAGCCGCCGCGTCCGCGCCATTGCGCTTGCGCAGACGACGTAGTGGCGCCGACCAGGATGGCGGAGGTGCTTGCGACATAGACGAACAACAAAGCGACTGCTGCCAGGCAACGAGTCAGGATATTGTAGCGTTTAGTCATTCTGAAGATCTCCAGTCCACTTCCAAACATCTGAACTGATGCTGGCTGTCTCGCTTAGACGCGCGACACCGGCATTCGGTTCGTGCATGCTAAGACAATATTTTCACTAAGGTTCTTGCGAGCTTTAACGACTCTATTGAGACCAACAGGTAAGGTCAAGTTACAGTCCCGCCTGCAAAGGATACTGTCGTTGCTGCGCTCATCTTGTCGTTCATCCGCCGTTCATTCTGTTCATCTTGCGTTGCGCCGATTTGATTTGTGCATCGCAGAAGCAGAGATTTGAGAACCTCGGAAAATGCCGGCGAGAACTTGAAGTCGACACGATCCTGTTCTCTCAGCGTTGCTGTATCCTTCCAAAGAGTGCCCATGCCGAAACAACACACTTACGTCCTTGGTCTCAACGTCTACGACCATGACGTCAGCGCCTGCCTGCTGCGTGACGGCGCGATCGCCTACGCGATCTCCAAGGAGCGCATCACCCGCGAGAAGCACGCCTCCGGCTTCTACAAGGAAGTCGTCGACTACTGCCTGTCGGCCGAGGGCATCACCCTCGACGACGTCGATCTCGTGGTGCGCAACAGCTACATCCTGCCGGTGCCCGAGATGGAGGAGCGGATGCTCCACCAGGATATGCCGGGCTTCTTGCCGATCGCCGAACGCAACGAGGCAATCAAGCACCCGCTGTTTCGTTCCAAATCCGACAAGGTGGTGTCGATCTCGCACCACCTCGCGCATGCCTACAGCGCGTTCGCGGTGTCCCCATTCAAGGACGGCGTCGTGATGATCGTCGACGGCGTCGGCAATTATCGGGCCGACGCGATGGAGTCCTGCTCCGAAGATGAGGCGTCGCCGCTGGCCCGCGAGTCCGAGAGCTACTACAGGTTCGACGACGCCAGGCTCGAATGCCTGAAGAAGGTCTGGATGGAGCCGGCGCGGGGGCTGTTGTCGGACGAGTTCTACAACATGCCGGGACTGGGGGCGCTGTACAGCCGGGTCTCGACCTATGTGTTCGGCGACTGGAACAAGTGCGGCGAGTTGATGGGGCTGGCGCCCTATGGCCGCCATGAGCAGGTCGGCCATCTGCTCGAGATGAAGGACGGCAAGCTGCACGTGCCGTTCTGGGGCGCCGAGAACCAGCAGCCCTTCGTGCTCGACAGCGGCAGCTGGGACAAGAGCCCGACGATGCGGCACTGGGAGGACATCGCCTGGCGGGTGCAGGACGATACCGAGAACGTGCTGCTGGCGCGGGCGCGCTGGCTGCGCGAGACCACGGGGGCGAAAAATCTCTGCATCGCCGGCGGCGTCGCGCTGAACTGCGTGGCCAACGGGCGCATCGCGCGCGAGTCGGGTTTCGAAAACATCTGGATCCAGCCCGCCGCCGGCGACGACGGCATCGCGATTGGTTGCGCTTATTACGGCTGGCTCGAAGTGCTCAAGCAGCGCCGCTCGTTCGTGATGGACCACGCCTATGTCGGGCGGCGCTACAGCGACGCCGAGGTGGCCGCCGCGCTGCAAAGCTTCCTGGTGCGCATCCAGATCGACGCGAAGCGCTGCGACAATATCTGCCGCGACACCGCAAAGCTGCTCGTCGACCAGCGCGTGATCGGCTGGTTTCAGGACCGTTCCGAGTTCGGTCCGCGCGCGCTCGGCAACCGCAGCCTGATCGCCGATCCGCGCAGGGCCGAGATGAAGGACATCCTCAACAGCCGGGTCAAGCACCGCCAGGCCTTCCGGCCGTTCGCGCCGATCGTGCTGGCCGAGCGCATGAAGGAGATCTTCGAAGGCGAGGAGGACTCGCCCTACATGCTGATCGCAAAGCCGGTGCGGCCGGAATGGCGCGACAAGATCCCGGCAATCGTGCATGTCGACGGTTCGGCGCGGGTGCAGAGCGTGCGGGAAGAGACCAACCCGATGCTCTATCGCCTGCTGAAGGAGTTCGAGGCGCTGACCGGCGTGCCGGTCCTGATCAACACCTCGTTCAACGTCAAGGGCGAGCCGATCATCGAGACGCCGCAGGACGCGGTGAGCTGCTTCCTCACCACCGGGATCGACAACCTCGTGATGCATGACACGCTGGTGTCGAAGACCGCCATGCACAAGGTCGTCACGCCCGTGATGACGACGTTCGGCGACGTCGCCACCATCGTCTCCTCGACCACCCAGGACACCAGTCGCGGCGGCTAGAGAGCGTTTTCGAGCGAAGTGGGCACCGGTTCGCGTGAAGAAAACGCGTCAAAACAAGAATCTAGAGCTTCGGTTCTGATTCAATCAGAACCGAAAATGCTCTAGCAGGCTGTTGAAGAAGTCTTTGAACGGCGCGCGATGAATGGGATGTTGTCGCCGTTGAGGAGGCAAACCTCCCCTTCGAGTGAGCCGTCATCGTGCAGTTCGGCCCAACCGTCACCCTCGGCTGGCTCCATTTCGTCGTTTCCTTGCCAGGCGAACTCGACGGTATCGCCGTGGCAGGCTCCATGAATGGAACCGGTGAGGCAATCGAAGGCGAATTCGCCGCCGGTCACATCGAACAGGATGTAGGCGCCCGCCAAGGCCAGGTCGTAGCCCGGCGTCTCGACGACCTGCCATCTTCCCCGAATGCTCATGCCGGTGCCGCCAGAAGCTTGGGAAGCCGGATCAGATTGTAGGCTGCAAGCGCCAGGACGAAGACGGCATCCACGCGGTCACGGCCTCGCAGTTTGACCTTGGCCAAGCCAGCGGAACTCTTGATCCAGCCGAAGACTTCTTCGATGCGTTTGCGGCAGCGTTGGCTGACATCGTAGCCGCTGTGACGCGTGGTACGCGCGTCGATCGCCGTCTTGCGCCGTTTGCCGGTCTTACTCAGATGTCCATCGATCGCGATATGCGGGGTAACCGATCGATCTCTCAGCTCGTGCACGAACTGCGTGACATCATAGGCCTTATCCGCCCCCAGAGTGATCCGCTTCGCGCACCTCCGCCTGTCGATCATGGCAAGCGCAATCTCCCGTTCGGCGGTGCCCGTCGCTTGGCTCACCCCACCCAAAACCGCTAAACCGTTGCGGTTCTCCATCAGAGCATGGCCCATATAGCTCAGCTTGGCTGGCTGGCCGTCACCCTTCTTGTAGAGCCGCGCCTCAGGATCGGTCGTGCTCGCATGGGTCTCGTTGGATCGCTTCTCCTTGTGAAAGCTGCGCTCGGCGTTGCGTCCCGGACCGTCCTCGTCTTTGTCGCTGCCATCCTTCTTCCGGAAGCTCTTGATCGAAGCCCAGGCTTCAATCAGCGTACCATCCACCGAGAAGTGATCGCTCGATAGCAGGCGCTTGACCTTTGGCTGCGCCAAAAGCGCGTTCAAGAACTTGGCCGCAATCTCGCCTTCGAGCAGCCGGTCACGGTTCTTCGAGAAGGTCGAATGGTCCCAAACCGTATCGTCCACCCCAAGCCCAACGAACCAGCGGAACAGAAGATCGAACTCCATCCGTTCCATTAGATGCCGTTCCGAGCGAACCCCATAAAACGCCTGCAGGAGCATCGCCCGAAGCAACTTCTCCGGTGCGATCGAGGGGCGACCGAAGTCTGTATAGAGCTTGCCGAACTCCCCAGAAAGGTCGCGCAGCGTCGCATTCGCCAAGTCCCGGATTACCCGTAGCGGGTGGTCGACGCGAACCCGAGCCTCCAGGTCCACGTAGCTGAAAAGCGAGCCGGACCGTTCGTCACTTCCTCGCATCGTGCCCCCCGGTGAAATCTCGGCCCTAGAGAATCACGATACGAAACGCTTCGCTACCGGCTTCTTCAACAGCCTGCTAGAGCATGACCCGGAAAAGTGCGAAGCGGTTCCCCGCGACAAACGCGAAGCGTTTGCGCGGCCTTGCTCAAAAATAAGGGACTTACGCCGCCTTCGCGGGCGCCGCGGGCTTTGCCGCCGGCGGCTTGACCGGCTTGTCCTGCCGCTTCGACCACGAGATGTAATAGGCCACGATCGTCATGATCGCGATGCCGGAGATGCTGACGAAGACCTGCGCGAACAGCGAGCCCGAGCTCATCGACAGCTCGAAATGTCCGACAAAGGACAGGAACACGCCGACGCAGAACACCGCCAGCGACTGCTGGCCGCAGACGATCAGGGGATCGAACACCTTCCACTCCAGCGCCGCCCAGTCCTTCGGGATGAAGCGGATCACCAGCACCGTGATCACCACGAAGTGCAGGAAGCGATACGGCGCGAGGTTGGTCTTGTCGTTCGGGTTGAAGGCCGAATAGAGCCAGTCCGGGAACATGGCGCCGAAGTCCGGGAAGCGCCCGGCCATCGTCATGATCAGCGCGAAGATCATATAGGCGATGCAAAACCACAGCGTGTAGCGCGAGTTGATGATGCGCATGTTGTTGCGGGCGCCGCCCATCGCGCACCATGAGCCGAACACGAACAGCACCTGCCAGGCGAACGGATTGAAGTACCAGCTGCCGGCCGGGTAGGCCGGCAGGTTCCAGCCCTGGTGGCGCGACACCAGCCACAGCACGAGCGAGGCCGCCATGGTCCAGTTCGGCCGCCGCAGCATGAACCACAGCACCGGGGGGAACAGGCCCATCAGCACGATATAGAGCGGCAGCACGTCGAGATTGACCGGCTTGAATTTCAGGAACAGGCCCTGGCGCAGCGTCTCGGTGGCGTTGTCGACGAGGCCGGCGACGTTGAACTCGTTGATGATCTCGGAATCGCCGAAGCGCAGCGCCAGATAGCTGATCGAGGCGATGTAGATCACGAACAGGATGATGTGGGCGACATAGAGCTGCCAGACCCGCTTGGTCAGCCGGGTGGCGCCGACGATGAAGCCGCGCTCCAGCATCATGCGGGCATAGACGAAGGAGGCGGTGTAGCCGGAGATGAAGACGAACAGGTCCGCGGCGTCGCTGAAGCCGTAATTCCGCGTCGTGATCCAGTTCACGACGTTGTCGGGGATGTGATCGAGGTAAATCGCCCAGTTCGCGACCCCGCGGAACAGGTCGAGCCGGAGGTCACGTCCTTTTTCGGGCAGGGTAGCGTGGATTTCCATGGCGCGCCGTTTCCTCGAGGTGATGCTTGTCGAGAAGATCGCGCCGCGGGACCGGGGGACTGCTAAGGGAAGCCTCCCGAGGCCAGATTGTCACAGCGCGGTAGAATGACTATACCGGTCCGGCGAAGGCTGCCTCCGAGATCGAGGAATCACCGATCAGATCGTTGATAGGTGTCTCTATACTATCCCGGCGGTTTCCTTCAAATCGCTTCCATGTCGCACATCCCACGGGGCCGACCATCCATGACCGCACGCATTTTTAAGCCCGCCAAAAACGCGATGCAATCGGGACGTGCCAAGACCAAAGAGTGGCAACTGGACTACGAGCCGGAGCAGCCGCGCTCCGTGGAGCCCTTGATGGGCTGGACCTCGTCCACCGACATGAAGCAGCAGCTGACGCTGCAGTTCGAGACCAAGGAAGAGGCGGTCGCCTATTGCGAGCGCAAGGGCATCGCCTACCAGGTGATCGAGCCGAAGGATTCGGCGCACCGCCAGATCGCCTATGCCGACAATTTCGCGTTCCGCCGCTGGGAGCCTTGGACCCACTAAGGTTGGACCCACTAAGTCCAGACTAGCGCCCGATCAGCTCGCCGCGGGTGCGGCGAGGGCGCCCGGGATCGGCAGCGGCGCGTCCTTGGAGACGCCGAGCACCGGAAAGCTTCTGATCTTACGCACATTGGGCAGGCCGGCGAATTGCAGCAGCTGCTGGCGCATCTCGTCGACGCTGGGCGCGACGCATCGGAGCATGAAGTCGGCATCGCCCGAGATCCGCCAGCATTGCAGGAAGCGCGGCACGGCCGCCACATCAGCCTCGAACGCCTCGATCGCGCTCAGGGTCTGGCTGTCGAGCTGGATCAGCACGAAGGTCGTCACCTCATAGCCGAGCAGCCGCTCGTCCAGCGTGGCGCGGATCGCCTGGATCACGCCGCGGCTGCGCAGGGCGCGAACCCGGCGCAGGCAAGGCGGGGCAGTGATGCCGACCCGCTCGGCGAGCTCGTTGATCCTGATCCGGCCGTCCCGCTGCAACTCGGACAGGATCCGCAGATCGATGTCATCGAGCTGTGGGCGCTCGGTCACGGTCACGAGCCCGCCACGGCGGCGCGCCGGCTGTCGCTGCCGTGGCTCGCCTGGCCGATCGCAGCCCGCGGCGCCACGCCCGACAGCACCAGCTTCTCATGCGCCGCGATGATGGCGTCGCGGGTCAGCCGGCCGCCGGGGCGGTACCAGGTGCACAGCCCGGTGAGCAGCGCCAGGATCGCGAAGGTCGCGACCTGGATGTCGACCACCTCGAACGCGCCGTCCGCCACCCCGTCGGTGAGGATCTGCGCCAGCCGCTGCTCATAGGCGCCGCGCAGCGCCACCACCGCGTCGTAGTTCTTCGCATCGAGGCTGCGCAGCTCGGAATTGGCGATGAAGACCTCGCGCTTGCGGGTCATGTGATAGGTGACGTGGAACGCGACAAAGGCGCGCAGCTTCTCGCCCGGATCGGCCTTGCCCTCCAGCGCAAGGTCAAGCTCGCGCAGCAAATCGTTGATATGGTCCTGCACCAGATCGAACAGCAGGTCCTGCTTGGTTGAGATATGGTTGTAGAGTGAGCCCGCCTGGATGCCGACCTCGGCGGCAAGCTGGCGCAGGCTCATGGCCTCGTAGCCGTGCTCGAAGATCAGGCGCACGCCGGCCTTGCGGATCGCCTCCAGCGTGGTGGGGCCGTGTGAGCCGATCGTGCGTGCCATCGGGGCCTCGGAGGGTGTTGGCTTGCCAGGGAGGACCAGGAAACAAGCGAACGACCGTATGTATATCGCATGAAATCCCAGTGAATTCAATGAACTGCGGATTTCGCGCGCAAACCATAGCACGATTGCTTGCGAAGCCAAGAAAAAAACGTATGATCGTTTAATTGCAAGATGA
The DNA here is from genome assembly GCF_055264925.1 of Bradyrhizobium sp. KZN70725. Lineage (NCBI taxonomy): Bacteria > Pseudomonadati > Pseudomonadota > Alphaproteobacteria > Hyphomicrobiales > Nitrobacteraceae > Bradyrhizobium > Bradyrhizobium sp. KZN70725. The sequence goes on from NZ_JBUYWT010000029.1 coordinate 44,062, forward strand.
ATGTCACGGGAGGGATCATGGCCTCGAACCAGGCGGCAATCTTCAATTTTGACCTTGGCGAGACCGCAGATGCGATCCGCGAGACGGTGCATGATTTCTCGACCAACGAGATCGCGCCGCGCGCCGCCGAGATCGACCGCAGCAACCGGTTTCCGCGCGACCTCTGGCCCAGGATCGGCGCGCTCGGCCTGCACGGCATCACCGTCGAGGAGGAGTATGGCGGCTCGGGCCTCGGCTATCTCGAGCACTGCATCGCGGTCGAGGAGATCTCGCGGGCGTCGGCCTCGGTCGGCCTGTCCTACGGCGCGCATTCCAACCTCTGCGTCAACCAGATCCGCCGCAACGGCAACGAGGCACAGAAGCGCAAATACCTGCCGAAGCTGATCTCGGGCGAGCATGTCGGCTCGCTCGCGATGTCGGAGCCGCAGGCGGGCTCGGACGTGGTCTCGATGAAGACGCGCGCCGACAAGAAGGGCGACCGCTTCGTCCTCAATGGCAACAAGATGTGGATCACCAACGGCCCGGTCGCCGATACGCTGGTGGTCTACGCCAAGACCGATCCGAACGCCGGCCCGCGCGGCATCACCGCGTTCATCATCGAAAAGGGCATGAAGGGATTTTCCACCGCGCAGAAGCTTGACAAGCTCGGCATGCGCGGCTCCGACACCTGCGAACTGGTGTTCGAGGATTGCGAGGTGCCGGAGGAGAACGTGCTCTCCGAGGTCGGCCGCGGCGTCAACGTGCTGATGAGCGGTCTCGACTATGAGCGCGCGGTGCTGGCGGCCGGGCCGATCGGCATCATGCAGGCCTGCATGGACGTCGTGCTGCCCTACGTGCACGAGCGTAAGCAGTTCGGCGAGCCGATCGGCTCGTTCCAGCTGGTGCAGGGCAAGGTCGCCGACATGTACACCACGATGAACGCCTCGCGCGCCTATGTTTACGCGGTGGCGAAGGCCTGCGATCGCGGCGAGACCACGCGCGAGGACGCCGCCGGCGCCATCCTCTATGCCGCGGAGAAGGCCACCCAATGCGCGCTGGATGCGATCCAGCTGCTCGGCGGCAACGGCTACATCAACGATTATCCCACCGGCCGCTTGCTGCGCGACGCAAAGCTCTACGAGATCGGCGCCGGCACCAGCGAGATCCGCCGCATGCTGATCGGCCGCGAACTGTTCGCCAAGACAGCCTGATGTCTTCTCCCTCGCCCCGCGCTTGCGGGGAGAGGGGCGGGGTGAGGGGCTGTCACCGCACCAGTGGTGGCAGTTGTGCTCACCCCGGCACGATGATTGACCTTGAACCCCACCGATACTCCAACGAAACGTGCAAACACCGATGCCGCTTCATTCGACGATCGATCCCACATCTTCTGAATTTGCCCGCAACGCCGAGGTGATGCGCGGCCTGGTCGCGGAGCTCCGCGGCAAGCTCAACCAGGTGGCCGGCGGCGGCGGCGAGACCTCGCGCAAGCGGCACACCTCGCGCGGCAAGATGCTGGCGCGCGATCGCGTCGATCTCCTGGTCGACCCCGGCACCGCATTTCTCGAGCTGTCGCCGCTCGCCGCCAACGGGCTCTATGGCGGTGACGTGCATTCGGCCAGCGTGATCACCGGCGTCGGGCGCATCTCGGGCCGCGAATGCATCATCGTCGCCAACGACGCCACCATCAAGGGCGGCACCTATTACCCGATGACGGTGAAGAAGCATCTGCGCGCCCAGGACATCGCGCGGCAGAACAATCTGCCCTGCGTCTACATGGTGGATTCCGGCGGCGCCTTCCTGCCGCTGCAGGACGAGATCTTTCCCGACGAACGGCATTTCGGCCGCATCTTCTACAACCAGGCCCAGATGTCGTCGCAGGGCATCCCGCAGATCGCGATCGTGATGGGCTCCTGCACCGCGGGCGGCGCCTATGTGCCGGCGATGTCCGACGAGAGCATCATCGTGCGGAATCAAGGCACGATCTTCCTCGGCGGTCCGCCGCTGGTGAAGGCGGCGACCGGCGAGGTCGTCACCGCCGAAGAGCTCGGCGGCGCCGATGTCCACTCGCGGCAGTCGGGCGTCACTGATCACTACGCGCAGAACGACGCCCACGCGATCGGGATCGCGCGCCGCATCGTCGGCACGCTGAAGCAGCCGGTGAAGGCACAGCTCAACATGCGCCCTGCGCAGGAGCCGCTGTTTCCGGCCGAGGAGATCTATGGCGTGGTCTCCGCCGACGGCAGAAAACCGTTCGACGTGCACGACATCATCGCGCGGATCGTCGACGGCTCCGAATTCGACGAGTTCAAGAAGCTCTACGGCACCACGCTGATCTGCGGCTTCGCCCATATTTTTGGCTATCCGGTCGGCATCATCGCCAACAACGGCATCCTGTTCAGCGAGAGCTCGCTGAAGGGCGCGCATTTCATCGAGCTGTGCTGCCAGCGCGGCATTCCGCTGGTGTTCCTGCAGAACATCACCGGCTTCATGGTCGGCAAGAAGTACGAGGCCGGCGGCATCGCGCGCGACGGCGCCAAGCTGGTGACGGCGGTCGCCACCGCCGGGGTGCCGAAATTCACCGTCGTGATCGGCGGCTCCTACGGCGCCGGCAATTACGGCATGTGCGGCCGCGCCTACAGCCCGCGCTTCCTCTGGCTGTGGCCGAACGCGCGCATCTCGGTGATGGGCGGCGAGCAGGCCTCGATGGTGCTGAGCCAGGTGCGGCGCGACGGCATCGAGGCCAAGGGCGAGAGCTGGTCGGCGGAAGAGGAAGACAAGTTCCGCGAGCCGATCCGCGCGCAATACGAGAAGCAGGGCAATCCCTATTACGCCACGGCGCGGCTGTGGGATGACGGCGTGATCGATCCCGCCGATACGCGCCTCGTGCTCGGGCTCGGCCTCTCGGCGGCGGCGAATGCGCCGATCGAGCCGACGAAATTCGGCCTGTTCAGGATGTGACCCAGGATCTGATCATGGACCGCTCAAAACTCACCCGGCGTTTTCGCACGCTTCTGATCGCCAACCGCGGCGAGATCGCCTGCCGCGTCATCCGCTCGGCGCGCGCCATGGGGCTGCGCTCCGTCGCGGTTTATTCCGAGGCCGACCGCGACGCGATGCATGTCGCGCTCGCCGACGAGGCCGTGCTGCTCGGGCCTGCCCGGGCGCGCGACAGCTATCTCAACATCGAGCGCGTCATCGCCGCCGCCAAGGAGACCGGCGCCGAGGCGGTGCATCCTGGCTACGGCTTCCTGTCTGAAAATGCCGAGTTCGCGCAGGCCTGTCTTGAAGCAGGTTTGGTGTTCGTCGGTCCGACCGCCGAGATGATGACGGCGATGGGGTCGAAGTCCGGCTCGAAGGCGCTGATGGAGAAGGCCGGCGTGCCGCTGGTGCCGGGCTATCACGGCGAGGCCCAGGACGAGGCGACGCTGGCGGAAGCCGCCAACCGGATCGGCTTCCCGGTGCTGGTGAAGGCGTCCGCCGGCGGCGGCGGGCGCGGCATGCGCGTGGTCAATTCGGCGGCTGAGCTCACGGCCGCGATCACCAGCGCCAAGCGCGAGGCCAAGGCGGCGTTTGGCGACGACCGCATGCTGATCGAGAAATACGTGCAGAACCCGCGCCACATCGAGGTGCAGATCATCGGCGACAGCCACGGCAATCTGCTCTCGCTGTGGGAGCGCGAATGCACGCTGCAGCGCCGTCACCAGAAGGTGATCGAGGAGGCGCCGTCGCCGACGCTGAACGCCGCGCAACGCGAGACGGTTTGCGAGGCCGCCCGCAAGGCCGCCGGCGCGGTCAACTATATCGGCGCCGGCACCATCGAGTTCGTCTCCGACGGTAAGGACGTGTTCTTCATCGAGATGAACACCCGCCTGCAGGTCGAGCATCCCGTCACGGAGCTGATCACCGGCGTCGATCTCGTTGAATGGCAGCTCCGCGTCGCTTTCGGCGAGGCGCTGCCGCTGAAGCAGGACGAGATCAGGCTGAACGGGCATGCCATCGAGGCGCGCGTTTACGCGGAAAACCCGCAGAAGAACTTCATGCCCTCGGTCGGCCGCATCAAGACCTGGCGCACGCCACAGGAAGGCGACGGCCTGCGCATCGATGCCGGCTATCGCAGCGGCGATAACGTCTCGCCGTACTACGACGCGATGCTCGCCAAGGTGATCGCCTGGGCGCCGACGCGCGAGGGCGCGATCGACAAGCTCAATCGCGGACTGCAGGAGACCGATGTCCGCGGCATCGTCACCAATATCCCGTTCCTGTCGGCGCTGGTGACGCACAAGGATACGCGAGCCAATGCGATCGACACCGGCTTCATCGAGCGCGAGCTGAAGAACCTGACATCGAGCACGGGCACGGCCGGCGAGTTCGAGCTTTGCGCGGCGGTGGCCGCGATCGTCAACGACGAGCAGAAGGCGGCGCGACGCGAGGCCAACTCGCCCTGGCAGGCCTTCGGCTGGATGCCGGTCGGCCGCCGTCAGCGGGTGTTTTCGTTCCGGCAGGGCCATGAGCCTGCCCAGACCATCACGCTGCACTATGGCAACGGACCGTCGACGCTCTCCGTCGGCGGGCGCGAACTCGTCTTCGCCATCTCGTCAGCCGGCGATGACGGCTTCGACCTGACGCTCAACGGCCTCAAGTCGCGTATAGCCTCGGTCATCGAGGGCCACGAGCTTTACTTGCGCACCCGCAACGGCCGCTTCGACCTGCACTGGGTCGATCCGTTCGGCGGCGAGAGCGAGGAGCAGGTCGGCGAGGACAAGATCGTGGCGCCCTTGCCGGGCACGGTGGTGGCGCTGCTGGCCGAGGAGGGCGCGACACTGGAGAAGGGCGCCCCGATCCTCACCCTGGAAGTGATGAAGATGGAGCAGACCCTGCGCGCGCCCTATGCCGGGCTGCTGAAGAAGCTCAAATGCAAGGTCGGCGACATCGTCGGCGAGGGCGTCGAGCTTGCCGAAGTCGAACCTGCGGCCGCATCATGAGCGATCAGATCCAGCTCGTCGAGATGGGGCCGCGCGACGGCCTGCAGAACGAGAAGACGCCGGTCAGCGTCGAGGCGCGCATCGCCTTCGTCGAGGCGCTGGTGGCGGCCGGGCTCAATACCGTCGAGGTCGGCGCCTTCGTGTCGCCGAAGGCGATCCCGCAGATGGCGAGCTCCGACCAGGTGCTGCGCGGCGTCAGCCACATCAAGGGCGCCGAATTCCACGTGCTGGTGCCGAACGAGAAGGGCTATGACGCCGCGCGCGCGGCCGGCGCCGCGGTGGTCTCGGTGTTCGCGGCGGCCTCCGAAGGCTTCTCGCGCGCCAATATCAATTGCTCGGTCGCGGAATCGATCGAGCGTTTCAAGCCGGTGCTGGCGCGCGCCAAGGCCGACGGCGTCAAGGTGCGTGGCTATATCTCCTGCGTGCTCGGCTGTCCGTTCGACGGCGAGATCAAGCCGAAGGCGGTCGCCGACCTCGCGGTGACGCTGTGGGATCTCGGCTGCTACGAGATCTCGCTTGGCGACACCATCGGCGTCGGCACGCCGCTGAAGGCCAAACAGATGCTGCGTGCGGTCGGTTCTGAGTTGCCGGTCGGCAACCTCGGGATGCACTTCCACGACACCTACGGCCAGGCGCTGGCCAATCTCTATGCCGGCATGGAAGAGGGTGTTCGCGTCATCGATGCCGCCGCCGGGGGGCTCGGCGGCTGCCCCTACGCCCCCGGCGCCACCGGCAACGTTGCGACCGAGGACGTCGTCTACATGCTCGAGGGCATGGGCGTGAAGACCGGGATCGATATGGACAGACTGCTGGCCGCGACCAACGAGATGGCCGGCTTGCTCGGCCGTCCGCCGGTCAGCCGTGTTGCGTCCGCGCTCAACGCGAAGCGCACGCGGCTCGCCAAATCGTAAATTGTGGGATGCTTGGAGCGATTTGGGATCGTAGCCGCCTCAATCGTCGGCGGTCGCGTTCGGAGTTATGCGCTGCGAAGCGCAGATTCAAGGCTCATAGTCGCGCCTCTGGCTTGCGCAGTCTGGGCTCCCGATGCTGGACTCTCAACCCATATGCGTAGCGTGCGACAGCGCCTCGCGCTATCGCCGCCCTCCTTGAGGGCGTTTCCTCCCTAGACTTGGGCCGCTTGTTGTTTCGAGCGGCCCTTTTTCTTACGCCGCAGGAGCATTGATCGTCGCGATCACGGCCCTCATATCGGTCGCCAGCTCGCGATAGTGCCCGCCCAGCCGCTGGTATAGCTCGCGGTTGCTCCCATCCAGCGTCCTGCTAGCGATCAGCTCGCATTCGTCGGCGAGGATCTCAAATCGTTCCAGCTTTGCTTGGAGAGCAGACATGGCCGGCGTTTCCCTGACACTGTTACTGAGGGAGTTGCGACGCTACTACTCGGACTGCGTCTAACACAGCATAATTATAGGGTAGAACTAAATTCTTCCCGGCAGTGACTTTGACCGATTGATGGGAGCGACTTGTCCGCCGTAGCTCGAACAGCGAAGGCGGAAGCGCATGAGCGTTTCGAGGAATTCCGGAGGCAAATCGAAGCGCTCGGATATGAGGACGATGCGGCGGAGCCGTAATCGGATCGGTAGCGCGCAGCGAAGCCCATCGATTCAGTATCCGCGGCGCGAATGATGGGTATCGCTTCGCTCCACCCTACGAGCGAGTCCTTTCCACCGAATGGAACCCGTTTTGCGGCGCACACAGCCGGCGTCATCGGCTCGGCTCCCGATAAACCCTCCGGAAAGCGTTCATGGCTTGGTGACTCAAACGTGCTGAGGTGAGGGGGCTCGCAATTGCTCCAGGTGGATTCTCGCTATGTCCGGACAGGTGTCAGCTTCCCGCGGCCGAACGTTTCTGGCCGGAAAGATCGTCTTCAACTTCGGCCGGTCGGCCTTCGACTGCACGGTCCGCCAGCTCACGGAGACGGGCGCCACCGTGGAACTCGAAAGTGTCGTTGGCATTCCCGATCACATTCAACTGTTGCTCGTCGGCAGCAATCAGGTGAAGCCATGCAAACGGCTGTGGCAATCGGACCGCCAGCTCGGCCTGGCTTTTGAAGAGCAGCAGGCCAACGCTGCGGCGCCCACGCCTGCCGCTCCTGCGCCGGCCGCCATTCCGGAGCGGCGCAGCGGCGATATTCTGCGCGGGCACATGCTGGCGCTGCGCGCGGCGCTCGATCAGATACCCGTCGGCATCCTGCTGTTGGACGTGGAGCTGAAGGCCCAGTTCATCAACCGCGCGTTTCGGAACATGTGGCGGCTTCCGGACGAGGTGGCCGACCGCAACCCCAGCTTCACCGACCTGATGCATCACGGCTGCAAGACGATGGCCTACGAGCTGCCGGCCGCGCAACTCGAAGCCTATGTTGCCGAGCGCGTCCGCCTCGTGAACGTCGGGGACCCGAGCCCGATCGATCTCAGGCGCAGCAATGGCGACGTGGTTCGATGTCAGTGCACGCCGCTGCCCGACGGCGGCCGGATGGTGAGCTACACGCCCGTGACCGACATCGTGCGCGCGTCCGACAAGCTGAAGGTGCTGACCGGCGCGCTCGAGACTGTGGAGGACGGCGTCGTCCTGCTCGACCGCGATCTCAATGCGATCTTCCTCAATCGGCGAATGCGGGAATTCTGGGAGGTGAGCGAGGAGGAGGTCGCGCGGCATCCGGCATACATCACGCTGCTCACGCGCAGCCGCCGCGCCGCTCCGACGGGCGCGACCCCGGAGCAGATCAGGGCCTTTCCTGCGAAGCGGATTGCGGAGATCAAGGCAGGCGATCACAAGCGCGACGTGCAGACGCCGGACGGTCGCCATATCAGGATCCATTGCTCGACGATGGCAAACGGCGGTCGCATGCTGACCTTCGTCGACGTGACCGATCTCGTACGCAACGCACGGCAGCTGGAGGTGCTCGCGACCACCGATCCGCTCACCGGATTGTTCAACCGCAGGCACTTCCTGACGACGCTGGATGCGGAGTGGAGCCGGTTCCAGCGCTACTATCGTTCGGTATCCGTGCTGATGGTCGATATCGATCACTTCAAGAGCATCAATGACCGCTTCGGACATGCGGTCGGTGACGAGGCCATCAAGGCTGTTGCCGGGATATGCATTCGGGGCAAGCGCAAGTCCGACGTCGTCGGCCGCGTTGGAGGCGAGGAGTTCGCCGTCCTGCTGCCGGAGACCACATTGTCGCGCGCCCGAACCGTCGCCGAACGCATCCGCAAGAGGGCGGAAGCGCTGACGGTGGGTGCGGATGATCGGCCGGTATCACTCACGGTGAGCATCGGCGTTGCCGAGGCGCTCACAAGCATGCCGGGGATCGATGCCCTAATGAAGGCTGCCGATGCGGCGCTCTACCAGGCCAAGGAGCACGGCAGGAATCGCACGGAGTGCTGGTCACCTCCGTCGCCACCGAAGCTGGCCGCCGGGTAAATTGCAGGTGGTCGGGTCCCCGTCAGGTCCCTATAAGGACTGATAATACATGGTTGCCCGGCGGCCACGATTGTTGCGATGTTGCAACGGTGCTTGAACATTTAACCTTAAAAGCACCCGGTCCGCACTCGCGCCGCTTTTTAGCCACACCCCGACATGAAAGGATATTCACTTAGCTGAATAGCCAGCGCTCCGACGGCGGGACATTTTTTTGGGTTCCGGCGTTGATGGAGGAAAGAGCGCCGGGAACAGGGGTGCGATGGACGCCAAGACGAACATCAAGGGCAGGCTGCCCAGCCGTCACGTGACCGAAGGGCCCGAGCGCGCTCCGCACCGTTCCTATCTCTACGCGATGGGGCTGACGACAACCCAGATTCATCAACCCTTTGTCGGCGTTGCTTCATGTTGGAACGAAGCCGCTCCCTGTAACATTTCGCTGATGCGCCAGGCGCAGGCGGTGAAGAAGGGCGTGGCCTCGGCCGGCGGCACGCCGCGCGAGTTCTGCACCATCACCGTCACCGACGGGATCGCGATGGGTCATGACGGCATGCGCTCGTCGCTGCCGTCGCGCGAATGCATCGCCGATTCGGTCGAACTGACGGTCCGCGGCCACTCCTATGACGCGCTGGTCGGGCTCGCCGGCTGCGACAAGTCGCTGCCGGGCATGATGATGGCGATGGTCCGCCTCAACGTGCCGTCGATCTTCATCTATGGCGGCTCGATCCTGCCGGGCAACTTCCGCGGCCAGCCGGTCACCGTCCAGGACATGTTCGAGGCGGTTGGCAAGCACTCGGTCGGCGCCATGTCGGACGAGGACCTCGACGAGATCGAGCGGGTGGCGTGCCCGTCGGCCGGCGCCTGCGGCGCCCAGTTCACCGCCAACACCATGGCGACCGTCTCCGAGGCGATCGGCCTTGCGCTCCCGTATTCCGCCGGGGCCCCGGCGCCTTACGAGATCCGCGACTCCTTCTGCGCCGCCGCCGGCGAGAAGGTGATGGAGCTGATCGAGAAAAACATCCGGCCCCGCGACATCGTCACCCGCGAAGCCCTTGAAAATGCTGCGGCCGTGGTTGCAGCCTCAGGTGGTTCGACCAATGCTGCGCTGCACCTGCCGGCGATCGCCCATGAGTGCGGCATTAAATTCAATTTGTTCGACGTTGCCGAAATCTTCAAAAAGACTCCTTACGTCGCGGATTTGAAGCCGGGCGGCCGTTATGTTGCCAAAGACATGTTTGAAGTAGGTGGCATTCCGCTGCTGATGAAGACGCTGCTCGACAATGGCCACCTGCACGGGAATTGCCTAACCGTCACTGGCCGAACGATCGCCGAAAACCTCAAAAGCGTGAAATGGAATCCGCACCAGGATGTGGTGCGGCCCGCCGACAATCCGATCACCGTGACGGGTGGCGTTGTCGGGCTAAAGGGTAATCTCGCTCCGGAGGGTGCGATCGTGAAGGTCGCGGGAATGTCCAACCTGAGGTTTACCGGTCCGGCCCGGTGCTTCGACCGCGAGGAAGACGCCTTCGAGGCGGTGCAGAAGCGCACCTACAGGGAAGGCGAGGTGATCGTGATCCGCTATGAGGGGCCGAAGGGCGGTCCCGGCATGCGGGAGATGCTGGCGACCACGGCGGCACTGACCGGGCAGGGGATGGGCGGCAAGATTGCCCTGATCACCGATGGCCGGTTCTCCGGCGCCACCCGTGGCTTCTGCATCGGACATATTGGACCTGAAGCGGCCGTCGGCGGGCCGATCGGGTTGTTGCAAGACGGCGACATCATCGAGATCGATGCGGTCGCCGGCACCCTTAACGTAAATTTGAGCGACGCCGAACTCGCAAATCGTAAGACCAAATGGGCCCCTCGCGCGACGAACCATACATCTGGTGCGCTGTGGAAGTACGCCGAGCAAGTGGGGCCGGCGGTGGATGGCGCAGTCACCCATCCGGGTGGCGCGTACGAGAAACAGTGTTATGCGGACGTTTAGGCGTACGATATTGGCGTTTGCGTTAGGGGCCATCCCGGTGGCGGGCCCCGGATTCGGATTCGACGGCGCACCGGTCAACCCACAAGATACGGTTCTTCCTGTGGTTTCCCCGCAGCCGGGGACCGCCGGCGCGCTGAAACGGGCCGCCACTCCAGTGGCGCCTGCGGCGACCTCGCCGACCTCGTCGTTCAGCACGCTGCAGTACCAGGCCGAAGGCGGCCACCCCGTCGCGCAGTGGAAGCTCGGCAAGATGTACGCCGAGGGCGACGGCGTCATCCAGGACGACATGCGCGCCTTCGAATATTTCAGCCGGATCGCCAATGCGCATGCCGAGGATTCGCCGTCGGCACCGCAGGCCTCGATCGTGGCCAACGCCTTCGTCGCGCTCGGCCGCTACTATCTGAGCGGCATTCCCAATTCCAAGGTGAAGGCGGACACCGAGCGGGCGCGGGAGATGTTCTCCTATGCCGCGTCCTATTTCGGCAATGCCGACGCCCAATACGACCTTGCCCGGCTCTACCTGAAGACGCCGGACGCCTCGCGGGACGACTTCCGCTACGGCGCGCGCTGGCTCGGGCTTGCCGCCCAGAAGGGCCAGCATCAGGCGCAGGCGCTGCTCGGCCAGATGCTGTTCAACGGCGACCGCCTGCCGCCGCAGCGGGCCCGCGGCCTGATGTGGCTGACGCTGGCGCGCGACAGCGCGACGCCGGATGAGGCCTGGATCAAGGAAAGCTACAACCGGGCGATCGCCAAGGCCTCCGAGGACGATCGCGCGATGGCGCTGCAGATGCTCGAGCACTGGGTGCAGGGCCGCCGGGATTGATCTTCCCGCCGGCCGGCGGGGTCAGGCGATCTCGAAATCGAGATCGGCCCAGACCGGGACATGGTCGGACGGCTTCTCCCAAGCCCGCACATAGCTGTCGATGCCGACGTCGATCAGCCGGTCGCTCGCTTGTGCCGACATCAACAGGTGGTCGATGCGCAGGCCCCAGTTCTTTTGCCAGGCGCCGGCCTGGTAGTCCCAGAAAGTGTACTGGCCCGGCTCGTCATTGACCGCCCGCAGCGCGTCGGTCAGGCCGAGGCCGAGCAGCGACTGGAAGGCCTCGCGGGTCTGAGGCCGAAACAGGGCGTCATCGGCCCAGGCGGCGGGATTGTAGACGTCGCGCGCGGCCGGGATGACGTTGAAATCGCCGGCCAGGATCAACGGCTCCTCGGCCTTCAGCCGTTCCCGCGTGTACTCAAGAAGCCGCGACATCCACTTGAGCTTGTACGGATATTTGTCGGTATTGGCGGGGTTGCCATTGGGCAGATAAAGGCACGCGACCCGGATCACGCCCTGCTTCAGCGTGACGACGCCCTCGAGGAAGCGGGCATGGGCGTCCTCGTCGTCACCGGCGAGGCCCGATTTGGTTTCGTCGAACGGCAGCTTCGACAGCAGCGCGACGCCGTTGAAGGTCTTCTGGCCGTGGGTGACGACATTGTACCCGAGCGCCTCGACTTCGAGGCGGGGAAACGCGTCATCGACGCATTTGATCTCCTGCAGACAGACGATGTCGGGGGAACACTCCTTCAGCCAGCTGACCAGAAGTTCGATCCGTTGCCGGACCGAGTTGACGTTCCACGTAGCGATGCGAACTGCCATCGGACTTCCTTCATTGTGGGGGCACGTGACCGAGCGCCGCCCCGCTTAGACCAAGCGCTTCCGCATCTCGATGTGCGGGATGCCGGCCTCCTCGAATTCCGCGCCGATCCGCTCGAAGCCGACGCGTGCGTAGAACGGCTCCGCGTGCGTCTGCGCGTTGAGGATCAGTTCCGGATAGCCGAGTTCGGCCGCCTTGGCCATCAGCGCGTCCAGCACGCGGGCGCCTACGCCTGTGCCGCGCGCCGCTTTGAGCACGGCCATGCGGCCGATATGACCGTCCGGCAGCAGCCGGCCCGTGGCCAAGGGCGCACCGTCGTCGGCGAACGCCAGCGCATGCCAGCTCGATGCGTCCATGTCGTCCCATTCCAGTTCTACCGGCACCCGCTGTTCCTCGACGAAGACGCTGTAGCGGATGGCACGGGAGCGTTCGCGAGCTTCTTCCCAGGGGCAGACAAGGACGGAGGTGGACATAAGGTCGCGATTCGAAAGCTCAATGAAGCAGAACGGATGCGGCCCGGTTACTCAAAACGTCCGGCGATGCGCATGCAAATGACCGGATTGAAGCCGCACTATTTCACTTAGGTGGCATACCATGGGCGGTCCGCCTGTGCTAACCCTCTCAGGAAACAAGGCGCAACAATTGCCGATGGGGGAGTGACGACGCGCACCGGCCTTCAAGGGAAGCCGGCGGCGCACGTGCAAAACTTATGAAAAAACGCAATTTGGTTCTGACTGTCGCTGTTCTCGGCATTGCGGCCGGGGCGGCTTACATGACCCGCACTTCATGGATGGGTGGCGGCGCCGCCACCGCGCAAGGGACGGCGCGGCCGCGCGTGGTGTCCGTGGATCTCGCTAAGGCGGAACGCAAATCGGTTCCGGTCGATGTCGATGCCATTGGACAGGTCACGCCGATCTCCAGCGTGGCGCTGAAGTCGCGGCTGGAGACCACCATCGTCTCGGTGCATTTCGAGGACGGCGCCAGGGTCAATGAAGGCGACCTGTTGTTCACCCTCGACGCGCGGCAGATCGACGCGCAGATCGAACAGGCCGAGGGCGTCCTGGCCCGCGACCAGGCCCAGCTCGAGGGCGCGCAGCGCGACCTCCGCCGCTACACCGAACTGGTCGGCAAGGGTGCGACCACCCAGGTCAACCTCGACAACGCCAAGACCCAGTCCGACGTCCTGATCGGCACCATCAAGGCCGACCGCTTCGCGCTGGAGAACCTCCGCGTCCAGAAGAGCTACACCGTCATCCGCGCACCATTCGCGGGACGGATCAGCGCCGCCAACGTCAAGGTCGGCAACTTCGTCCGCCCCGCCGACACCCAGCCGCTCGCGGTCATCAACCAGATGGCACCGGTCTACGTCACCTTCGCGATTCCGCAGCGGGCGCTGGTCGATCTGCGCGACGCCATGGGGAAGGGCGATTCAAAGGTGATCGCGACCATTCCCGGCCACCAGCGCTCCGAGCGCGGCAAGGTCGCGATGGTGGAGAACGCCGTCGACGCGACCACCGGCATGGTGACCGTGCGCGGCATCATGAACAACGAGAGCGAGACGCTCTGGCCCGGCACCATCGTGCAGACCAAGCTGATCATCCGCAGCGAAGACGCGGTCGTGGTGCCGACGGTCGCGGTGCAGCGCAGCCAGAACGGCAATTTCGTCTTCGTCGTCAAGGACGGCGTTGCCAAGGTCCGGCCGGTCAAGGTCGATCGCACCTTCCAGGGCTCATCGGTGATCTCAGACGGATTGGCGGGCGATGAAAGCGTCGTCGTTGACGGCCAGCTGCTGCTCTCGGAGGGATCGCGGGTTGAACTGCGGGCGCGCAAGGCCGGAGCCTGACCGATGACGCTCTCCGAGCTTTGCATCCGCCGCCCGGTCATGACGACGCTGATCACGGCGTCGATCATCGCATTCGGCGTGTTCGGCTTCCGCCTGCTGCCGGTCTCGGCGCTGCCCAAGGTGGACTTCCCGACCATCGCGGTGACCGCGACCCTGCCCGGCGCCAGCGCCGACACCATGGCGGCCTCGGTCGCCGGCATCATCGAGCGCCAGCTCTCGACCATTGCCGGCATCTCCTCGATGTCCTCGAACTCCTCGCAGGGCACGAGCGTCATCACCATCCAGTTCGACCTCAACCGCAACATCGATGCCGCCGCGCTCGACGTGCAGACCGCGTTGACGATCGCGCAGCGCCGGCTGCCGATCGAGATGACGATCCCGCCGAGCTTCCGGAAGGTGAACCCGGCGGACTTCCCGGTGCTGTTCGTCTCGCTCGGCTCGGCGACGCTGCCGTTGTCGAGCGTCAACGAATACGGCGACATCACGATCGGGCAGGCACTGTCGCAGCTGCCGGGCGTCGCCCAGGTCTTGATCTACGGCGCGCAGAAATTCGCCATCCGCGTTCAGGCCGATCCGGAGGCCGCCGCCGCGCGCGGCGTCTCGATGGAGGATATCCGCGCCGCGGTGTCGCGCGCCAATTCGTCGACGCCGGTCGGTACCTTGAATGGCCCCAAGCAGGACGTCGCGCTGCAGGCCTCCGGCCAGATGGACAAGGCGGCCGACTACCGCCAGATCTATGTCGCCTGGCGCAACGGCTCGCCGGTCCGACTCGACGAGATCGCCAAGGTCTATGACAGCGTCGAGAACGACAAGATCGCGACCTGGATGAACGACGAGCGGGCGATCGTGCTCGCGATCCAGAAGCAGCCCGACGCCAACACCGTGGCGGTGGTCGACGCCGTGCTGGCCAAGCTGCCGGCGCTGCGCGCCGCGATCCCGCCCTCGGTGACCATGCAGGTCATGATGGACCGCTCGGTCTCGATCCGCCAGGCGGTCAGCGACGTCGAGGAGACCTTGCTGATCGCGATCGGCCTCGTGATCCTCGTGATCTTCCTGTTCCTGCGCTCGGCCTCTGCCACCTTCATCCCGGCGCTCGCGGTGCCGATCTCGCTGTTCGGCACGTGCGCGGCGATGTACGCGCTGGATTACTCCATCAACAACATGACGCTGCTGGCGCTGACGCTCTCGGTCGGCTTCGTGGTCGACGACGCCATCGTCATGCTGGAGAACATCGTCCGCCACATCGAGCACGGCATGAAGCCGTTCGAGGCGGCGCTGAAGGGTGCCCGCGAGATCGGTTTCACGATCATCTCGATCACCTTCTCGCTGATCGCCGTGTTCATCCCGGTGCTGCTGATGGGCGGCATCGTCGGCCGCGTATTCCGCGAATTCGCGGTGACGATCTCGGTTGCGATCATCGTCTCCGGCTTCGTGTCGCTGACCCTGACGCCGATGCTGTGCGCCCGTGTGCTGCGCGCGCATGACGCGACCAAGCGGCCGAACGTCGTGCTGCGGGCGTTCGAGGCGATGTTCGAGGCCTGGCTGCGGGCCTATGAATGGGCGCTGGATTGGGTGCTGGCCAAGAAGGCCCTGATGCTGGTGGTGACGCTGGCTACGCTGGGCGGCACCATCTACCTCTACATGATCGTGCCGAAGGGCTTCTTCCCGCAGGAGGACACCGGCTTTCTGATCGGCGTGACGGAGGCTGCGACCGACACCTCGTTCGAGGCGATGAAGGTGCGCCAGCAGGCGCTGGTCGAGGTGCTGCGGACCGATCCGGCGATAGAGTACATCAACTCTACGGTCGGCTCCGGCGGTCCCAATCCGACGGCGAATTACGGCCGTCTGTTCATCGCGCTGAAGCCGCAGAAGATGCGTGACAACGCCACCGTGGTGATCGGCCGTCTGCGGCAGAAGGCGCGCGAGATCCCGGGCATGCAGGCGTTCTTCCAGAGCATCCAGAACCTCAGCATCGGCGGGCGCATCTCCAAGAGCCAGTATCAGTATGTGATGCAGAGCGGCGATACCGAGGCGCTGTACCGGCTGGCGCCCGAGATGCGCGACAAGATCGAGAAGATTCCGGGCTTGCTCGACGTTACCACCGACCTGTACATCAAGAACCCGCAGATGACGGTCGACATCGACCGCGAGAAGGCGGCGGTCTACGGCGTCACCGTCGATCAGGTCCGCAACCAGCTCTACAACGCCTATGGCGCGCGGCAGGTCGGCACCATCTACATGCCGTCGAACGACTACCAGATCATCCTCGAGGTGCAGCCGCAGTTCCGCGTCGATCCGTCCGACCTCTCGAAGCTCTACATGAAGACCGCGAACAACCAGACCATTCCGCTGGATGCGGTGGCGAGGCTGGTGCCGACGGTCGGGCCGTTGCAGATCAACCACCAGGGCCAGCAGCCGGCGGTGACGATCTCGTTCAACCTCGCGCCGGGCACCTCACTCGGCTACGCGGTCGACAAGATCACCGAACTCGAGCAGACCGCGAACCTGCCGCCGACGATTGTGACCGGCTTCTCCGGCACCGCGCAGGTGTTCCAGGATTCGCTGCGCGGGCAGGGCGTGCTGATCCTCGCCGCGGTGTTCGCAGCCTTCGTGATCCTCGGCATTCTCTATGAGAGCTTCATCCACCCGATCACCATCATCTCCGGCCTGCCGTCGGCCGGTATCGGCGCGATCCTGACGCTGATGATGTTCGGGATGGAGCTGTCTGTGATTGCGATGATCGGCATCGTGATGCTGGTCGGCATCGTCAAGAAGAATGCGATCATGATGGTCGACTTCGCGCTGGAGCGTCGCCGCGTCGGCCTCAGCGCCGAGCACGCGATCCGCGAGGCGGCACTGCTGCGCTTCCGTCCGATCATGATGACGACGTTCGCGGCGATCTTCGGCACGCTGCCGATCGCGCTCGGCGCGGGTGCCGGCGCCGAACTGCGTCAACCGCTCGGCGTCGCCGTGGTCGGCGGCCTCTGCGTGTCGCAGCTGCTGACGCTGTTCATCACGCCGGTGATCTACATCTATCTCGACCGCATCGACCGCAGGCTGCGCCGCAAGCTCGACCCGCAAGCCGAGGCGGGCGGCGACGTCGAGCGACCGCAGGTGGTCGCGGCGGAATAGCCGAGCATTCGGCGCGAGCCGGAAACCGGCGCGCCGGGAGAAACCGCCCGGGATCGCGAAGCGTTAGATCGAGAAGCTGGTGCCGCAGCCGCAGGAGGCGGTGGCGTTCGGATTGACGACGCGGAACGAGGCGCCGATCAGGTCGTCGACGAAGTCGACCTCCGAGCCCGCGAGGAACGGGACCGAGGCGGGATCGATCAGCACCACCGCGCTGTCGCGTTCGATCACGAGGTCGTCATCGGCCTGGGTGCGCTCGACGTCGAACTTGTACTGGAAACCGGAGCAGCCGCCGCCCTCGACCGAAATGCGCAGCTTGGCGCCTTCGCCTTCCTTGCTGAGGATCTGCCCGATCCGGCGGGCGGCCCGTTCGCTGACGGTGATGGCAGCAGTCATGTCGGTCTCCGAAACCCTATTTGAGCATGATCCGATCCGGATCAGGCCCGGCGTCATCCCCAATTCATTTGGTCGGCCGCCTCAGTCATAGTTAAGTGCGTCGGACCATGGAATCAAATGGATAAGGACTAAAATACAGTGTCGGTCGGAATGGCTGCCCCCCGCGCGCCTTATGCCTGCGACCCCGATCGCAGCCGCGGCCGGCTGGTCGCGGAGCCGCCGAGCCGGACCCGGAGCCCGTTCCGGCGCGACTGCGACCGGGTGATTCATTCCACCGCGTTCCGCCGCCTCAAGCACAAGACGCAGGTCTTCGTCTTCCACGAAGGCGATCACTACCGCACGCGGCTGACCCATTCGCTGGAGGTCGCGCAGATCGCCCGGGCGCTGGCCCGCCAGCTCGGGGTCGACGAGGACCTGACCGAGACGCTGGCGCTGGCGCATGACCTCGGCCATCCGCCGTTCGGCCATGCCGGGGAGCGGGCGCTCGACGAATGCCTCAGGGATGACGGCGGCTTTGACCATAATGCGCAGGCGCTGCGGGTCGTCACCTCGCTGGAGCATCGCTACCCCGAATTCGGCGGGCTGAACCTGACCTGGGAATCGCTCGAAGGGATCGTCAAACACAACGGTCCGTTGACCGAACGCGGTGGCGCACCGGCCGGCCGCTACCTAGGGAGTGGAATCCCGATCGGAATTGCCGACTACAACAAGGGCCACGACCTCGAGCTCTGGAGCTATGCCTCGCTCGAGGCGCAGATCGCGGCCTTCGCCGACGACATCGCCTATGACGCGCACGACATCGATGACGGCCTGCGTGCCGGTCTTTTCGCGGTCGACGACCTCAAGGAGATGCCGCTGACCGCCGACATCATCGCCGAGATCGACCGCCACTATCCCGGGCTCGACGAGGTCCGGCGCGGCGCCGAACTGGTGCGTGAGCTGATCTCACACTTCATCAGCGCGGTCTTCAACGAGGCGAGTCGGCGCCTCGCGGCCGCGCAGCCGCAATCGGCCCACGACGTGCGCCACCACAATGCCCCGCTGATTGCGTTTCCGTCCGAGGTGGCGGAGCAGGAGGCGGCGATCAAGGCGTTCCTGTTCCGGCGGATGTATCGCCACAAGCGGGTGATGCTGGTGATGGGGGAGGCGGAGGAGGTGGTCCGCAATCTGTTCGAGCGCTACCAGCAATCGCCTGAAGACCTGCCGGCGGAATGGATCGAGGGCAGCGTGCAGGAGACCGGAAGCGCTCGGAACAGGCGGATCGGCAATTTCATTGCCGGGATGACCGACCGTTTCGCCCTGATCGAGCACCAAAGGCTTTTTGACTCGACCCCGGATTTGCGTTAGCGCCCTGCCATGGCCGACACTACTGCTTCACCACACCTTTTTGCCGACATGCTGACGCGCGTGCACGCGATCTGTGCCGCTGTCGCAGCCGAGGACAATTGGCCCGCCGGCATCGATCTGTCCCGCGTTGTGGTGGAGCCGCCGCGCGACGCCAGCCATGGCGACATGGCGACCAATGCCGCGATGGTGCTCGCCAAGGATGCCAAGGCCAAGCCGCGCGAGCTCGCCGACAAGATCGCCGAGCGGCTGCGCGCCGATGCGCTGGTGGCCTCGGTCGATGTCGCCGGGCCCGGCTTCATCAACCTGACCTTGAAGCCGCAGGTCTGGGCGGACGCGCTGCGTGCCGTGCTGGCCGCCGGCTCGGCTTACGGGCGCAGCGACATCGGCAAGGCCGAGAAGGTCAATGTCGAATATGTCTCGGCCAACCCGACCGGACCGATGCATGTCGGCCATTGCCGCGGCGCCGTGTTCGGCGACGCGCTGTGCAGCCTGCTGCAATTCGCGGGCTTCGACGTCTGCCGCGAATACTACATCAACGACGCCGGCGCTCAGGTCGATGTGCTCGCGCGCTCGGCGTTCCTGCGCTACCGCGAGGCGCTGGGCCAGGACATCGGCGCGATCCCGGAAGGGCTCTATCCCGGCGATTACCTCGTGCCGGTCGGCGAGGCACTCGCCAAGGAATATGGCAAGAAGCTGCTCGACATGAGCGAAGCCGCGTGGCTGCCGATCGTGCGCGACAAGGCGATCGATATGATGATGGAGATGATCAAGGGCGATCTCGCCGCGCTCAATATCCATCACGACGTGTTCTTCTCCGAGCGCTCGCTTATCACGTCAGGAAACAACAAGGTCGCCGAGACCATCGATTTCCTGCGCGCCAAGGGCGACATCTACGAGGGCCGCCTGCCGCCCCCGAAGGGCAAGCCGGTCGAGGACTACGAGGACCGCGAGCAGTCGCTGTTCCGCGCCACCGCCTATGGCGACGACGTCGATCGTCCGCTGATCAAGTCGGACGGCTCCTACACCTACTTCGCATCCGACATCGCCAACCACCGCTACAAATTCGAGCGTGGCTTCACCAATCTGATCGACGTGTTCGGCGCCGATCATGGTGGCTACATCAAGCGCATGCAGGCCGCCGTGAAGGCGGTGACCGCGGGCAAGGCTGTGCTCGACGTCAAGATCGTGCAGCTCGTGAAGCTGTTGCGCGACGGCGAGCCGGTGAAGATGTCGAAGCGGTCCGGCGAATTCGTCACGCTGCGCGAGGTGGTCGACGAGGTCGGCTCCGACGCTGTCCGATTCATGATGTTGTTCCGCAAGAACGACGCGGTGCTCGATTTCGACCTCGCCAAGGTGATCGAGCAGTCAAAGGACAACGCGGTCTTCTACGTCCAGTACGGCCACGCCCGCGGCCATTCGATCTTCCGCAACGCGCGGGAGGAAGCGGTTCCCGATCTGCCCGAGACCGATGAGGCCCGGCTGGCCTATCTCCGTAATGTTACGGTCGAGCGGCTGACCGACCCGGCCGAGCTCGAGCTGCTCAAGCGACTTGCGCTTTATCCGCGGATAATCGAGGCTGCCGCGGTGGCACATGAGCCGCACCGAATCGCTTTTTATCTCTATGATTTGGCCAGTGAATTTCATGCGCTTTGGACCAAGGGGCGCGATTTGCCCTATTTACGCTTCATTATCAATAATGATGCAGAGATCACGAGGGCGCGACTGGCAATGGTTCAGGGCGTCGTCTCGGTTCTGGCATCGGGCTTAGCTGTTCTAGGCGTCCACGCTCCGACCGAGATGCGGTAGGCAGGGGCATTAGGCCCTCACGAGTGGGGATTTGTGAGGGCATCTGGCAGGGGCCAACTCGTTCGGACCGGCTGTGCCGGCGATCTTGGCGCTGTCCCGAAGGGGATGCATGATCACAATGGCTGATCGATATCAGGACCGACATTTTCCCGCCGACACGGCTTCCAAGGCCGACAGCGATCCGCTTGCCGAACTGGCACGGCTGATCGGCCAGACGGATCCCTTCGGCAGCGCGAACAAGCCGCCGCCGCGACCGCTGCAGTCGCGCGCCAACGCGCGGCCGCAACAATACGAGCCGCAGGCCGCGGACGAGGATGCGCCGGCCGCGGGCCCGCCGCCCTGGATGCAGCGCGCGCGGCAGGAGGCTGTCGCTCCGCCTCCCGTGCAGAACATCGAAGACGAAGAGCCCGAGCAGGACTACCAGCCGAAGCCGGTGCATCCGTTGCATCGCTACGCGGCTCAGCAGGCGCAGCCCGCGCCCGCGCCGGTGGCGCAGTATCGGCCGCTCGAGGCCCCTCGGCAGCCGGAGGCATTTGACGAGGAGCCGCACTATCAGAGTGGCGGTCAGAGTCAGGATCCGTCGCGCTATGACGACGCGCTCTACGGCCAGCTGGAAGCCGGCGAGCAGGACCTGCAGCGCGATCCCGCCTATCCGGACGATCCCTATGCCTATGAGGAGGCCTACGAGGAAGAACCCGAGCCCCGCCGGCGGCGCAGCGGCCTGATAACGGTCGCCGCGGTGCTGGCGCTCGGCGTGTTCGGTGTCGGTGGCGCGTATGCCTACCGGACCTACGTCGGTTCGCCCCGCAGCGGTGAGCCGCCGATCATCAAGGCTGACAACACGCCGACCAAGGTGATCCCGGCCCAGGCCGACGCGCCGGCCAAGACGCCGGACCGCATGGCGACGGGCGACGGCACCGAGAAGATCGTGTCGCGCGAAGAGACGCCGGTCGACGTCAATTCGAAGACCGCCGGACCGCGCGTCGTGTTTCCGCCGCTGAACGCCAATGCGAATCCACCGCCGCCCGCCAGCGTGCAGACGGCACAGCCGGCGCCGGCGCCGATCACCGCGAACGGCACGTTGCCGAACAACGAGCCGCGCAAGGTCCGCACGCTCTCGGTCAAGGGCGATACGCCCGATGGCACGCAGGCCACCGCAACCGTGCCGGCGAAACCTCCGGCGGCGGCGAAGTCTCCGGTGTCGCGCGGCAACCCGGCTGCGGCCAACGCCAGCGTCAACTCGCCAATGTCGCTTGTTCCCGGCCAGGCTGAGGCGGCTCCGGCCGCACCTCCGACCCGGGTGGCCTCGACCTCGGCGGCTCCGGTCGGGGGCGGCGGATATCTGGTCCAGGTCTCCTCGCAGAAGAACGAGGCAGACGCCCAGGCGTCGTACCGGACGCTGCAGGGCAAGTATCGCAACGTGCTCGGTTCGCAGCCCTTGGTGGTGAAGCGCGTCGATCTCGGAGAGAAAGGCGTCTACTACCGCGCCTTCGCGGGCCCGTTCGCGTCCTCGGAAGAGGCGAGCCAAGTGTGCAAGAGCCTGATGTCGGCGGGTGGACCGCAGTGCCTCATCCAAAGAAATTAAAGGCCGTTTCCTTGACCCGTGAGCTGCATACGGCCTAATCGGCCGAATGACGAACCGCGCATTCATCACGGGCATATCCGGGCTGATCCTCAACGACGCCGAACGCGAATTCATTCGCGCCGAGCGGCCATGGGGCTTCATCCTGTTCAAGCGCAACATCGAGAGTCCTGCCCAAGTGGCGGCTCTTGTTGGGGAACTCCGGTCCGCAGTCGGCGTCGCCGATGCCCCGGTCCTGATCGACCAGGAAGGCGGGCGGGTGCAGCGGCTCGGCCCGCCGCATTGGCCGGCCTATCCGCCGGGCGCGAGCTTTGGGGCGCTCTACGACATCGATCCGAAGCTCGGGCTTGCGGCAGCCCGGCTCAGTTCACGGCTGATTGCGGCCGATCTGACCGATCTCGGAATCACCGTCGATTGCCTGCCCTTGGCCGATGTTCCCGTGGCCGGGGCGGACGCGGTGATCGGCAACCGGGCCTATGGAACTGAACCCGGCAAGGTCGCGGCAATCGCCCGCGCGGTCACGGACGGGCTGGAACAGGGCGGGGTACTGCCGGTTCTCAAGCATATTCCCGGCCATGGCCGGGCCACGGCGGACAGCCATTTCCGGCTTCCGACCGTTGATACCGCCAGGGCCGAGCTGGAACGGACCGATTTTGCCGCGTTCCAGCCGCTTGCGGATCTGCCGATGGCCATGACTGCACATGTTGTGTTTAGCGCGCTCGACCCCGTCCATCCGGCGACGACTTCTGCGACAATCATCGAACAGGTGATTCGCGGCCTGATCGGGTTCCAGGGTTTGTTGATGAGTGATGACGTGTCGATGAATGCGCTGGCCGGATCGATTGCCGAGCGGACCCGCGCCATCGTCACCGCCGGTTGCGACATGGTTCTGCACTGCAACGGCAATATTGACGAGATGCGCGAGGTCGCACGCGAAACGCCGGAACTGACCGGCAAGGCGCTTGAGCGCGCCAAGGCGACGCTCGCCGCGCGCAAGCCGCCTGAGCCGCTCGACCGGCAGGCGGCACGAGCTGAACTGGATGCGTTGTTGGATCGGGTAGGGACGGCATGACCGCTGAAATTCTTTCGTTTGATACCGGGCGGCCGGCCGACCTCGCCGAGGGCGAACCGGCGCTGGTGGTCGACGTCGAGGGCTATGAGGGCCCGCTCGACCTGCTGTTGACGCTGGCGCGGCAGCAGAAGGTCGACCTGTCGAAGATCTCGATCCTTGCGCTTGCCGACCAGTATCTTTCGTTCATCGAGGCTGCCCGCAAGATTCGCCTCGAGCTTGCGGCCGACTATCTGGTGATGGCGGCGTGGCTGGCGTTCCTGAAGTCGCGGCTCCTGCTGCCCGAGCCGCCGAGCGCGGAGGGGCCGAGCGCCGAGGAAATGGCGACCGCGCTCGCCAACCGGTTGCGCCGGCTGGAGGCGATCCGCGAGGCGGCGAACCGGCTGATGAACCGGCCCCAGTTCCAGCGCGATATCTTTCCGCGCGGCAATCCGGAATCGATCGCCGAGATCAAGCATCCGAAGTTCACCGCGACCCTGTACGACCTGCTGTCGGCCTACGCCACGCAGCGCCAGTCGCGCGTGCTGACGACGGTTCATCTGCAAAAGCGTACCGTATGGTCGCTGGCCGAAGCGCGTGCGTCGCTGGAGCGGCTGGTCGGCATCGCCGAGGACTGGAGCTGCCTCGACGAGTATCTGATGAATTACGTCGCCGATCCCACCCAGAAGGCGACGGTGTTCGCATCGAGCTTCGCTGCCGCCCTCGAGCTGGTTCGCGAGGGCGAGATGGAGATCAACCAGAAGCAGGCGTTCGCGCCGATCTATTTCCGAAAGCGTCAAGCGCAGGCCGCAATGGCAGCGCCGGACCTGTCGGTTGAGTAAGTGGAAGAAGGAGAGCAAGCCCATGGCAAGCTTGGCGGAAGTGCGCAGAGAAGAGCCCGAGGAGGAGGTTTCTCCTATGGATCCGGTGGCGCGTCCTGAGGAATTGCGGCTCCTGGAAGCCCTGTTGTTTGCATCGGCCGAGCCGATCGATCAGGCAACGCTGGCAAAGCGGATGCCCGACGGCGTCGACGTCAAGGCGGCGCTCGCGCAGCTGCAGGCGGAATACGCGCCGCGCGGCGTCAACCTGGTGCGTGTCGCCAACAAGTGGACGTTCCGCACCGCCGGCGATCTGTCGTGGCTGATGACGCGCGAGAGCACCGAGACGCGGAAGCTGTCGCGCGCCGCGATCGAGGTGCTGGCGATCGTCGCCTATCACCAGCCGGTGACTCGCGCCGAGATCGAAGAGATTCGCGGCGTGGTCACGTCGAAGGGCACGATCGACGTGCTGCTCGAGACCGGCTGGATCCGGCCGCGCGGCCGCCGCAAGACCCCGGGCCGTCCGCTCACCTTCGGAACCACCGACGCGTTCCTGTCGCAGTTCAGCCTGGAAGCGCTCGGCGACCTGCCGGGGCTTGAGGAGCTGAAGGGCACGGGTCTGCTCGACTCGCGTCTGCCGACCGGATTTTCCGTTCCGTCGCCGTCGGATGACGCGACGCTGCGGGAGGACGAGGAGCCGCTCGAGCCGGGTGATACGCTGGAACTGCTGCTGGCGCCGGCCGTCGAGCCGGAAGCCGAGGAACCGAAGGCCGACGCAGAAACGACTGATGAGGTCGGGACTGCTGAGGTCGAAACGACCGCCCAAGCGGAGGTCGAGGCGGACGTTCCCTCTGACGCGGATGCGGCCGAACCTGACACCGGCGAGCCGGAAGACCGCGCCGACCACGCGGGTGATGACGCCGACACCGAGGACAAGGGCGAATAAGCCTGAATATTCCCGGTTAAGCCTAGCAATATTACGTAGCCGCGACAGCGATTTGCCGCGGCCGAGGTCCTTGTTTTTGACACCCCGCGGGCCTACCTTCCGGCAAAGTTCAGGCCGGTCCGCCGGCCATTTCTGGAGGGTTGCAGGATGGGTTCGTTGAGCATTTGGCACTGGATCGTCGTGATCGCAGTGGTCCTGCTGCTGTTCGGACGCGGCAAGATTTCTGATCTGATGGGTGACGTCGCCCAGGGCATCAAGGCCTTCAAGAAGGGCATGCAGGACGACGACAAGGTCGCCGAGAAGACCGAGCCCACCAAGTCGATCGATCACAATGCGGCGACGTCGGCCGCGCGCCAGGACGTCGGCAGCAAGGCCGTCTAACGCGCTTGTACTGACGCATATTTCGACGTTTTTTCTTGCGCGAAACGGTGACGCCGTCGCACAGACGCGCTATGGACGCCGATTGAGAAAAGGCGCCGGCAGCCCCAGATCCTGTTAGGAGCGATGGGGCCGATGGCGGCGCGCTTAGGCGGAAGAATTCATGTTCGATATCGGGTGGAGTGAACTGGTCGTCATCGCGGTCGTCGCGCTGATCGCCATCGGCCCGAAAGAACTGCCGGGCGTGCTGCGCATGGTCGGGCAATGGATGGGCAAGGCCCGCAAGATGGCCTCCGAATTCCAGGGCCAGTTCCAGGAAGCCATGCGCGAGGCCGAGATGGCCGACCTCAAGAAGAGCTTTGACGAGGTCAAGGAGGCCGCAACCGGCATCACCAGCGGCAACATCATGACCTCGCTGCAGAAGGACGTCAGCGACGCCCTGCAGATCGACAAGCCGGTCGATGCGCAGGTTGCGTCCGCAATCGACGCACCGGTGGCGTCAAGTGACACACCGGTGACGCCCACGACTCCCGTCGAGCCGACGCCGGAAACCTTCGTCGAGGCCGAGGCGCACGCGGCAGCCAGCGAGCCGCTTGCGATCACCAATGAGGTGAAGGCCGAGCCGGCGCCGCAGGACGTGACGCCGGTACAGCCCGACGCGCTCAAGGACGCGAGGGCGTCATGAGCGCCGAAGACATCGAGGCCAGCAAGGCCCCCTTGATGGATCACCTGATCGAGCTGCGCTCGCGGCTGATCAAGGCGCTGCTCGGCTTCGGCGTGGCCTTCATCATCTGCTTCTTCTTCGCCAAGCAGATCTACAACGTGCTGGTCTGGCCGTTCGTCTGGATCGCGGGGCCGGAGAATTCGAAGTTCATCTACACCGCGCTGCTGGAATATTTCATCACCCAGCTGAAGCTCGCATTGTTCGGCGCCGGCTTCATCTCGTTTCCGATCGTCGCCACCCAGATCTACAAATTCGTCGCGCCCGGTCTCTACCGGCATGAGCGCAACGCGTTCCTGCCGTATCTGATCGCCACCCCGGTGTTCTTCGTGATGGGCGCGGCGCTCGTCTATTTCGTTGTGCTGCCGATGCTGGTGCGGTTCTCGCTCGGCATGCAGCAGGCCGGCGGCGCGGAGACCGCGCAGATCCAGCTGCTGCCCAAGGTCGGCGAATATCTTTCGCTGATGATGTCGCTGATCTTCGCCTTCGGCATCGCGTTCCAGCTGCCGGTGATCCTGACGCTGCTCGGCCGCATCGGCATCGTCACCTCGAAGATGCTGAAGGAGAAGCGGCGCTACTTCATCGTGATCGCCTTCATCATCGCCGCTGTGCTGACGCCGCCCGACGTGCTGAGCCAGGCCTCGCTCGCGATCCCGCTGCTCGCGCTCTACGAGGGCGCCATTATCGCGGTCCGGATCGTGGAGAAGAAGGCCGCGACCTCGAATGCGGCGTCCGGGGCGACCAATCCGGCCGAATAGGGTGATTTCACCTCACAGTCGGTGTCATACCCCGCGAAAGCGGGGTATCCCGTACGCCGCGGCTTCTCGGTGACACGCCGACGTCTCTGGAATGCTGGATCACCCGCTTTCGCTGACGATGACGGTCGTGGTAGTGGAACTGCAAACCGTAGTTTGCCAACGCAATGTTGGTTGCTTACGCATAGCCTGCCAGGACTGACTTATGCACGACATCAAAGCGATCCGCGACAACCCGACAGCCTTCGACGCCGGCCTGAAGCGCCGCGGGTTAGAGGCCCTGTCGCCGTCGCTGCTGGCGATCGACGAGAAGCGGCGGGCGGCGATCCTGGCGTCGGAGCAGGCCCAGGCGCGGCGCAATGCGGCCTCGAAGGAGATCGGCGAGGCCAAGAAGGCAAAGGACGAGGCGCGCGCGGCCAAGCTGATGGCTGAAGTTGCCGAGCTGAAGACCACGATGCCAGAACTCGAGGCGGCGGCGAAGACGGCCGATGAACAGCTGACCAAAGAGCTGTCGTCGATTCCGAACCTGCCGCTCGACGAGGTGCCCGACGGTACCGACGAGCACGGCAACGTCCAGCACCATGTGTACGGCAAGACGCGCGACTACGGCTTTGCGCCGAAGCTGCATGACGATCTCGGCACCGCGCTCGGCTATATGGATTTCGAGGCGGCGGCGAAACTGTCCGGCGCACGTTTCGTCGTGCTGAAGAAGGGGCTGGCGCGGCTCGAGCGCGCGATTGGGCAATTCATGCTCGACCTGCACACCGGCGAGCATGGCTATACCGAGATCAATCCGCCGCTGCTGGTGCGCGACGCCGTGATGTTCGGCACCGGACAGCTACCGAAATTCGAGGACGACCAGTTCTGGGCGATCAAGGGCGAATTGCTCGCGTCGCCGAATGCCGATCTGCGCAGCGAGCGCCTCGGCCTGATCCCGACCGCCGAAGTCTCGCTGACCAACCTCGCGCGCGAATCCATCCTCGACGAGAAGGAGCTGCCGATGCGGCTCACCGCGCTGACGCCTTGCTTCCGTGCCGAAGCCGGCGCGGCGGGACGCGATACGCGCGGTATGATCCGCCAGCACCAGTTCACAAAGGTTGAGCTGGTGTCGATCACGACGCCGGAAGCCGGCAAGGATGAGCTCGAGCGCATGCTGTCCTGCGCCGAGCAGGTTCTGCAAAAGCTCGACCTGCATTATCGCGTAATGACGCTGTGCGCCGGCGACATGGGCTTCTCCGCGCAGAAGACCTACGACATCGAAGTGTGGATGCCGGGGCAGGGCGATGGCGGCGCCTATCGCGAGATTTCGAGCTGCTCGGTGTGCGGCGATTTCCAGGCCCGTCGCATGGACGCGCGCTATCGCGGCCCCGACGGCAAGCCGCGCTTCGTGCATACGCTGAATGGCTCCGGCACGGCGGTCGGGCGCGCTCTGATCGCCGTCATGGAGACTTATCAGCAGCAGGATGGTTCGATCGCGGTGCCCGATGTGCTGCAGCCCTATATGGGCGGGCTCAAGGTCATCGAGCACGGCATGTGAGGCGAGGGCCAGTGTGATGCCGCTGCACCGTGACATCCACTGGCTAGGTCGACAATGGGCCGTCACGGGCCACGGTCTGCAGCTGATCAATCAGAAGCAGATGGGCTATTACGACATCGAGGCCGCGCGCCTGTGGGACGCGCGCGTGACCGAGGTGCAATCGAAGGCCTGGATCGACAGGCCCGACTTCGACAAGGCGCTGGAGATCGCGCGCGGCAAGTTCGCCCAATTGGCGCCGGCAGATCTGCCGCCACCACCTGCACCGATTGCGTCGCCGCCACCGCCGGTCCGGGCGACGCCGCCGGCCGCGCCGCGCGCGCCGCTTGACGCGACATCGGTGCCCTCGATCGAGGAGCTGCTGGCCAGGCTGAAATCGAAATCGGCTGCGACGGCGCCGGGCGAAGCGCTCGCTCCGGTGCCGCCCAAACCCGAACCGCTCGGGGTTGAGCCTCGGAAGGTCGAGCCGGCGCGGTCCGAGCTCCCCCAAGCGGCTTCGGTCGCCCCCGAACCGTCCAGGGCTGAGTCTCGCGCGTTACAAGCTCCGAAGGCTGAGTCGCTCACGACCGCGCCGGCCAAGGCCGATCCCATCACGGCCGATCCCATCAAGTCCGAGCTCCCCACATCGGAGCTTCCGAAGCCTCCCAAGCCTGAGCCTCGCCAAACCGCACCAATTGCTCTTGAGCCGGCCAGGCCGGAAGCTCGGAGGGTTGAGCCGCCCAAGGTTGAAGCTCCCAAGGTTGAAGCTCTCAAATCTGAAGCTCCCAAGGTTGAAGCAAAGCCTGAACCTGCCAAGCCCGAGCCTCCAAGGTCAGAAGCTGTCGCGTCCCGGGGGCTCGGGGCCGAACTGCGTCAGACCCCACGGGTCAAAGTGCCGGAGGCGCCGCGGCCAACGCCCGTGATCGCGGTTGTTCGGCGGCCGGCCAGAGCAGCCTGGCCGGTGTTCGAGCGCAAGATCGCCGGCAGCGCGCGATTTGTCCGTCCATGGCGCGTGACGTCGGCACGATGGCGCGGGCCATCGCCAGGTTTGCCTCCGCGGCCCTAGCCGGTTAAGACGGCAGTCAACTCAAGAAGCCGCAGCGTAAGATACCCGCGCCGAATCGGAACAAAAGGCACTTTGACGGATGCGAATTCTCTGCACCAATGATGACGGCATCCATGCTCCAGGCCTGCAGGTCGTCGAGCAGATCGCACGCGCGTTGTCCGACGACGTCTGGATCGTTGCCCCCGAGCTCGATCAGTCCGGCGTCTCGCATTCGCTGTCGCTCAACGATCCGCTGCGTCTCCGCGAAGTCAGCCCGCGTCACTTCGCGGTGCGCGGCACGCCGACCGATTGCGTCATCATGGGCGCGCGCCACATTCTCGGAGACAAGCTGCCCGATCTCGTGCTGAGCGGCGTCAACAAGGGCCGCAATGTCGCCGAGGACGTGGTCTATTCCGGCACCATCGCCGGCGCGCTCGAAGGCACCATTCTGGGCTTTCCGTCATTCGCGCTGTCGCAGGAATTCTCCATTGAGACGCGCAACGCGCCGCTGTGGGACACCGCGCTGAAATTCGGACCCGACATCATTCGCAAGGTGATCGGCGCCGGCGTCCCCAGAAACACCGTCATCAACGTCAACTTCCCGTCCTGCATGCCCGATGACGTGAAGGGCATCCGGATCACGCGGCAGGGCAAGCGCAATCAGGGGTTCCTGAAGATCGATCGCCGTCACGACGGACGCGGCAATCCGTATTTCTGGATCGGCTTCGAGCGCGCGGCGATGATGGATGCGCCGGCCGAAGGCACCGATCTCGCCGCGCTTGCGGCGCGCTACGTCTCGGTCACACCGCTGCGGCTCGACCGCACCGATGAAGCATTTTCGGAAACGCTGATTGATACGCTGAAGTAATCCTCGGGGAATCTGTAGCCCGGATGGAGCGAAGCGAAATCCGGAACCCGTATTGTGAAGTCCCCGGATTACGCTTCGCTCCATCCGGGCTACGCGCGCAACTTGCGGCTAGACCGGCGCGCCCTTCATCGCGCTGGAGATCACCTGGGCCAGCGTTTCCAGCTGGAAGGGCTTTTGCAGCGCCGGACGGTCGCGATACTCCGGAGGCAGGCCGGACGAGCCATAGCCGGTCGCGAAGATGAAGGGGCGGTTGCGGGCGTTGATCAGTTCGGCGACCGGGGTGATCACCTTGCCATTGACGTTGACGTCGAGGATCGCGAGGTCGAATTCGGTCGATTGCGCAAGCTTGACCGCTTCGCCGATCTCGCCGGCCTCGGCCGCAACGCTATGGCCGAGTTCCTCCAGCATGTCGGCGACCATCATCCGGATCATGACCTCGTCCTCTACGAGGAAAACTGAACAGCCCGCCGGCCGTATCGCTGTCATGATGGAATCCTTGCCCTTCCCTGAATCAGGCTCGCAAATAACATTACAGCGCGCAATGCAAACGTTCGGGAATTGGTCCTTTTCCGGCGCGCCACAGCGTTTTCCGCATCGCGCTGGCGGGCTTTGCTGCGCAAGATTTGCCCAACAGCCAGCGAGGTGTGTTGACCCTACGAGCGCCCTGATCTGCGCCACCCAGACGTTAACTGCGCATCGCCGCCAATTATATGTGAGGGGGCCGGGCCGGCGCCAATGCCAAATCTGGCGATGGTTCCTGGCCGGGAACAAAACGCGACGGGAAATTTTTCCTTAACGCGGTATTTCGGATTTCAATGGCATCTAGTGTCCCGAATCCGAAGTTCGCATCATTTGCCGCACCTTCGGAGCGAACTTCGTATTCGATAAGGACACTAGCAAACTTATGATTCTAGTGTGCTTTATGAATGCGAAGTTCGTGAAAGTGGCTGCCGCGAAAAATCGCACGAACTTCGCATTCAGCACACTAGAGGGCAAGATTCCGCGCTGCCGCCCAGAGACGCTGATGAACATGGCCGTGAACCCCGATCCGACCGAGAAGATGATGTTTCAGCTGACCCTGCGGCGGCGTGGGGTGAGCGATCAGGCGGTGCTGCGTACGATGGAGGAGGTGCCGCGCGAGGTCTTCGTCGATCCGCGCGATCGCAACGAGGCCTATCGCGACAGCGCGCTTGCGATCGCCTGTGGGCAGACCATCAGCCAGCCTTTCGTCGTGGCCTACATGACCGAGCAGTTGAAACTGCAGAAGGACCATCGCGTGCTCGAAATCGGCACCGGCTCGGGCTATCAGGCGGCCGTGCTGTCCCGGTTGTGCAAGCAGGTGCTGACCATCGAGCGCTACCGGACGCTGGCCGACGGCGCCCGCAAGCGCCTCGAAAAGCTGGGTTATTACAATATCGAGGTGCTGCTCGGGGACGGTTTCAACGTTCCGGCCGGGGCAGGCGACTTCGACCGCATCATCGTCACCGCGGCGATGGAGCAGATCCCGGAGAAGCTCTTGGAGCGGCTCGAACCCGGCGGCATCCTGATCGCCCCGGTCGGGCCGCATCAGGGTATCCAGACCCTCGTCCGCGTGGTGCGGACCGAGAACCGCTTCGACCGCAAGGAATTGGTCGACGTCCGCTTTGTGCCGGCGTTGCCGGGAATCGCGCGCGAATTGTAGATTTGGCGATTTGCTGCTTGGCACCAACGCCTTATTTGCAGGGTTAAGCGGTTATTTACTCGGTACGTGTTTACTCAAAACAGTCTTTTGTTGCGTACGAGTGAGTAACCATGTCTGGGGTTGTTGAGTTGCTTCGCTCGCGTCGCGTACCGCAGGTTGCGGTGCTGACGCTGATGTCCATGGCTTTTGCCGGTTGCAGCGCCGATATGTCGTCGCGCTTCTCGCAAAACTCCTACTCCCAAAATCCGTTTGCGTTTGATCCGCAGCCGACCGGCACCGTGCAGCAGGCGCCGCCGCCGCGCGAGTTGCCGCAATACGCGCGGCCGCGAACGCAACCGCAGTACTCGCAATACCAGTCACAGCCGTTGCCGCCGCCGGTCGCAGCGGCGCCGCAGTCCTATCCGGTCGCCAATGGCAATGCCGGCGTCTCCGGAGGAGGGCGCGGGGTCTCGTCCTACACGCCGCCGCCCGCGCGTCCGCAGATCGAATCCACCGGCACCGTTCCGCATTCGGTCGCCGCAGCCCCTGCCGGGCACAACGGCACCACCATCATCGTCGGCACCAGCGATACGCTGGAAGTGCTGGCACGCCGCTACAACGTCTCGACCGCCGAGATCCTGCGCGCCAACGGCTACAAGGGACCGCGCGCGCTGTCGCCCGGCCAGCAGCTGGTCATTCCGCGTCCGACCGCATCGGCCGCGGCGCCGGCAATGGCCGCACCGGCCGCGCGCCCCGTCGCCGTGGCAGCCGCGCCCGCCGGCGTCCACTATGTCAATCGCGGCGACACGCTGCACAGCATCGCGCGTCAGCACCACATCCCGGTGGCCGAGCTCGCCCGCGCCAACAACCTCGACCAGTCGGCCCGGCTGAGCCTCGGCATGAAGCTCGTGGTGCCCGGCGCCAAGACGGCGATGGCGGCACCCGCGCCCGTTGCGCAACCTGTTGCCGCCGCGCCGGTTGCTGCCGTGGCTCCGGCGCCGGCGGTCGCGGCCCCGAAGGTTGTTGCAACCGCGTTGCCGCAGCAGAGCGCGCGGCTGGTCCAGCCAACCGCGACGGTCGAGCAGCCGGCGGCCGCCGCTGAAGCGCCCGTCGTCACCAAGTCGAGCGAGGCCACCGGCGCGTTGCCGACCTTCCGCTGGCCGGTGCGCGGCAAGGTCATCACCGCCTACGGCTCGAAGACCAACGGCAAGGTCAATGACGGCATCAACGTCGCGGTGCCCGAGGGTACGCCGGTGAAAGCTGCCGAAGACGGCGTCGTCGCCTATTCGGGCAATGAGCTGAAGGGCTACGGCAATCTCGTGCTGGTCCGTCATTCCAATGGCTACGTCACCGCCTACGCCCATGCGAGCGAAATCCTGGTGAAGCGCGGCGATACCATCAAGCGCGGTCAGGTGATTGCCAAGTCGGGCCAGTCCGGCGAGGCGGGCTCGCCGCAGCTCCACTTCGAGATCCGCAAGGGATCGTCGCCGGTGGATCCGCTCCAGTTCCTCAACGGCGCGTAAGCTACGCGTCGGGACTTCAAGGGACTTCCAAGTCTCACAACAAAGACAGCGGGGGTGGCGCAAGCCTCCCCCGCTTTGTTTTGACGATTGCTGCGACGATTACTTGCCGCTCAGCCGCGTAGCCCGGATGGAGCGAAGCGAAATCCGGGAGCTCACCCGCGGCGTGCACGATCCCGGATTGCGCTGCGCTCCATCCGGGCTACACAGGCGATGACGGGAGAGCTATGCCTCCCATCCCTGTTAATTGCCACTAAGCCGCACACCGAGCCGGCCTGCGAGCTCCTGCGTGTACTGCCAGGCCACGCGGCCCGAGCGCGATCCGCGGGTGGTCGACCATTCGAGCGCCTCGCGCTCGAGTTCGTCCTCGGCGATCTTGATGCCGTAGTGGTCGCAATAGCCCTTCACCATCGCGAGGTATTCGTCCTGGCTGCAGCGATGGAAGCCGAGCCAGAGGCCGAAGCGGTCCGACAGCGACACCTTTTCCTCGACCGCTTCGCCGGGATTGATCGCGGTCGAGCGTTCGTTCTCGATCATCTCGCGCGCCAGCAGATGCCGCCGGTTCGAGGTCGCATAGAGGATGACGTTGTCGGGGCGCCCCTCGATGCCACCTTCCAGCACGGCCTTCAGCGACTTGTATGAGGCATCGTTGCCGTCGAACGAGAGGTCGTCGCAGAACACGATGAAGCGGAAGGACGAGCCGCGCAGCAGCTCCATCAGGCCGGGCAGGCTCTCGATGTCCTCGCGGTGGATCTCGATCAGCTTCAGCCGGTCGGCCGGCTTGCGGTCGAGATTGATGCTGGCATGGGTGGCCTTGACCAGCGACGACTTGCCCATGCCGCGGGCGCCCCAGAGCAGCGCATTGTTAGCGGGCAGGCCGTCGGCGAAGCGCTCGGTGTTCTCCATCAGGATATCGCGCATCCGGTCGACGCCCTTGAGCAGGCCGATCTCGACGCGGCTGACGCGCGGCACCGGGGCGAGGCGCCCGTCCGGATGCCAGACGAAGGCGTCCGCGGCGCCGAAGGTCTCGGCCGGATCGAGGGCCGGGGAGGCGTCCGCGAGGCGGCTGGCGATGACCTCCAGGGCGTTCGCGATCCGCTCGGCCGCTGCGCCGTCGAGCGCCGTTACCGGGCGTTTTGTCGCGGCGTTTTCAGCGCGCTTGGCGGCAGCCTTGGGGGTGGTTTTGCGGGTTGTTTTACTGGTCGTTTTCTTGGCTTTTTTCGGCATTTGTCCAGTTCCTGACGGCGCAGCCTTATCGGGCTGGCGGCGGTCCCGCAAGCGCCCTAAATGAAGGTCCGTTAACGTTGCAATTGGGACCGCGGCCGCTATAGTCCGCGCGAATTTGTCCGGACCGCCATACCGCCCCGAATCCGAGGGCGCTGCCGGTTCTTTCCCGTCTTATCCGAGGATCGTCCGAATGCTGATTACTCCTGCGTTTGCCCAGGCTGGAGCGACTGGTGACACCAACAGCATGTTGATGTCGCTGCTGCCATTCGCGCTGATCTTCGTCATCATGTACTTCCTGATTCTGCGCCCGCAGCAGAAGAAAGTGCGCGACCATGCGGACCTCGTGAAGAACATCCGCCGCGGCGACACCGTGGTGACCTCGGGCGGCCTCGTCGGCAAGGTGACCAAGGTGGTCGACGACGACCAGATCGAGTTCGAGATTTCGGACGGCGTTCGCGTGCGCCAGATGCGCCAGATGATCTCGGGTGTGCGTACCAAGGGTGAGCCGGCGAAGGGCGACGCCAAGGACGAGGCGTCCGCGAGCTGATTGCCGCGGCGCCTTTTTGGAATCTGACGGGTCAACTCGATGTTGTATTTCACGCGGTGGCGAGCGCTGGGGATTATCCTGACAGCGCTGGTGGTCTGCCTGTGCGCCGTGCCCAATTTCTTCCCCGAAGCGCAGGTGAAGACCTGGCCGGCCTGGGCGCAGCGGCGCCTGGTCCTCGGCCTCGATTTGCAGGGCGGCTCCTATCTGCTGCTCGAAGTCGACTCCAACTACGTGAAGAAGGAGAAGCTCGACCAGATCCGCGACGATGTCCGGA
Organism: Bradyrhizobium sp. KZN70725; assembly: GCF_055264925.1. Classification (NCBI taxonomy): domain Bacteria; kingdom Pseudomonadati; phylum Pseudomonadota; class Alphaproteobacteria; order Hyphomicrobiales; family Nitrobacteraceae; genus Bradyrhizobium; species Bradyrhizobium sp. KZN70725. Next base: position 79,511 of record NZ_JBUYWT010000029.1, read on the forward strand.
AGGTGCTTCGTGAAGCCAAGATCGGCTACACCGGCCTCAACACGCGTAACGACGCGGTGGAAGTCCGCATCTCCAGGGAAGGCGACCAGGCGACGGCGCTGTCGAAGCTCCGCGAGCTGTCGCAGCCGCTCGGCGGCCTGCTCGGCTCCAGCGGCCAGCGCAGCCTCGAGGTTGCCGACGCCGGCGGCGGCCTGATCCGCCTGACGGTCCCGCAGGCCGCGATCACCGAGCGCATCCGGCAGACCATCGAGCAATCGATCCAGATCGTCGAACGGCGCGTCAACGAGCTCGGCACGGTCGAGCCGGTGATCCAGCGTCAGGGCACCGACCGCATCCTGGTCCAGGTGCCGGGCCTGCAGGATCCGACCCGCCTGAAGGAGCTGCTCGGCAAGACCGCCAAGATGGAATTCCGCATGGTCGACAGCTCGGTGTCGCCGGACCAGGCCCAGCAGGGCCGCCTGCCACCGGACTCCGAGCTCTTGATGAGCGCGTCACCGCCGCCGGTTCCGTATGTCGTCAAGAAGCAGGTTCTGGTTTCCGGAGGCGAGCTCTCCGATGCCCAGCCCGGCTTTGACCAGCGCACCGGCGAGGCGATCGTCAGCTTCAAGTTCAATACGTCGGGAGCGCGCAAATTTGCCCAGGCGACGGCCGAAAATGTCGGCCAGCCGTTTGCGATCGTGCTCGACAACAAGGTGATCTCGGCACCCGTGATCCGTGAACCGATCACCGGCGGACAGGGCCAGATCTCTGGCAGCTTCACGGTGCAGTCGGCCAACGATCTGGCGATCCTGATGCGTGCCGGCGCGCTGCCGGCGCCGCTGACCGTGATCGAAGAGCGTACCGTCGGTCCCGGCCTCGGGCAGGACTCGATCGAGAAGGGCGAGCTCGCGGCCTATGTCGGCTCGATCCTGGTCATCGTGTTCATGCTGATCACCTATCGGCTGTTCGGCGTGTTCGCCAACATCGCGGTGGCGATCAACGTCGCCATGATCTTCGGACTGCTGTCGCTGCTCAACGCCACGCTGACGTTGCCGGGCATCGCCGGCATCGTGCTCACCGTCGGCATCGCGGTCGACTCCAACGTGCTGATCTACGAGCGCATCCGCGAGGAACTGCGCGGCGGCCGCAGCGCGATCTCGGCGATCGACGCCGGCTTCAAGCGGGCATTGGCGACCATCCTCGACTCCAACATCACCACCTTCATCGCCGCCGCCGTGCTGTTCTACATCGGCACCGGACCGGTCCGCGGCTTTGCCGTGACGCTCGGCATCGGCATCATCACCACGGTGTTCACCGCCTTTACCCTGACGCGCCTGATCGTCGCCGGCTGGGTGCGGTGGAAGCGGCCGCAAACCGTGCCGATCTGAGAGGCCTGTTGTGACTCATACCGTTCTCATTGGCCTTGGCATCCTGATCGCCGTGTTGACCGTGGTCGCGGCGCTCGGCCTGCTGCCGCCGCTGCGCATCGTGCCGGACGACACCCATTTCGATTTCACCCGCTTTCGCCGCATCAGCTTCCCGATCTCGGCGCTGCTCTCGATCCTTGCCATCACGTTGTTCTTCACCCACGGCCTGAATTTCGGCATCGACTTCAAGGGCGGCACGCTGCTGGAGGTGCAGGCGAAATCCGGCACTGCCGACATCGCCGCGATGCGCACCACCTTGAACGGTCTTGGCCTCGGCGAGGTGCAGCTGCAGCAGTTCGGCGGTCCGGCGGAAGTCCTGATCCGCGTCGCCGAGCAGCCCGGCGGCGACAAGGCGCAGCAGGATGCGGTGACGAAAGTGCGCGGCGCGCTCGGCGAATCCGTCGACTACCGTCGCGTCGAGGTGGTGGGACCGCGCGTCTCCGGCGAACTGCTGGCCTACGGCATGATCGGCCTGATGTTCGCGATCATGGGCATCCTGATCTACCTTTGGTTCCGGTTCGAATGGCAGTTCGCGCTCGGCGCCATGATCGCCAACGTCCACGACATCGTGCTCACGATCGGCTTCATGTCGATCACCCAGGTCGATTTCGACCTTACCAGCATCGCGGCGCTGCTGACGATTCTCGGCTACTCGCTCAACGACACCGTCGTCATCTACGATCGCATCCGCGAGATGCTGCGGCGCTACAAGAAGATGCCGATGCCGCAGCTGCTGAACGAATCGATCAATTCGACGCTGTCGCGCTCGATCATCACCCACGTCACGGTGACGCTGGCTTTGCTCGCGCTGCTGCTGTTCGGCGGCCAGGCGATCCACAGCTTCACCGCGGTCATGATGTTCGGCGTGGTGCTGGTCGGCACCTACACCTCGATTTTCATCGCGGCGCCGATCCTGATCTATCTCGGTGTTCACACCACGCGGGGTGGAGAGGCGGCGCAGGACGCGCCGGCCAAGAAGCCGGACACGGCGGCAGCCAAGAAGTAGCCGGTCATGAGCAACTCCTCGGACGCTCCCCATCTTCCGAGGTCGGCGCCGATCGAGGCCTACGGCAAGGGCGGCTTCGCGTTTGCCGATATGTCGCACCGCGGCTCGCTCTTGTGCCTGCCTGACTCGATCTGGGCCTGGCCGGTCACCAGGCCGCAGGAGATCGACGAATACTCGCTGCAAAAGGTGTTCGCGGCCGCCAATGCGATCGACACGCTGATCGTCGGCACCGGCACCGACGTCTGGGTCCCGCCAAAGGGCCTGCGCGAGGCCCTGCGGGCCGTGCGGGTGGTGCTCGATCCGATGCAGACGGGACCCGCGATCCGCACCTACAACATCATGCTGGGCGAGCGGCGTCGCGTCGCGGCGGCGCTGATCGCGGTGCCATGAGCGCGACGGAGGCACCGAAGGACGGCGCGGCCTTCTGCGCCGATCTGGTGCGGAGCCATGACTTCGTACGCTACGCGTCGACCCTGTTCCTGCCGGGTCCGGAACGGCGGGCGATGCTTGCGATCTATGCCTTCAACATCGAGGTCTCGCGCGTGCACGAGCAGGTTAGCCAGCCGCTGCCCGGCGAGATGCGGCTGCAATGGTGGACCGACATGCTGGCCGGCGCGGGCCATGGCGGCGTCGAGGGCAATCCGGTCGCGGCAGAACTGCTGCACACGATCCGCAATCACCGTCTGCCGGTCTCGCCATTCTCCCGGCTGGTCGAGGAGCACCAGTTCGATCTCTACAACGACCCGATGCCGTCGCTGACCGCGCTCGAGGGCTATCTCGACGCCACGTCCTCAGTGCTGTTCTCGCAGGCTACGCGCGTGGTGGCGCGACCGTCGGAGGCGATCGATCACCTGGCCCGTCATGCGGGTCTTGCCCAGGGCATGGCGCAGGTCATCGCTTCGTTCGGACGCGACGCCGCACAGCAGCAGCTGTTTCTGCCGTTACAGCTGCTGCAGCAGCACGGCGGCAGCAAGGAGGAGGTGTTTGCCGGCAAGGTGACGCCGAACATCCGTGCCGCCATCGATCAGCTTGCGGACGAGGCCCAGGGCCATCTCAAGACCGCATTCGGGCTGCTTGCGGATGTCCCGTCCGGCGTGAGGCCGATCTTCCTGCCGCTCGCTTGCGTGAGGCGCGAGTTGAACCGGGCGAGGAGGGAGGACTACGACCCGTTCTCGCCGAAGCCGGTTTCGCGCCTGCGCACGCTCTGGACGTTGTGGCGAGCCGCGCGCACGGAGGAGTTCGGTCGCTAGCTCTGCTCCTTCGGGATGTGCTTGGTGAAGATCCGGATCGTTCTGCCCTTGACCATCGGGCCGCTGTCATAGATGTCGGATGCGATCTGTTCGACCGCGTCGCGCAGCGCAACGAACTGGGCTTGCCGCGCCATGCTCGCCGTTCCACGCGTGCCGGCCAACTCGTCCAGTGCGGCGTCGCTGATCTGGCATTCGATTTCCTGGTCGCCGTTCATCATGGTGAATCCGAACGCCAGTCGTTCGGAATCGTATCCCCCGATCCGGCCACGGGTGAGTGGCATTAAACTTGTCCCTTGAGCGCGCTACCCCTCGCAAAGAGTGAAGCTTCGCGCCGCGTTTGTCGAGGGCCCCGCGCCGACAAGCGCGCGCTAACCTGCCGGCCGGTCCATCTCGGCGACTTCAAAATTGAAGCGGTCGCGCAGATTCTTGCGTTGCTCGAGGATGTCCTTGAGGAACTCGCGATCGGCGTCGCTGCGCATCATCGGTTCGATCAGGTCGATCTGGTTCATGGCGACGAGCTGCAGGATTTCGGTGCGCGGCTTGCCGGCGGCATCGCGCGGCAGCGCGTGCACGATCTGGATGTGTTCGGGCGGCTTGACGCCCCCGGCCGCGGCAAGCTCGTTGCGCAGCGTCTTTTCCAGCGCGGACTGGTCCGCCTCGACGAAGGCGTAGAGTCCGACGCCGACGCGCCGGTCGGCAAAGGCGACGATCGCGGTGTCGCGCACCTGCGGATTCTTGCGGATCAGATCGATCAATACCGGGGCGTCGTTGACCAGCCTCCGGCCGCCGCCTTCGCGGTCGGTGAAATTGAAGATGCCGCGCGTGATCGCCTGATAGACCTTCTTGCCGGTCTTGAGCCAGATGCTGGCGACCGCGGACTTCTTTGCGAGCACCTTGCGCTCTTTCGGCGTCAACGCCTCCGGCGCGTAGCTGCGCTTGTGCTTCAACAGATGCCGCAGATCCTCATAGGCGGCGATGCGGAACAGCCGGCTGCGGGTCTTGAAGCAGGCGGCAAGCTGGAAGTCGGTGAGGTAGGCGCGGCCATCGCGGCCGACCAGCCAGTTCTGCTCCTTGGCGAGATCGTTGTGGCAGATACCGGCGCGATGCAGCTTGCGCAACGCGGCCTTGGCGGAACGAAAATAGGCGACGTCGCCGTGCGGCTTCGCCAGATGCAGCGCCGCGCCGTCGATGAAGCCGCGCACCAGTGCGCGACGGCCGGCCCACAACAGCTTCGGCCCGACGTCGAGGTCGCGCGCCAAGGTCAGCGCGCGGCGCTCGCGGGAGAACAGATGCAGCGCCAGGGCGAACGACCAGAACGGCACCTGATCGAGCCGGCGCAGCACGCCGTCGACCTCGCCGTCATCGGCGCGGAAGCGGCCGCGCTCGACGGTCGAGAACACGTCGCGCTTGAGCAGCACGCCCTGGCTCCACCGCACCGACAGGGTGGCGTCATCGTCTTTCGGCAAGCTCATGACTGTCAGGCCGCTGCCGCAACGCGCAGATGCTCTGCGATCCAGTGGTCGAGATCGGCGAGCGCGCGCGCGCTGATCGCCTGCTTTTTGGCGACGGTCTTCTCGTTGCCGCGCAGCCGCGAGCCGTCCGGCTTCTTGGTCGGCGCACTGGCCAGCGGCGGGAACAGACCGAAATTGATGTTCATCGGCTGGAACGAGCGCGAACCGGCCTCGATCGTTTCGATGTGGCCGCCGGTGATGTGGCCGAGCAGCGCGCCGAGCGCGGTCGTCGCCGGCGGCGGCGTCAGCGCGGCACCGCGCATGTCGGCGGCGGCACAAAGGCCGGCGATCAGGCCGACGCTGGCCGACTCGACGTAACCCTCGCAGCCTGTCATCTGCCCGGCGAAGCGCAGCCGCGGCTGCGCGCGCAGACGTAGCTGCCCGTCGAGCAGCTTCGGCGAATTCAGGAAGGTGTTGCGATGCAGGCCGCCGAGGCGGGCGAACTCCGCGTTCTCGAGGCCGGGGATCGTGCGGAACACGCGCTGCTGCGCGCCGTGCTTCAGCTTGGTCTGGAAGCCGACGATGTTGTAGAGCGTGCCGAGCTTGTTGTCCTGCCGCAGCTGGACGATCGCATACGGCTTGACCGTCGGGTTATGCGGATTGGTCAATCCCACCGGCTTCATCGGCCCGTGGCGCAGCGTCTCGTGACCGCGCTCGGCCATCACCTCGACCGGCAGGCAGCCGTCGAAATAGGGCGTGTTGGTCTCCCAGTCCTTGAAGTCGACCTTCTCGCCGTCGAGCAGCGCCGCGACGAAGGCGTCATACTGCTCCTTCGTCATCGGGCAGTTGATGTAGTCGGCGCCGGTGCCGCCGGGGCCGACCTTGTCGTAGCGCGACTGAAACCAGGCCACCGACATGTCGATGGAATCCTTGTGCACGATCGGCGCGATCGCGTCGAAGAATGCCAGCGCGCTCTCGTCGGTCAGAAGCCTGATGGCGTCGGCAAGCGGTGCCGAGGTGAGGGGGCCGGTCGCGACGATGACGTTGCTCCAGTCGGCCGGCGGCAGCCCTGCGACTTCCTCGCGGCTGATCTCGATCAGCGGATGTTCGTTGAGCACCTTGGTGACGGCGGCCGAAAAGCCGTCGCGGTCGACCGCCAGCGCCCCGCCGGCGGGCACCTGGTTGGCGTCGGCCGAGCGCATGATCAGGGAGCCCAGCCGCCGCATCTCGGCGTGCAGCAGCCCGACCGCGTTGTTGGCGGCATCGTCGGAGCGGAAGGAGTTCGAGCAGACCAGTTCGGCGCAGCCTTCGGTCCGATGCGCCTCGGTCATCCGGTGCGGGCGCATTTCGTGCAGCACGGCGCGGACGCCGGCATTGGCGACCTGCCAGGCGGCTTCCGAGCCGGCGAGCCCCGCGCCCACGATGTGCACGGGTTGGGAAGGGGATTGATGCGGTGTCATCGCGCAGCGTTAGCGCGTTTTGATCTCATATGCATCTGAAACCGCACCACAAACGACAACGCCCGCTGTGGAGGCGGGCGTTATCCGTTTAGCAGATGGCTTGCGGCCGATTAGCCGTTGTAGGTGCCGGCGGCAACGCGCGGAATGTCCGAGCGGTCGAGGCCGATATCGGCGAGTTCGCGATCGCTGAGCTGGGACAGTTCGCTGACATTGCGCTGATAATCCCGGAAAGCCTGGATCATGCGGATGAGCGAGAGCAACATGGTAGTCTCCTAGTAATTCAGATTCAGCTTTTCAAAAGCCTTATCGTTGAAGTGAATATAGATGATATAGTGCAGTGCGGTAGTTCCGATGTTGCGATGCAGCTAAGCTCAAAACGCATAGCGGCGGTAAGCGCCGCTTAACCGTTTGGCGCATCGAGCCAGGTCCAGCGGACCAAAGTTCCGCAGAGCCGGGCGACGGCGTCAAAATCTTCTTGAGATCAGTCAGTTAGAAGAATGGTAGTGACTTGAACTACGCCGTTCATATGGTAATTACAGACCGTTCGGTCAAGGGATGGCGCGCGTCTGACGCCAGATCACGGCGGCGTGTTCCATGCGTGATTCGCATGCGGAATATTGCCGTATGAATGATTTAATATTCATAGTATGATAGGGTTGGCACCTAGGCGGACGCAGCGTCAATCAGTCGCATTGACCTCGGAGGTAGTTCGGCCCCTCCCGCCCGCTCAGATTTTCGCCGGCCGCGCGAACGCGCTGCTGATTATCGGAAGTGCAGCTCGATTGAAGTGAACGCGTCGAGCAAAGCTATTGCGGCGCCGCTTCCTTACCGACATGTAATCAAAACACTATGCAACGCATGCGCGATGCGCGCGCAGCGCTCATCACGTTTGTATCGCGCGAAGTTCATTCTGAACGGTGTCGGGAACAGCGAATAATCGTTCCGCAGATTCCGCAATCACGCTGGGATCTGTCCAAGAACAACAGATGGATCATCCCATGATTAAGACATTGATCGCAGCAGCCACCGTGGCTGCCGTTGCCTACGCTGTCGCTCCCGCTCAGGCCGCGCATCGTCATCACGCGGGCCTCGGCTGCAGCGGTGCCAATCTCGGCAAGACCGAAGCTGCAGTCGAAGCTATGGCTGACAATGAGGTCAAATTCGCGGCGGAGAAGGAAGTCTCGCTCGCTCAGGACGCGATGCTGAACAACCAGTGGGGTGCTTGCGGCGCGCATCTCAGCAAGGCTGCCGAAGCCAGCATGGCGAAGTAGGTTTTGATCATGGCGATAGGGGCCGATTGCCTGGGGCAGTCGGCCCTTTTTGATTCATCCGCAGCTGGACCGGCTTTGATCTAGTCAGAGCAGAAGGGTGGCCTCGTCCTTGGCTCGCTGCGCCACGCGAGCTGGTGTGAAAGCGCTACGGAGCCTTGGCGAGCTGGGTGGCGAAGTAGCCGATCGTCTTGGCGTAGACCTCGCTCTTGTTCCACTGCTGGATCACCGCAAAATTCTCGCTGCCGGGCTCCCAGCCCTTGCCCTTCTTCCAGCCATAGCTCTTCAGGTAGTTCGCCGTCGACGCCAGCACGTCGGGCACGTTGTGCAGGAGGTCGCGCTTGCCGTTGCCGTCAAAGTCGACCGCAAACTTGATGTAGGACGACGGCATGAATTGAGTCTGGCCGATCTCGCCGGCCCAGGCGCCGCGCATCTCCTGCGGCGGCAGATCGCCGCGCTCGACGATGCGCAAGGCATCCATCAACTCGGCCTTGAACATGTCGGAGCGGCGGCAATCATAGGCGAGCGTCGCCAGTGAACGTATGGTCGGAAACTTTCCGGTGTTGACGCCGAAATCGGTCTCCAGTCCCCAGATCGCGACCAGGATTTCGCCCGGTACGCCGTAGGCCTCCTCGATTCGCGACAGCACCGAGCCGTAGCGCTTCATCATGTCGGAGCCGCGATTGAGCCGCGGCGGCACCATGCGGCTCGAGAATTGCTCGAAGGTCTGGCTGAACACCTGCTGCGAATGGTCGCGGGCGAGGATCGCCTTGTCCTGCGTGACGCCAGCCAGCCCGGCCTGGATCGCGTTCTGCGAAATGCCCTTCGTCGCAGCCTCTTTCTTGAAATCGTCGAGCCAGGATTCGAACGTGCCCGTGCCGCATTGAGCGGCCAGCGCCGATGCCGTCGAGGTCAGGAGCCACGCGCCGATGGCGAGCGTGCGAAAGCAAGAGCGAGAGGTCATAGGCAATTCACTCCGGAGTCTGCGATGTCGTCGATTGGTCGCGAAGGGCGGCGGGTATGTTCGCGGCAACAGCGGCCAAAACAAGGCTCGTGACCGAGCCGTTTTTTCTCAGGCAGCGCTGCAAATGCCACGCCAGTTTCACACCCATTTGACGATCCTGAACGATAAACCGCCGGCCGAACATATCGGCCGGCGGTTGCTTTGACGTTTACGAATCCGGTTAGCGGCGCTTAGCCGCGATCGCTGCGCCGCCACGGAAACAGATTGGCCGGGAAGTCCGCGGCGGGCTTGCGCTCGCGCGGTTCGGGGATCACCGGCCGCGCATTCGGATCCTTGACGATGACCTCGCGATAGAGATGCCAGGTGGCGTGACCAAGCAGCGGGATCACCACGGCAAGCCCGAGGAAGAACGGGATCGTGCCCAGCACCAGCAGCACCGCGACGATCAGGCCCCAGGCCGCCATCGGCACCGGGTTCTGTGCGACGGCGCGCATCGACGTCACCATGGCTTCGCCGGCGGTCGCCTGGCGGTCGAGCATCATGGGGAAGGCGATCACGCTGATGCAAAGCGCGACGAGCGCGAACAGGAAGCCGACGCCGCAGCCGACCACGACAAGCCACCAGCCTTGCTGGGTGGTCAGCACGCGCGCGGCAAAATCGGGAATGTTGGCCGCGGTCTCATAGCCGAACACCGCCGTGTAGATGGCCTGGGCGGTGGCGATCCAGGTCACGAACAGTGCGAAAAGCAGCGTTCCGACCCCAAGCATCGCGCCGAATGACGGTGAGCGGAATACCTCCATGGCATCCCACGCAGATGCTTCCCCGCCGTCCTCGCGGCGGCGGCTCATTTCGTAGAGGCCGATGGCGGCAAACGGGCCGAGCAGGGCAAAGCCCGCGGCCAGCGGAAACAGCAGGGGCAGCACGGAATAGCCGTGCACGGTGCGCGCAAGCACGAGGCCGAGCACCGGATAGATCAGGCAGAGGACGATGGCGTGACTTGGCACCGCCTTGAAGTCTTCCCAGCCGAGACGCAGCGCATGATGCAAATCGGACAAGCCGATGGTGCGGATGACCGGCGCAGACGCGGCGCCTTGTCCGCTCTGCGTCATCGAACTGACATTGCCTTGGTATGACGTGGCCATGGTCGTTGTCTCCCTCTGGGCGGTCGCATTCTGCGCCCGCAACAGGGCACAAACGTACCGCCTCTCGAAGCGATCACGAGCAAGCCAGACGCGAAAGACAGAGCAGGGAACTGGCCGTGTCGCGAACTGTCCGGCAAGGCTACTCCCAAACCGTGGCAAAAGCACTCACGCTTAAGTGAATGTCGCATTGGCAAGCTATGGAGGGGGCTATAGACTTCAACTGCGACCGCGGTCAGGCGTCCCAGCGCCGTCTGGCTTTCACATCTCAACAGTCTTGGGAGCGAACGATGAGCATTTTCGGAAAAATCATGGGCGCGATCTTCGGTAGCAGCGCCAGCGCCGCGCCCGCAGGCGGATCGGCCACAAGCGCAGCTCCCGCCGGTGGATCCGGCAGTGCATCGTCGTCTCCTGCAGCGGTGCCGGCCGGCGCAGCGCCCGCGCAGTCCGTTGACGTCGCCCCCATTCTCGACAAGGCGGTGGCCGCGAAGGGCGAGAAGCTCGAATGGCGCACCTCGATCGTCGACCTGATGAAGGCGCTCGACATCGACTCCAGCCTGTCGGCGCGCAAGGAGCTCGCCAAGGAGCTCGGCTACTCCGGCGACACCAGCGATTCCGCCAGCATGAACATCTGGCTGCACAAGCAGGTGATGACGAAGCTCGCGGCCAATGGCGGCAAGCTGCCCCCGGACATCAAGCACTGAGCGGATCATCATCCCGCACACGGCCAGGGCCCGCGCCAGCGCGGGCCTTTTTTATGGATCGGCGAGCATCTATAGATCGGCGAACAAGAAGGAGAACGCTCATGACTGATCTCGATCGCCGGACGATGCTTGCGACCGGCGCCCTCGCACTGGCCGGCGCCGCCGCGCAATCCGCGCCGGCCCATGCCGAGACCGCGTCGAAGGCGATGTTTCCGGTACCGGCGGTGACGATCCCGATCGTTGGCGCCAGCGAAGTGTTCCAGGTCCGCCGCATCTACTGCATCGGCCGCAACTACGCGGCGCATGCGATCGAGCGCGGCTCCGATCCGACCCGCGAGCCGCCGTTCTTCTTCCAGAAACCGACCGACGCGATCCAGAATGTCGCGATCGGCACGGTCGCCGATCATCCCTATCCGTCGCTGACCAAGAACTATCACCATGAGGTCGAGCTGGTCGCCGCGTTGAAATCCGGCGGCACCAACATCCCAGCCGACAAGGCGCTCGACCACGTCTATGGCTACGCGCTCGGCCTCGACATGACGCGGCGCGATTTGCAGAACGGCATGGCGGCGGAAAAGAAGCCGTGGGAGATCGGCAAGAGCTTTGATCATGCCGCAGTGCTGGGGCCGATCCATCCGGCTGATAAGACCGGCCACTTCACGCAAGGTGCGATATCGCTCGCGGTCAACGGCACGGTGCGGCAGAGCTCGGATCTGAAGAACATGATCTGGAGCGTCGCCGAGCAGATCGCGAAGCTTTCCGAGGCCTTCGAGCTGAAGGCCGGCGACATCATCTATTCTGGCACGCCGGAGAATGTCGGCCCGGTCGTCAAGGGCGACGTGTTGCTGTGCAAGCTCGAGGGCCTGCCCGATATGTCGATCAAGATCGTCTGAGGGGCAGGGCTCTAACCTGCAAGATCCGCGTATTCCGGATGCTTGTTGAGGTAGTCGACCACGAAGCCGCAGCCGGCGATCACCTTGTGGCCGTCGGTGCGGATCAGCTCCAGCGCCCCCCTGACCAGCTCCGATGCGATGCCGCGGCCGCGCAGGGCGCGCGGTGTCTCGGTATGGGTGATGATCACGGCCGCGGGCGTCCGCCGGTAATTCGCAAAAGCGAGGCCGCCCTCGGTGTCGAGTTCGAAGCGGTTTTGGTCCCTGTTGTCGCGGACGGCGGCCATCGCAAAATCCCGGTTGATTCGCAGGCCCTGATGTAAGCGTGTGAACCCGCCGATGCAAAGCCGCGACCAACCCGCAAATTGGCATTTGTGGATTGACGATATGCGCATTTTGGCCTGCCTGACCGCCGTGTTGCTCGGCGCCGCGTTGACGCTTCCAGACCCGCCGCAAGCCGCCGCCGGCGACGATCCGAGCTGGCAGACCTGCGTCGGCCTGACGACGGCGCCCGGCGACCGCGTGGCCGCCTGCACCACGGTGATCGACGGCAAGACCGAGACCGGCAAGCGGCTGGCCGGGGCCTATTGCAATCGCGGCCATGGGCTGACCGAGAAGCGCGAGCTCGATGCAGCGCTCGCCGACCTTAACGAGGCCATCAAGCTCGATCCCGCCTACGCCTGCGCCTATACCAATCGCGGCCGCGTCTACGCCTTCAAGCGCGATCTCGATCATGCGATTGCCGATTACGAAGAGGCGATCCGCATCGATCCGGCATTTGCGCTGGCCTACAACAATCGCGGCGATGCCTGGCTCAACAAGGGCGATCTCGACCGCGCGCTGGCCGATCTCAGCCTCGCCATCAAATACAATCCGCAGCTCGCCACCGCCTATGGCAATCGTGGCTTCGTCTACTACCGCAAGCGCGACGCGGCGCATGCGATCGCCGACTTCACCACCGAGATCAAGCTCGAGCCCAACGTGCTCGCCTACATCAACCGCGGCAATGTCTATCGCGATACCGAGCAGCTCGATCGCGCCGCCGCCGACTATGGCGAGGCTGCGAGGATCGCGCCGACCGATGCGCGCGGCTGGCGCAACCGCGGCATGATCCGTCTCTTTCAAGGGGACAACAAGGGCGGGCTCGCCGATTACGACAAGGCGCTGCAATACGATCCGAACGACGTCTATTCCTGGAATAATCGCGGTCAGGCCAAGCTGCGGCTCGGCGACAAAAAGGGCGCGGCGGCCGATTTCCGCAAGGCGCTCGAGCTGCAGCCCGATTTGCAGAGCGCCAAGGGAGCGCTGGCGCGGCTCGGCGGAGCGCGGTGACATCTTGCCGGCAACGATCGCTCCTGCCGTGTCGCACATACGCGGGACGGGCCTTGCGGATGGATGCAGTTCGATTACGTTTGATGACAGACATACGCCCCTGATGCGGCTGGATGGTCGTCTGGTACGGAGTGGCGGAGCCGGCCGCCGACGTATGCCTCTTGTCGGAGGAGGTTCGTCATGTCGGACAATCGTTTATTCAACACACACCGTCCCTGGGAGGACTGGCTCGGCATGCTGCTCGGCGTGCTGATCATGGTCTCGCCCTGGTTTCCGATGCAGGTGAGCGGCGCCGTCGATATCGAGCGCAGCCACCTCGTCCTCAACAGCTTCATGGTCGGCATGCTGGTGCTCGGCATCGCCCAGCTCGAATATGTCGCGCTGCACCGCTGGGAGGAGGTGGCCAGCATCCTGCTCGGTCTCTGGCTGATGGCATCGCCCATGGTCTTTGGTTACGCCGAGGACCACGCGCTGCAGTTCTGGCACATCCTGCTCGGCGCGCTGGTCGCCTTTATAGGCGCGTTGCAGCTGTGGCAGGACTGGAACCTGAGCGAGCAGGAACTTGCCAAGCACCCGCAGTAGCGGGCTGGGCAGAAAACAACGGGTTGACCGCCGCCGGCGCGCGGTATCATCGGGCCGCGCCCGGCGGGCCTTGCCGAAGGCGGCGGCTTGGCGATAAACCGGGCGGTACCAATCCCTTGCGGCGCTTGAAGACGCCCGGTTCTGACCGAGGAAACACCCGATGATCGTCCTGACCTTGCCCTGTCTGTTGTGCGTATCGGCGGGGCGGCAATGAGCGGGACGGCTGCTGCCGCGCCGCGCGGCGGGATCGCGCGGGTGTCGCGCCGGGTGATGAACCTCGCCTACATCCTGACACAGAACGCCCGCCGCCACGGCGATCGCCCCGGCTTCGTCTGGAACGAGAAGGCCTGGTCCTGGCGTCACATCGACCAGAACGTCTCGGCGCTGGCGGCGGCATTGGCGGCGCGCGGCATCGTCAAGGGCGACCGCATCCTGGTGCATTCCAAGAACTGCGACGAGATGTTCTGGTCGATGTTCGCGGCCTTCCGGCTCGGCGCGGTCTGGGTGCCGACCAATTTCCGCCTGATGCCGGACGAGGTCGCCTATCTCGGGGCGGCCTCCGGCGCCAAGGCGTTTCTGTGCCACGCCGACTTCCCCGAACATGCCAAGGCGGCCGCCCATCCCGCGCTCGAATTCGTCTGGCGGATCGGGGAGGAGGGCACGTTCGGCGAGGCGACGCTCGGCGACGTCATCGCCAAGCACGCCGGCGCTGTGGTCGAGAACGTTACCGTCGATTACGACGATCCCTGCTGGTTCTTCTTCACCTCCGGCACCACCGGCCGCTCCAAGGCCGCGGTCTTGACCCATGGCCAGATGGCCTTCGTCATCACCAACCATCTCGCCGACTTGATGCCCGGCACCACGGAAGAGGACGCCTCGCTGGTGGTGGCGCCGCTGTCGCATGGCGCCGGCGTACATCAATTGGTGCAGACCGCGCGCGGCGTGCCGACCATCCTGCTGCCGTCGGAGAAGTTCGACATCGCCGAAGCCTTCCGGCTGATCGCCAAGCATCGCGTCAGCAACATGTTCACGGTGCCGACCATCCTGAAGATGATGGTCGAGCATCCCGCCGCCGACCAGCACGACCATTCCTCGCTGCGCTACATCATCTACGCCGGCGCGCCGATGTATCGCGAGGACCAGAAGGCGGCGCTGAACAAGCTCGGCGGCGTGCTGGTGCAGTATTTCGGTCTCGGCGAGGTCACCGGCAACATCACCGTGCTGCCGCCCGGCCTGCACGATCCCGAGGACGGGCCGCATGCGCGGATCGGCACCTGCGGCTTCGAGCGCACCGGGATGCAGGTCTCGATCCAGGGCGACGATGGAAGCGAGCTGAAGGCGCACGAGACCGGCGAGATCTGCGTGATCGGTCCCGGCGTGTTCGCGGGCTACTACGACAACCCCGAGGCCAATGCGAAGGCGTTTCGCGACGGCTGGTTCCGCACCGGCGACCTCGGCCACATGGACGAGGAGGGCTTCGTCTACATCACCGGCCGTGCCTCCGACATGTACATCTCGGGCGGCTCCAACATCTATCCGCGCGAGATCGAGGAGAAGCTCTTGACCCATCCCGCGGTCGGCGAGGTCGCGGTGCTCGGCGTACCCGATCCCTTCTGGGGCGAGGTCGGCGTCGCCGTCTGCGTCGCGCGCGAGGGCGCCGAGGCGGTCGCGGAGGCGGAGCTTGCCGCCTATCTCGCGCCAAAAGTGCCGCGCTACAAGATGCCGAAACGCTTCTTCTTCTGGGAGGCGCTGCCGAAGTCCGGCTACGGCAAGGTGCCGAAGCGGCTGATCCGCGACGAACTCGAGGCGCGCGGATTGCTCGAGGTGATCGCCAAATCGACGGGAGCGTGAGGCGATGCGCAGCATCGCCCAGCCTGGCGCTCCGCATCCAGAGCGCATCCAATGGGTCAGCGCGCGCGGCCGCGCCTTTTCATTCGTGCTCGAGGCCGGCATTCCCTTGCTCGAAGCCGTGCGCAGCGGCTTTGCGGCGGAGGGCTTTTGCAGCGGCGTCCTGAGCGCGAAAAGCGGCGCGCTCGGGCCGTTCGCCTATGTGATGCCGGCGCTATCGAAGGACGGCGTCAACGCCGCGTTCTACAGCGACACGTTCCGTCCCGACGGCGTGACCCGGCTCAAGCTGGCGGCGTTGACCTTCGGCGAACGCGACGGCGCGCCGTTCTTTCATTGCCACGGCCTGTGGACTGAGGCCGACGGCCGTTTCAATGGCGGCCACATGCTGCCGGAAGAAACCATTGTCGCCGAGCCGTTCGAGGTGAACGCGTTCGGGATTGACGGCGCGACGTTCCTGGCCGAGGCGGACAGCGAAACCAATTTCAAGCTGTTCGGTCCGGTCGCAGCCGAGCCGCGTGGGGCCAGGACCACGAGCCATGCCTTCGCGCTGCGGCTGCGGCCGAACCAGGATTTTGCCTGCGCGCTGGAAGCCTTCTGCCGCCAGCACGGCATCCTGCGCGCGCGGCTGCATGGCGGCGTCGGCTCGACCATCGGCGCCGTCTTCACCGACGGCCACAGCGTGGTGCCGTTCGCGACCGAGCTCGCGGTGACCGCGGGCGAGATCGCACCGGACGCGGATGGCCGGCTGCATGCCGAGCTCGACATCGCGCTGGTCGACTATCTCGGCGGCATCGCCGAGGGACGCCTGGTGCGCGGCGACAATCCGGTGCTGATGACGATGGAGCTGGCGCTGGAGGTGCTGGCGGAGGCGGAGCAGCCGTAGGGGCGGGCGCTTTCTCCCGGCGGTCGTCCTGGCGTTCGCCGGAGCCGATATCGCGCCGCGGCCTCCGCTGTCCCATAACCACAGACATTCGTTGTCGAAGCGAGCTGTGGCTCCAGCGTTATGCAATAATGACCTTCGGTGGTTATGGGTCCCGGGTCGCGCTTCGCTTGCCCGGGACGACACCTAATTTGTTGCGCGATCTGCGAGTCACATATCCGCATTCTCGCGACATGAATTGTCCGAGGCTTGCCGCCTTCGCCGCCCTCTCTTGACCAGGGGGCGCAGGGGCCGCTCACCTCCGCTTGCGGACATGGATGTTGATGTCGAGGTCGATCTCGCTGACGCAGGTCTGCTCGGTGCGATGCGATCCGCCCTCGTGCCAAGGGCCGTTGCGCAGGCTAATGTCGCTGACGTGAGCGAGCCGCAGGCAGCGCCATTGCGGCAGCCTGCCCGAACTCGAGCCGGCGAACTGCCAGGCCAGCACGACCTCTTCACCGCTCTTGTTGTGGCCGATGATGTGCGGACAGAGTTCGCGCGGCCGGCCGTCATAGATGCAGACGACCTGCTGTTCGGTGCTGACAGCCTTGCGGAAGAGTGCGTAAGACTTGCTGGGCATGGGGCATCCGGCCATCTAGGATTGTTGCGGGCTCTTATCATAAACTGGGCCGCCCGCCATTGTTTCCCCGGATCCGCGCACATGGCCAGACGAAACCGCCCGATCAACATGCCTGCGCCGTATCTGAAGCGGGTCTGGCTCGATCCTGCGCGAATTCCGAACCGCGATGCCTATCCGTTCGTACTGCCGCTGCTGCGCGACGATTTCGAGCTGAGCTTCGACAAGGCGATCACGATCATCGTCGGCGAGAACGGCACCGGCAAATCGACGCTGCTCGAAGGCATCGCCGTGATGGCCGGCTATGACGACGCCGGCGGCGGCAAGGGCTATCGCGCGGTCGACCACGGCAATGCCGTTGAGAAGATGGGCGGCTCGCTTGCGTCGGCGCTGCGTGCCAGCTGGCTACCTAAGATCACGAATGGCTGGTTCTTCCGCGCCGAGAGCTTTTTCTCGGTGGCGCGCTATGTCGATGAGGCCGCGCTGGATGTCGGGGACGTGCCGCCGAACTTCCTGTCCTATTCCCACGGCGAAGGCTTCCTGCGCTTCTTCAACGAGCGTTGCCAGCGGCAGGGCATCTTCATCTTCGACGAGCCGGAATCCGCGCTGTCGCCGTCGCGGCAGATCGAATTCCTCAAATTGTTGCACCGGATGAACGGCACCGGCCACTGCCAGGTGATCATGGCGACGCATTCGCCGGTGCTGATGGCCTATCCGAATGCGACGCTGCTGCGGCTGAGCAAATACGCACTGGAGCCGGTGAGCCTGAGGGACACCGATCACTACCGGCTGATGCGCGAGTTCTGCGACGATCCGAAAGGGTTCGTCGAGGCGGCGATCGAGGAGTGAGACCACCGCCCGGCGGACTTGCCTCCCGGGGAAGCCGGCGGGTGCGAGTTCGCTCTGGTGCAAGAAGCAGGTTGCCGGTCTAGTCTAGAACCTCCAATCATAAACTGCGGCATGCGCCAGGCGGCGCAGGGCCGACAGACATCGGGAGAGGACCAAGGATGAGGCGGTCGATCGCACGGACTTTCGTGGTGGTGGCGGCATTGGCCGTGTTGGGGGCCGCCTGGGCCCATGGGCCGACCCGCCAGAAGGTGCGGGAATCGATCGAGATCGACGCACCGCAGGCCAAGGTGTGGGCGGTGATCAGCAATTTCCAGGACATGAGCTGGCTCGCCGGCGTCACCAAGACCGAGGGCGAGAAGGGCAACGAGATCGGCGCCACCCGGCGGCTGACGCTGGGGCCCGGCGCCACCGTCGACGAGGAGCTCTACAAATACGAGCCGGAGATGATGAGCTATTCGTACCGGATCACGGCCGTCGATGTGAAGGTGCTGCCGGTCACCAATTATTCCTCGACGCTGACGGTGTCGCCGGCGCCCGACGGCAAGTCGAAGCTGGAATGGAACGGCGCGTTCTATCGCGGCTTTCCCAACAACGACCCGCCGCCGGAGCTGAGCGACGAGGCCGCGGTGAAGGCGGTGAGCGGGCTCTACAAGGCCGGGCTCGAAGCGCTGAAGAAGAAGATCGAGAGCGGGACCTGAGCGTGCGCGCGATTGCGCTCGTCGCGCTGCTTGCCAGCCTCGGCGCCGCGCGCGCCGAGGAGGCGTTCGTCACCAACCAGCTCAGCGACGATCTCACGGTGGTCGATCTCGCGACCTCGAAGCCGGTCGCGACCATCGCGATCGGCGGCAAGCCCGCCGGCGTTGCCGTCAGCAATGACGGCCGCTTCGCTTATGTGACCAGCCCGGATGCCAAGGCGGTCACGGTAGTCGACGCGCCGGCGCGAAAGGTGGTGGGCCGGGTCGATGTCGGCGGCGGGCCGCTCGGCATCGCGGTCGCGCCCGACGGCGCGATGGTCTATGTCGCCGACTGGTACGCCGCCGCGGTGCGGGTGATCGATGCCAGAGAGCGGCGTGTCGTCGCAAGTATCGCGGTCGGTGCATCGCCGTCCGGGCTGGCGGTGACACCGGATGGGCTGCTGCTGCTGTCGGCGGATCGCGACGATGACAGCGTCTCCATCATCGATACCGCCTCGCGCGAGCGGAGGGGGATCGTGAAGGTCGGGAGTCGGCCGTTTGGTGTCACCATCGATGCCGATGGCAAGCGTGCCTACACGGCCAACGTCGGCACCAACGACGTCTCGGTAATCGACGTCGCGACCGCGCGCGAGATCGGCCGCGTGCATGTCGGCCTGCGCCCCTACGCGGTGGCGCTGGCGCAGGGCCGCGGCTTCGTCACCGACCAGTATGACGGCAAGGTCAGCGTGTTCGACCTCGTGACGTTGCAGCCCATGAAGCGGATTACGGTCGGCGATTACCCCGAAGGCATCGAGGCGACCGCCGACGGCAAGCGTATCCTGGTCGCGAACTGGGAGAGCAACACGCTGAGCGTGATCGACGCCGCCGAGCTGAAGGTGATTGGCGAGGTCAAGGTCGGCGATGGCCCGCGCGCGTTCGGGGCGTTCCTCAGACGGACCGAGTAGGCGGAAGGTGCGTGGGGTGTCCCAAAATATCGAAAACAACCCCATGCAAAGGAGCAGGCTGCCGCCGAGACTCGGAAAAGCGACTTGACGCGTCGGGCAAATCAGCGGTACGTTTTTATTAATCCGAAATTGTGCAAGCGTCCGCCGCCGCAGGGTAGAGCCAACCGGCCCCTGCGGCCTGTCGCCGAGCCGCGCCCCATTGGCTCACCAGCGCGGCAGGCATATATTATCGGGCAAATAAGCGGAACACAGGGAGGATGCCATGCATCATACCTTGGTGCCCAGTGACCGGGTCGAGCATGTCTGCGTCTTCGGGCGCGATGGCGCCAAGCTCGGGTCGATCGAGCGGCTGATGCTCGACAAGGTGAGCGGAACGGTGGCCTACGCCATCATCAAGACCGGCGGCGTGCTGAGTACCCACCACCACTATCCCGTCAGATGGGCCGCGCTGCGATTCGATCCTGTGCGCCAGGCCTTCGAGGCCGAGGTGACGCTGGAGGATCTGCGCGCCGGGCCGTCCGAATTCGACGGCGACGAATTCGACTGGGGCGACCGCTCGCAGACGTACACGCACCCGAACTATTGGGCGGTGTAGCGCGGAGGCGAGGGGCGGTTGTTGTGGCCCGCATGAGCGAAGCGACATGCGGAGGCCGTCAACTTGTTCGGCCGGTGACCCCGGATATCGCTTCGCTCATTCGGGCTACTTGCTAAGGCAAATTTCGATTCCATTTGCTCCAATGGTCTTTGCTGGCTCCGTCGTGCTTGAGACGCTGGCGCACTTCGTCCGATAGAACTTCTTCCGAACAATAGAGCGGGATTCCAATTCCGCCATAGAATCCTAAGCCCGACAGATGATCTGCCCAAGGACGAATCGTCGGGTCGTCGAAAGCCATCCTGTAGGTGAGGTCGTAAACGAGGCCAGCTAAGATTGCTCCAGAGAAATCTAGGTCTACATGGCGCTTAGCTTCGTCTTGGACCACGTACATTGCTGCAACGGCGCTTTGCTCGCCGATCTCATTAAGCTCTTGGAGTTCTTGTTCGCTTAGCCCCTTGCCGACCAAAACATGCTTGCCCAAGGCAATTGTAGCTGTATCTGCAACGCAAATGACGTCTAGCAATTCGCGAGGATGATCAGAGGTTTCAGCGGCGTACTTTTGAACCGCGTCATATAAGCGGTGCCAGCCTTGGTCGTTACCCAAAGACTTGGAATGGGCCAACAATCCAAAAATTGGTGCCCCGTTCAATTCGTCATATGGGGTTCCTAGGCGGGTGGGCGCCTTTCGTTTGACAATGGACGCGGTTGAAAATGCTCGCTTGATGTCGCTGGTCCGTAAGGTCAATTTGCATTCAAAGGCGGCAACAACGCCGCCGGCGAAGACATATTTCTCGTTCCCTAGGACCGATCGACATTCAGGATTCCCAAGCGGTTTGATCGCTGATTCATAGAGTTCCGTGATTCGAGACACGGAGCAGATGGTGGCGGCGAAACGATATGAGCGGACGGAGGCGCAATGGGCGAGGATTGCGCCACTGCTGCCGGGGAAAGCTGGCGACCCGGGACGTACGGCTGCGGACAATCGACTGTTCGTCAACGGATGTTTGTGGGTTTT